>NZ_BAEV01000008.1 GCF_000246895.1 Clostridium arbusti SL206 | reverse complement strand
ACACGTAGTATAGCTATCCTTTTTATGTTATCCTTTACTTAGAGAAAATAAAAACTACCACTAAGCAAGATTCATTGATAATTAGTCAATAATTAATAGTATAATTAATAGTATAATAAAGAATTATATTATTTGTATTGTCAAATCTTCAAGGAGGTCTTAATATGAATACTTGGTATAAGGAAGCAACATTTTATCATATTTATCCACTAGGATTTTGCGGGGCACCAAAGTATAATGATTTTAAATCAAATCCTGTAGAAAGTTTAGAAAAGGTTTATGATTGGGTTCAGCACATTAAATATCTAGGTGCTAATTCTATTTATTTTGGTCCAATATTTGAGTCGACTTCTCATGGTTATGACACATCAGACTATAATATAGTTGATAGACGTTTAGGTAATAATGATACTTTTATCCAACTTGTAAAGACTCTTCATGATAATAATATTAGGGTGGTAATTGATGGTGTATTCAATCATGTAGGCCGTGATTTTTGGGCGTTTAAAGATGTGCTTTTAAATGGACAAAAATCATCATACTGCAGTTGGTTCAAAAATCTGAATTTTAATCAAAGGAGCCCATTAAATGATCCATTTAGCTATGATACATGGAACGGATACTATAATCTTGTCAAATTGGACCTCTGTAATCCAGAAGTAAAGAAATATCTCTTTGAAGCTGTAACAATGTGGATTAAAGATTTTCACATAGATGGATTACGCTTAGATTGTGCTGATTGCCTTGACTTTAATTTTATTACTGAATTATCTTCCATATGTAAAAAAATAAAACCAGATTTTTGGCTTATGGGGGAGATTATACATGGTGATTATAATCGCTGGGTGAATACTAACATGCTTGACTCTGTAACAAATTATGAGTGTTACAAAGGATTATATTCTAGCCATAACGACAAAAACTATTTTGAAATCGCTTATTCTTTTAACCGCCAGTTTGGGGAGAACTCTGGTATATATAGAAATATTTATTTATATAACTTTGTTGATAACCACGACGTGAATCGAATTGCAAGCACATTAAATCATTCAGATTATATTTACCCATTGCACGTACTTTTATTTACTATGCCAGGTATTCCTTCTATTTATTATGGCAGTGAGTGGGGAATTAAAGGTACAAAAAATAACACCGATGATGATTTGCGTCCAGAACTTGATTTAATAAGTATATCATCAGGTAATTGTAATAAAAAGCTAATAAAATTAATCCATGAATTGGCTGAAATACGAAAAGATTCTAATGCATTAAAGCAGGGGCAATATATGCAAATCAAGGTAATGAATGAACAATTTGCATATGCTAGAATAACCAAAGAACAGTGTATAATTATTATAGTAAATTTATCAGAAAAGTCTAGTTCTATGGAAGTTGATATACCTGTAAAAGGGAGTAATGTGATTGATATTTTGAATAATAAAGAAACATTTAAAATTGAAAATAATAAATGTTTCATACCCAATTTAGATCCTTGCTGGGCACGAATTCTTGAGGTAAAGTGAGAATAGACTATAGCAAGTTGACTTTATGATTAAATATTCTGTTGAGTTAATATAAAATAGATTTAATAGCAAATAGCAAATAACATTTATAAAATCTGGCAAGGTAAAAATTTAGCAAAGAAATAAATATTTAAATTTACGAACATGTAAATTTAAATATTTATGAATGTATGATATAATATGAAATATATTTATTTTACATTAAGCAATGTTCGCTAGGAGGAAACTTATATGAGAAACATTTACCAAACACCGCTAAATACTAGGTATGCATCAAAAGATATGTCATATCTATTTTCTGATGAAATGAAATTTAAGACTTGGAGAAAGTTATGGGTAGCTTTAGCTGAAAGTGAGAAAGAATTAGGCTTAAATATAACTGATGAGCAGATAGATGAATTAAAAGCTCATGTTAATGATATCAATTATGAAGTGGCAGAAAAGAGAGAAAAAGAAGTTAGACATGATGTAATGAGTCATGTATACGCTTATGGAGTTCAATGTCCTAAGGCTAAGGGAATAATTCACCTTGGTGCTACAAGTTGTTTTGTAGGGGATAATACAGATATAATTATAATGAAGAATGCTTTAATATTAATAAAGAACAAGATTATAAATGTTATTGAGCATTTGTCAGAGTTTGCATTAAAATATAAAGATTTACCATCTCTTGGATATACTCATCTTCAGCCAGCTCAGCTTACTACTGTAGGAAAGAGAGCTACTCTTTGGATGCAGGATTTACTTTTAGATCTTGAAAGTATAAATTTTGTCATTGATACCATAAAACTAAGAGGAGTAAAGGGAACTACAGGTACTCAAGCAAGTTTTATGGAGTTATTTGATGGTAATGAAGAAAAGATTAAAACATTGGAGAAAAAGGTTACAGAAAGAATGGGATTTAAGGAAGCTTACAGTGTAACTGGCCAAACTTATTCTAGAAAAGTTGATTCCATAGTGCTTAATACACTTTCAGAAATAGCTCAAAGTGCTTATAAATTCAGTAATGACTTGAGAATACTTCAAAGTTTTAAAGAAATGGAAGAACCTTTTGAGGCTCATCAAATAGGTTCTTCTGCTATGGCCTACAAGAGAAATCCTATGAGATCAGAAAGAATTGGATCTCTAGCAAGATATGTAATTGTAAATTCTCTTAATCCTGCTATAACAGCAGCAACACAGTGGTTTGAAAGAACACTTGATGATTCAGCAAATAAAAGAATTTCAATTGCTGAAGCTTTTCTAGCTTTAGATGGAGTATTAAATCTATACATAAATGTATCTAGCAATTTCGTTGTATATGATAAGGTTATTGCTGCTCGTGTAAACAATGAGCTACCATTTATGGCTACAGAAAACATATTAATGGAAGCTGTTAAAAGAGGCGGAGATAGACAGGAACTACATGAGAAAATAAGAGTTTACTCTATGGAAACTGCAAAACGTGTAAAACAGGATGGACTTGACAATAATCTAATAGAACTAATAGCAAAGGATTCTGCTTTCAACATAAAGAAAGAAGAAATCTTATCAATATTGGATGCTAAAAACTTTGTTGGAAGAGCACCTGGTCAGGTAACAGATTTTATAAATACTTGTGTTAAACCTGTATTAGAAGCTAATAAAGAAATTTTAGATATAAATGTAGATATAAATGTATAATTTCATATTATGTAAAAAGCTGCTATTATTATAGTAGCTTTTTTTATTTACACACATATTCTAAATTACTTATGAAAAATATAAATGTTTATATATAATTATTTTTCTAATAAAGTTTGATATATTAAATAGTTTACATATTAAAAAATGGATGATTTTTAATGAGATTTTATATTATGAAAATTACTTGCCTTGTAGTTTTAGTATATATTCTATAACAATTAATAATACTATAATTTATAAAGTTAAATTTAATTTTATAAAGAGAAAGGAAGAATAAAAATGGTAAGTACTTTAAATTATCCTGAAACTATACCTGCGCAAAAACAAAATCAACAACCAGGATTAGAAACATTAATGAATCCTAGACCAATATATGATAACCCTGAATATAAAGGTAGCGGAAAGCTTAAAAACAAAATAGCTATTATTACTGGTGGGGACAGTGGAATAGGTAAAGCTGTATCAATAGCCTATGCTAAAGAAGGAGCTAAAATAGCTATAATTTATTTAAATGAACATGAAGATGCAAAAGAAACTAAAAAAATTATAGAAGAAAAAGGTTCCTCTTGTTTACTTATTTCTGGAGATATTGGTGATGATCAATTTTGCAAGGAAGCAGTAGATAAAATAATGAAAGAGTACGGTAAAATAGATATACTTGTTAATAATGCAGGAGAACAGCATCCTCAAAATAGTATTGAGGATATAACAAATGAACAATTAGAAAGGACATTTAAGACAAATATATTTGGTATGTTTTATATGACAAAAGCAGTAATGCCATATTTAAAAAATGGAGATTCAATTATAAATACTGCATCCATTACTGCCTATAAGGGAAATGAAACCCTAATTGATTACGCATCTTCAAAAGGTGCTATAGTTTCATTTACAAGATCATTATCACTTTCTTTAGAAAGTAGAAATATAAGGGTTAATGATATTGCTCCTGGTCCGATATGGACTCCACTTATACCTTCTTCTTATAGTGATTATAAAGTTTCTCAATTTGGATTAGATACACCTTTAGGAAGAGCGGGTCAACCAGTAGAACTTGCTCCAGCCTATGTATTTTTAGCCTCTAATGATTCATCCTATGTTTCAGGTCAAACAATTCATGTAAATGGTGGAAATGTTTTAAATGGTTAAAGAATTTACAATAAAATATAATTATTATTTGAAAAATATATCTAATATATTAAATAATAATTGACAAAATTATTTAATTACTATAGAATAATAGTAAATATATAGGAATGTTAGGTTATTCTGACTAGTGAAACTAGAGGGAAATCTCATAATAATGAGATTTCCCTTTGTGCTTTAATAAAATCATTAAAGCACAAAATAAAATAATATAAGTGAGGGTGAATAAAAATGAGTGAAGCATTAAGAAATTTATTAGAAAGAAGAAGTGTTAGAGCCTTTAAAAGTGAACAGATAAAAGATGAAGAATTACAACAAATATTAGAGGCAGGGAAGTATGCTCCTAGTGCAGCTAATCAGCAGTCTTGGCATTTTACTGTAATACAAAATAAAGAGGTATTACAAAAAATAAATGATGTGACAAAAGCTGTATTCGGAAAGTCAGGAAATAAAATATATGAAGAAAGAACAAAAGCAAAAGATTTTAGTGCTTTTTATCATGCTCCAACCTATATTATAGTATCTGCGGATGAAAAGGCAATTGCCCCAGTAGCTGATAGTGCTCTTGCACTAGGAAATCTATTTCTAGCAGCTGAAGCTTTAGGCATTGGTTCTGTTTGGATTCATGCTGTAAATTTTCTTTACACCACAGAAGAAGGTAAAGCTTTATTTAAAGAGTTAGGAATACCTGATGGTTATATTCCATATGGATCAGGTGCTTTTGGTTATAATGCTGGAGAAAAACCTAAAGCAGCTCCAAGAAGACAAGAAACCGTAAATATTATAAAATAGCTTAAAGCTTTATTTTTTAAGAATTTATAAAAATATGAATAGTTAATAATAGTACAATTACCAACTAGAAGAACTAGAGGTGGTGTTACAATGTAATGCCACTTTTTTATATTTTGCATAAAATAGGGTGTGATAGATAAAATGATAGAAAGTATTTCTTTAAGGATATATGGAATGACATGTTCTTTATGTTCAATTAGTATTGAATCAACTTTAGAGAGGCTTGAGGGAATTAATAGAGTGAATGTAAGTTATTCAACTGAAAAAGCTAAATTACAATATGATTCAAGTAAAATTGAACTAGATAATATCAAGAGAGAAATAGAATTATTGGGTTTTTCAGTAAGAAAAAATGAAGAAGACAGTGATAATGGGATAGATCCTAGTTTGATACAAGAAAATAAATTAAGAAATACATTTATAATTTCTGCTGTTTTAAGTTCCCCATTAATTTTAGCTATGATACTTGGGGGGTTAGGATTTTGTCATGATTACATAGATCCTAATTCTACTACAAAAATTGGTGCATTTATTGCGTACTTAAGATGGAGAGCACTAATACTTCATGATTGGAGATTGCAGTTTGCATTAGCTACTCCCGTTCAGTTTATAATAGGTTTTAGGTTCTATAAAAATTCATTTTATGCTTTGCGTGCCAAAGTTGCCACTATGGATTTACTTGTTGTGGTAGGATCTACAACAGCATATTTCTATAGTTTGTATATTGTATTTTTTCAAAGACCATCTTTCCTTTATGGAATGAGGAATATATATTTTGAATCTTCAACTGTAATCATAACTTTAGTTTTACTTGGAAAGTATCTTGAATCAATTGCTAAAGGGAAAACATCAAAAGCTATTAAAATATTAATGGGGCTTAAAGTTAAAAAGGCCAGAGTTTTAAGAAATACTGTTGAAGTAGATATACCAATTGAAAAATTATTAGTTGGAGATATTGTCATTGTGAGGCCGGGTGAAAAGATCCCTGTGGATGGAATAATTATAGAAGGTACTTCAATGGTTGATGAATCTATGCTTACAGGTGAAAGTATACCTGTTAAGAAAAATGAAAAAGATTTTGTAACAGGGGCTTCTTTGAACAAAAATGGTACATTTAAATTTCAAGCTACAAAAGTTGGAGATGAAACAGTTCTTTCTAACATAATAAGAATGGTTGAAGAGGCTCAGGAAAGTAAGGCTCCAATACAAAAAATTGCGGATAAAATATGTGGTTATTTTGTACCATTTATTTTCTTAGTAGCATTTAGTACATTTTTAGTTTGGTATTTTATTATATATCAAAGCCAATTACTGGATTTTGCTTTAATTAATGCCGTTTCAGTTATGGTTGTTTCTTGCCCATGTGCACTTGGACTTGCTACCCCTACAGCAATTATTGTAGGAATGGGTAAGGGAGCACAAAATGGAATATTAATTAAAAATGGTGAAGATTTAGAAAAAATATGCAAAATAAATACTATAGTATTTGATAAGACTGGTACTATTACCATAGGGAAGCCAGTGGTCACTGATGTGATTATATTGGATAAAAGCTATGGATATGATAAGGAAAAAATAATACATATTGCTGCAGTGGCTGAAAAAAGGTCCGAACATCCTATTGGTGCAGCTATATATGAAAATGGAAAAGAAATAATAGATCAACAAGAAGAAAGTGCAGTAGTCAAAAGTTTTGAAGCTATACCAGGAAAAGGAATTCAAGCAGTTATTAACAATAAAATTGTATTAATTGGAACAAAGAAGCTAATGCAAGAAAATAAAATTGATCTTAAAAATGCTGAGACAACTTTGAATTCATTTCAAGAAGAAGGTAAAATTGCAGTACTTATGGCTATAGATAATAATTTAATTTCAGTTTTAGCTCTTTCAGATAAGATTAAGGATAAATCTAAAGATGTAGTTTCTTCGCTTAAAAAAATGGGGATAGAGGTTTATATTCTTACTGGAGATAATGAAAAGACAGCTTTTTCTGTGGCGAACAAAGTTGGTATAGAAAATGTTATGGCAGAAGTTCAACCAGGAAATAAAGCGGAGGTTATTCAGAAATTAATGGATAAAGGTAATATTGTAGCCATGGTTGGAGATGGTATAAATGATGCACCAGCTTTAGCAACAGCAAACATAGGCTTTGCAATTGGTACTGGTACTGATGTAGCTATTGAAACAGGAGATGTGATTTTATTAAGAGATGATTTAAGCGCATTACCATTGTCAATTAAGCTATCAAAGAAGACTATGTGTAAAATCAAACAAAACTTATTGTGGGCGTTTATTTACAATTTAATAGGAATACCAATTGCTGCTATGGGCTATTTAAATCCAGTTTTAGCAGCGGGAGCTATGGGTTTGAGCTCAATATCAGTGCTAATTAACTCATTAAATTTAAAAAGATTGAAATTATAAGATTATGATAGTAAAAATTTATTTTAAAATTACACATATCTTAAGAATGTTTTGTATTCAATGCATTATCATCAGACTTATGTTTCTAAAAATTTAATTGAATGTATACGTAAATAATTTAAGTTTATTTAAACTAAATAGTAGTTTAATATTAATACTCACTAGATAACTAGAGGTAGCTTTTAAAATAAAAGCTACCTCTTTTTTATAAAGTAGCTTCTGATATTTTATTCTATAAAACAAATATGAATAATAATACTTGGAGCTTAAAGATAACAATTTTTAAATTATTATTTATTATCAATTTAACATGTATTATCAAAATCTGAAAGTTATTTAAACTTTAATATATTAGTAAATGGAGGCTTTAATATGAAAAAGAAACTTAGGATCTTAGTAACAACTATAACATCTCTTTTAGTTGTATTATCACTAACAAGTTGTGGCAAAAGTCAGAGTACTAGTACTGAAACAGATGGATCAAAAAAATTGTTTACAATTAGAATGGTGACTCAGACAAGTTTTAATGAACTGAATATTGCTGATGAACTTGGATATTTTAAAGAACAGGGTATTAAGATTCAATACACAGGAGTACTTAAACCTGGTATAACGGAATATCAACTTATTGCACAGGGAATAAATGACGCATTTGTTGGGGGACATCCACCCAATGTAGCGCAAGCCAGATTAGCTGGGATAAAGGTTACAGCCGTTGCACCTGGTATGGTAGATAATCCCAAATATCCTCATGTAAGATATTTGGTGAAAAATGATAGTCCCATAAAAACTTTGGATGATATCAATGGTAAAAAAGTTTCTATTTCTGGTGTAGGCGGATGTACAGATGGATATATAAAATATTATTTAAAGCAAAAAGGCAAAACTGAAAATATAAAATGGGTAACATTGCCAAATCCAGGACAACAGGAACAGTCTTTAGTACAAGGGTTAGTAGATGTGACAACTTCCCATCCACCTTATGCAGGACTAGCAGTTGCGGCTGGTGGAGTGCGTGAGATTGGGACAAGCTGGGATATTCTTCATTCTCCTGGGGCGGGTCTCTCAGTGCGTGGTTTTAGTGATCAATTTATAAAAGAACATCCTGATGTAGTTAAAGGATTTACTGAAGCGTTATATAAGGCACATGTATATATAAATTCACATCCTAAGGAATCTAAAGAAATTATTGCTAAATGGTTAAAACTTAAACCAGATGATTTAAGTGCATTCTGGTACGATGAAGATAAAACTATAAATCCAGAATATATAAATAAATGGTTTGATATATCTCAAAGTATAGGATTATGGAAAAAAGGAGATATAAAACCTACTGACATTTATACTAATGCTTATGCTCCAAAATAATATTTTGATTACATGATTTGTATTACTAAAATGTTAATTTAAGATTTATATATAATCTATTGATAATATAAATTAAAAAAGCTGGGTTAAAACCTAAATAAAATTTTTACTCAGCTTTTTTTAATTAAGTTTGAAGTTTAATATTAAAATAAGTTCGTTTGGATATATAAGGATTACATGGGAAATATAGAATATTATTAAAACTTACATGGAGGGGATAGAAAATGTTGTTAAAAAACTTAAATGAAGGAAATAGAGTTTTAGTAAAGGAGTTAAATAGAGTAAATGTAGCAGTAGCAAAAATTTTTAGAAAAATATATGAAGTGATTTACAAGCTGCTAGCTATATTTATTTTTATTGGATTATGGGAATTTATTGCTAGACTTAAAATAATTAATCCTGTGTTTTTACCACCTTTCTCAAAAATTTTTGTTACATTCTTTGGATTATTCATTTCAGGGGATATATATCCAAATCTTTTTATAAGTCTTCAAAGGTCATTAACTGGATTTATTGTAGGGCTTATCATAGCAATACCTTTGGGTCTCATAATAGGTTGGTTTAAAAAATTCGAGAAATTTATAGATCCCCTAATGCAAACTTTTAGAAATCTTTCGGTTTTGGCACTTCTTCCCGTATTTGTACTTTTCTTTGGCATAGGGGAAACCTCTAAAATAATTGTAATAGCTTGGGCAGTTACATGGTCTGTACTTTTAAACACCATTTCAGGTGTTAAAAATGTTGATCCTCAAGTTATAAAGGGAGCTAGATCAATGGGTGTTTCAAATTTCTGTTTATTTAAAACGGTAATTTTCCCAGGCGCTTTGACATCAATTTATACAGGCATAAGAATCAGTGCAACAACTTCTATTTTAGTATTGATTGCTGCTGAGATGCTTGGTGCCAATACAGGTTTGGGATATTTATTATATCTTTATCAATCAAACATCAAGATACCTGAGATGTTTTCAATTATAATTATATTAGCTTTACTAGGACTGTCGGTAAATTATTCTTTAGTAGCTTTAGAAAAAAGATTATTTAGATGGAAAGAATAAATATTCACTAATTTATAATGAAAATTTAACTATATAGTTAAATAAATTAAGTGAAAATATTTAATTGTCTAGTTAATATATAAAAAGTAGCTTGTTTAAATGATCGAAAAATATTGGTTTCTAATGTGAAAAGTGAAGGATTTTTATTAATATAAGTTATTCAAAATTAACAATGACTATAGATAGATTTCTTAGAATTCAAATCTATCTATAGTCACATATCTAAAGCTTTATATATCTAATTTTCTTCTTGGTATCTTAAATTTTATGGCCTTCTCTATTTCCTCTAATTCTCTTTTGTTTTTAGGGTCAATAAACATACAGGTATATCCATATTCACCAGCTCTTCCAGTTCTGCCAATGCGGTGAATATAGGATTCTGAACTTTCTGGAATGTCATAATTATATATATGACTAACTCCGCTTATGTCTAATCCTCTAGAGGCAACGTCTGTAGCTATTAAGTATTGAATATCTCCATTTCTAAAAGATTTCATTATTCTTTCACGTTTTGACTGAAGTATATCACTATGAAGTTTTACACAATCGTATCCACGTTTATATAAGGCCACTTCAAGATCGTCAACCCTTCTCTTAGTTCTACAAAATATTATAGCCATAAAGGGTCTATCTTCATCTAAAACACTGCATAAGGCATCTTGCTTTTGTCTATCTGTAGTTTCTACTACATATTGCTTGATATTATCCAGTGTAACTTTTTCTTTTTTTGCAGTTACTACTAGAGGGTCATTCATATATCTATAGGCTAGTTTTTTAACTTCAGGGTTCATAGTTGCAGAAAAACATAATGTCTGACGTTTTTTAGAAGTTTCTTTTATAATATTTTCAATATCATTTTTAAAGCCCATAAGCAGTATTTGATCAGCTTCATCTAGCACTAGAGTTTTTAAATTCATAAGGTTTATTGTCTTTCTAGCAAGATGATCTAAAAGTCTGCCTGGAGTTGCTATAATCAAATGAATGTTCCTCTTTAATTTTTTCATTTGAGATCCTATATCCTTACCACCATAGGCTGCTAAAATATTAATATCTTTAGCTTCTTTTAGTTTCATAGCTTCTTCAGTTATTTGAATAGCAAGTTCTCTTGTAGGGGTTACAATCAAAGCTTGGATTGATGGAGCATCAGGTGATATATTTTCAAAAATAGGTAGTAAAAAAGCAAGAGTTTTTCCAGTACCTGTTTGTGCCTCCGCTATAACATCTTTTCCTTTTTTGATAAAACTAATACTTTCTTTTTGAATCGCTGTTGGCTCAGTAATGCCTGTTTTCTTCAATATGTTTATTATATCTTCACTAATTCCTAGTTCTTTAAAACTCATTTTCGTATACCGTCCATTCTTAGGTACATTTAGAAAATAATCAATCAGTATGCTAGCTTATTTTGCATTTTGGATTTATTACTTATTTTCAGATACCTTATTCATATTTTTTATTCAAATCATCTAATGATATCATATTGCTGAAATTAATACTAATAGTATTACGTAATGTGGACATAAATATTATTTATTATATGATAGGACTATTTAGCATTAATTTTTTGAGCATCTACTTTACGTAATTAATATTATGTAAATTAAACTAAATGTAAACTAAACCAAAGTTTAAACTTTAAGATTAAAATTCTTAAAAATAAAAATTTGAATTAAAAATACATATGATATAAATACCTTTTCATTAAACATAAATTGTAAAGTATATCCTAATATATAAGAAATACTTAGTATAAAAAATTCACTAAAAAAGTTCGTATTGCTCAGAAGACTTTGAATAAAACTAGTTTATAAATAAAATATGATAATTTTAATGTACGTAATTTTATATATTGTAGATTTATTAATAAATTTTGATAAAAAATATACATTATATTTAAAATCTAGCAAAAGTAAAAGAAGACTACTGAAATATTATTTGAAAACTTGTCAATAATGTATGATAATAAAGGTACATATAAGTTTTGAATGAGGTGTCCAAATTGATGAATAACGCATTAAACGCATTGCAGGAATACTATGGATATAAAGAATTTAGAAAGTCTCAAAATTCTGTAATTGACAGCATATTGTGTGGAAAAGATACTTTAGCTGTTATGCCTACAGGAGGAGGTAAATCCATTTGTTATCAGATACCAGCACTATTATTTGATGGAGTTACAATTGTCATATCTCCACTGATATCTCTTATGAAGGATCAGGTGGATAATATAAAAGATTTAGGAATAAATGCAGAATATATAAATAGTTCTCTTAATTTTAAGGAAACTCAAGAAGTCATTGAAAAATTAAATAATAATGAAATAAAACTTCTTTATCTGGCACCAGAAAGATTGGAATCAGTTGAATTTTGTAATATTATGCAAACGCTAAATATATCTCAGGTGGCTGTAGATGAGGCTCATTGTGTATCGCAATGGGGTCATGATTTTAGAACAAGCTATAGATATATAAGTAAATTTGTAAAAACTCTTTCAAAAAGACCAATAGTAACTGCATTTACTGCTACAGCTACTGAGTCAGTAAGAAAAGATATAATAAAACTAATAGAACTTAATAATCCTGGAGTTTTTATATCTGGTTTTGATAGAGAAAATTTAAAAATAAACATACTAAAAATAGCAGGAAGATTAAAATATACATTAAATTATGTAAATGAAAATAGAGATCAATCGGGAATAATATATGCATCAACTAGAAAAGAAGTAGATAATATATATGAAAATCTTATTGAAAATAACATATCTGCCTCTAGATATCATGCCGGATTATCCGATTCTGAAAGAAAACAAAATCAAGAAGACTTTGTATATGATAGAGTTAATGTTATGGTAGCTACCAATGCCTTCGGTATGGGAATTGATAAATCAAATGTACGGTTTGTAATTCACTACAATATGCCTAAAAACATTGAGAGTTATTATCAGGAAATAGGAAGAGCTGGTCGTGATGGGGAGAAAAGTGAATGTATTTTATTATTTTCACCACAGGACATTATGACTCAAAAATATTTAATTGAAGTTGGAACTCAGCAGCCTGAAAGAAGAATAAATGATTATAAAAAACTTCAAACTATGATTGATTTTGTTCATCATAATGGATGTCTTAGAAAATATATATTAAATTATTTTGGAGAAGAAACCGAATATGAGGATTGTGGTAACTGTAGTAACTGTTTAGCCGAAGGTGAATTAGTTGATAAAACTGTAGATGCACAAAAGGTTTTATCCTGTATCTATCGAATGAAAAGAGATTTTGGAGTAAATACAATTGTAGATGTATTAAGAGGATCCTCTCAAAAGAAAATATTACAGTATAGATTTAATGAACTATCAACTTATGGATTAATGAAAAATTATTCTAAAAAGGATTTGTCAGAGTTTATAAATACATTGATATCTCATGGCTTTATAAACTTAAAAGAGGGCGAATACCCTACAGTGATACTTAGTGATAATTCTATGAAAGTTTTAAAAGGAGAGGAAAAGGTAGTTTTTAAGGAAGCTATTGTAGTTAAGAAAATATCTGAGAATAATGAACTTTTTGAAGTCTTGAGAAGCCTGCGTAAGGATATAGCGGCAAGTGATGGTGTACCACCATATTTTATTTTTCCAGACAATACATTAAAGGAAATGAGTTTGAGGTACCCTTTGAATAAAGAACATATGCTTGATATATCTGGTGTAGGGCAAGTGAAATATGAAAAATATGGTGAGACTTTTTTAAATGAAATAAATCACTACGTAGAAAAAAATAATATTGAAGTTAAATGGACTGAAAGAATAGAAACTAAAACTCTGCATACAACTAAGACTAGAAATAGAACTACAAATCATAAGGAAAAAACTCATGATATAACTATTAATATGATAAAAGATGGTAAAAGCATAAAAGAAATTGCTAAAGAAAGAAATCTTACATTAACTACAGTACTGGGACATATAGATAAGTATTTTAGAGAAGGCAATACAGAAAATTTTGAAATTAATTTTGATGGACTTTTTACAGAAGATCAAGAACAAGAGGTTATATTAGCTGCTGACAAATTAGGTATGGATAAAATTTCGCCTATAAAAGCTGAAGTATCAGATGGAATAAGTTATGATGCAATAAGAGCGGTCTTATTAAAAAATTATGTTCTTAATAAAATTTAAAAGCATATCAAAAATCTATCTGAGTAAGATTATGAAAGGAAAGTGAGCTTTGTAATGAGATATGTTATAGTTACTACATTGAATGGAGAATCATTAAAATTTCATGATGAAATAACAACAGAAGTTTGTAATAAGTTTAAGGTGAGAAGAACTAAATTACCAGGACACATTACATTGAAAGCACCTTTTCATAGTGAAAATGTAGATAAACTAATGGATTTACTTGGATCTTTTGCAAGGAACAATAAAAAAACACCAGTATACATAGATGGATATGGTAGTTTTAGAAATGATGTTGTATTTATGAAAACAACATTTTCAGAAGAAGCAAAAAAAGTTTATACTGATTTAGAAAATTTATTAAAAACACAAAGTTGGTTGCCCTGGAGCAGAAATGAAAGTGGGGAAAGAGTTTTTCATACTACTATAGTTTCAAAAAGAATAAAAGATAAGTTTGAAGAGATATGGAATTATGTAAATAAAAATCAGTGCAATTTTAATATCTACTTTGATAATATATCTGTTTATGTGTGGGAAGAAAATACTTGGATATTATATAAAAAATTCTTGCTTAGAGATTAAGAAGAACTTATAAAAGAAATTGTTATGCTGAAAAAATCAAAAAATTTCAAAGATAATATAATTAAGGTATTTATTAAAATAAGTACTTTAAAAATTGCTGGTAAGGATAATCTTATCAGCAATTTTCTAGTGTATATATTCAAATATAACTTTCTCTATTTTTAAAAATTTAGTTAGCTATTCAGTAATAGTCTTACTAGATATTTGTTTATTATCTATGTTGGATTTATGCTCACTTAATATAACATTAGCTCTCTCAATGGCTTCATCTACTGCACCACAAAAATTATTTTCTCCAATCATTTCTACAAAACCATATTTTTTAAGCATTTCTAATGGTTGATTTTGAATCTTTAATATGATTAATTTTGTGTGATGTTTTTTACAGATATTGTGAAGCATTTCAAAGGAATGATAGGCTGTAGAATCCATAAAAGGAACTTTGCTCATTTTTATTATTAGTACTTTAGTAGGTACTCCCATTTCTCTTATTGCAGACACAAATTTATTGGCGGCTCCAAAGAAAAAGGGCCCACTGATTTCATAGATTGAAATATGCTCATGCAGTGTTACATTTTCTATAAATTCATTAGCATCTTTATCCTCCTCATCATCTAATATACATTTGATTTCTGTAATTTCACCCATCTTTCTCATAAATAAGAAGGATGCAAGTACTACACCTACACCTATAGCAACAACCAAATCCAAGAAAATAGTTAGAATAAATGTAACTATAAATACTAAGGAATCACTTTTAGGAGATTTAAATACTGTTCTAAATGCTTCCCAATCTCCCATGTTATATGCAATCATTACTAAAACAGCGGCTAAAGAAGCCATGGGAATTAATTTAACATAGGGCATAAATAATAACATGATAATTAAAAGCACCAGGGCATGAACTATTCCTGCTATTGGTGTTCTACCACCATTTTTAACATTTGCTGCTGTTCTTGCAATAGCTCCTGTAACTGGTATGCCTCCAAAGATTGCTGAAAAAATATTAGCAAATCCTTGAGCTATTAGTTCCATATTGGAACGATGACTACCACCAATCATGCCATCCGATACTACCGCCGATAATAGGGATTCAACAGAACCAAGAATAGCAATTGTAAGAGCTGGAAGCATCAGTTCGTTTATCATAGCAAAATTAACTCTTGGGAAACTAGGATGTGGAAGTGAAGAAGAAAGATTTCCAAACTGGCTTCCTATAGTTGTAACATCTAATTTAAAAATCATTGTGACTACGGTTACTATTATTATTGCTATAAAAGTTCCTGGTATTTTCTTATTTATCTTTGGCCATAATATAATTATTCCAAGAGTTAGAAGAGATATAAATAAACCTTGAAAATTAATTGTATGAAAATTATTAAAATATGATATCAATTTTTCTACAAAATGGGAAGGTACAGTTTTCATATGTAAACCAAAAAAATCTTTTACTTCCGTAGATAGAAGAACTACTGCTATACCGCTTGTAAATCCAGTAGTTATTGAAGATGGAATATATTTTATCAAACTTCCAAATTTCAACAAGCCCATTATAACAAGAAAAATTCCTGCCATTATAGTCGATACAAATAAACCTTCCAGTCCAAACTTTTGTATTATTCCATATACAATGACTACAAAGGCTGCTGTGGGACCTCCGATTTGAACTCTACTTCCACCGAGTAATGATACAATAAAACCTCCAATGATTGCTGTGTATAAACCTTTTTCAGGTGAAACTCCAGATGCAATAGCTAAGGCAATGGATAGCGGCAGGGCAATAATTGCAACTATGATACCTGAGATAAGATCCTTTATAAATTGTTCTTTAGTGTAATTTTTTAAACATGTAATTGACTTTGGAATTAACAAGTTATCACTCCTATAACATTTTTATAATTAGTTAGTATTCGAATATTGAAATGCGGTACATAAATAATCATATCTTATTTTATGCATATAAACAACAAGTTTCGATATTTTAACATAAAATTTGATTTGCTACTTAAGACTATGTTAAAATTATACATACTTGTTTTATAAGGAAAGGATACAATATGGATCTAAAAAATAAATTATTTGATATTCATGAATTTTATAACTTATCAAGATATGTATTTTTAAATATAGAATGTAATTATAATAATTTTGTTAAGAAAACAGGTATTACTTTACCTCAACTAAGAGTACTGTGGATTATAAAAATATTTGAGGGCATCTCTCTTGGTGAAATTGCAAAGATAGGCTGTTGGTCTCCGCCTACAGTAACAAAAATACTTAAACTTTTAATGGAGAAAAATTTAGTTGTACGTGAAGAAACTTTAAATAAGAAATTATATACTTTAAATCTCACTGAGGATGGATATAATTTAATTAAATTGAACAGAATGAAAAAACATGACAAAGCTGCATTAATTCAATTGCTTTCAGGAGTTAATGAAGAGGATTTGAATTTTACTATAGAAATTTTAAAATCTATAACTGTATATTCAAACAATACTTTTTTATTTGAATATATTGAGAAACTAAATAAATTAGGATTAAAAATTGACTTTAGCGATTTTAACTCTGAAGATAAATTTATGCTTCAAAAGCTAGTTCTCTTTTATAATCTTTTAAGAACATTTATTTTAACTCTTGTAAACAATCACAGAAACTTACTTTCTAGCTTTAAACTTACATATCCTCAACTTAGAGCTTTATGGATTATTGATGCTTTTCCTGGTGTTACTTCATCTAAATTAAGTAAACTTGCTTATTTAGCTCCCTCTACTGCTAATATTATAGTAAAGAAGCTCTATGAGAAAAATTTAATATATAAGGAAAAATCTGAATTGAAAAATTCACTATTTTTGTATATTTCAGAAAGTGGAGAAGGACTACTTATTAAAGAATTTGATGTAAATCAAAAAAGTTTTTTAATATATAAGGATCTAGAATTTTTATCAAGAAATGAATTATTGAAGTTGAATAAATTCATGCTGAAATTGAACCTAGTGCTTAAAAATGATTTTGTAAAAGAATACATTGAAAAAACTTTTACAGTAATAGAAAAAAGACTTTATGAAAAAGTATAATTTAATAAAGAAATTTAAAAATAACAGCAAAGTTATTCCTCTGCTGTTATTTTTATTAGTATACATGAGTGTATACTAATTATTAAAATTATCTTGATTCAATTGTTTTACCCTTATCTTTTAAATAGTTAAGTAAATCTGTTTTACTTCTATTTATAATTAGTTCTTCTGGCATATCAATATCTTTTAACATTTTTAATGCTGCATCAAAATTTCCAATACTAAAACAAGAATGAGCATCACTGTTCAATATTATTTTTACATTGTTCTCTTTGCATAAACGAGCTATTTTTGTACAGACTTTTTCACTTCCAATTCTTGATCTAACTAAAGAGCTGTTATTTATTTCAATAAGTATATTCTTTTCTTTTGCTTTTTTAACTAACTCCTCTGCGTGAATTGGAAAAGCAGGATTACCAGCATGACCTATAATGTGCACATTGGGATTATTCATAGCATTTAAAAAGGCAGCAGTATTTAAATCTGGATTATCATTTGGTTTCATTACTGGATCATGTATGCTGGCTATCATAATATCAATCTGTTCTTGTCTGTACAATGGTAAATCTATATTGCCATCATAATCAATAATATTAGCCTCGCAGCCATAAAGCATAGTAACTCCATAAATTTCTCTTGGCAATGCTTTAAAATTACCAAAATACCACTCATGCGGTGCATCAGGCATACTAGGGGCATGGTCTGTAGTACCTAAAATTTCAAGGCCTATTTCACTGGCATATTTTGCATTTTCTAATAATGTAGTATAAGCATGACCACTTGCTACAGTATGTGTGTGTATATCAATAGGATATTTCATAAATTTGTTTCATTCCTTTCAATTCCTAAAAAATATTTTTAGCTTATAAACTCAAATTCTTATTGATTAATTAAATCTCTATATTTAATTATAACTTAAAAATTATTTGTTTGCATTTATTTGAAGTTAATAATGTTTGGTGTATGTAAAATTTTTATGGAAATCAAGTAGATGGTATCATTTAATTGTAAAATAGTTAAAAAGCTATCTCAAAATGCATAGTGAGATAGCTTTTTATTCTACTGAAAATTGAAATGATTTAAATAAAATTAACTGTAACAGTGAAAAATCATATACTATCATTGACAAGATAGTAGTAACTGCACCTATGCACTACATAAAATATTTTTTACTGCTGATTATATTTTTGTAATACTTTTTTAAACTCTTCCCCTTGGCCTATGGATAAGTATGTGGTTTCACCATTCTTTATAATTGACTTGTAAGCATATGCTTCATTGGAATCCTTAGGACCAACTATTACATATTCATTTCCATCCATTTTAATAGCATCAATAAATTCTAAATCCACTTTCTCACCATTTTCATTTAGTACAGTGATTAATTTATTAGTTTGCATATACATACCACCTTTCACTATTATATTGTGTCTAAGAAAAGGTTTTATACCAAGTTTTTATAATAACTTAAGTTGAAAATTTCTTAATAAAATCTTAATAAAGTTATCTTTTAACATACTTATAAAAAACGTAACTATAGAATAATGTAGTCACGTTAAATTTTGTTATTCAAGTAGATTACCAGTTCTGTTCTACTACTTAGTTGTAATTTTTCTAATATTTTAGATACATAATTTTTTATAGTGCCTTCAGTGACGAATAGAATTTTACCTATAGCTTTATTCGTTTTCCCATCTATTATATGTTTTACCACATCAAACTCACGAGGGGTTAATGTCTGTAACAGTTTTATTTTTTCTTTATCTTTATTTTGAACAATATTTTCATTGTTCCTAGAGCTAATGCCCTAACAACTTTTTTAGTAACTTTAGGATTTAAAAGTATGTTTCCGCCTAAAGCAGTTTTTATAGAGGCTACTATTTCTTTTGAACCGCAATCTTTAAGAATGTATCTATCATGTCAGGGAAAAGGAAGTAATGGAAGTAATAAAACAAATATTTATTTGGGGTAATGGGAGCATTCGTGTCATGTACTGAAAAGTAAATGGATTATAATGTAGATATTATAATAAAATCCACACTAATAAATTTTAAAAATTAGAGTGGATTTATTTATACTTAGTGTTATGCTTGTACTGCGTTATTGTACATATCTATTGGAATCCTTTGATTCATATCTAAATCAAAATTCCCATATGGATTTACATGATTATAGATTAATGGAGTTAAAGCTCTAAAATCTTCTGGTGCCATCATATCGTACCATTTCTTTTCAGATAATACTTGTTGTATCATTAATGTATTTATATATACCAAACAATTTTGTACTAGATGAAGGCTTAATACTGAAAGCTCCTGATCTTCGATTCTATTTGTTGATATTTCACCACTCTTGCCGTAGAAAATAAATGAATTGGCTGAATTCCAGTTTTCAACAACATTGAGACCTTCATGTATCTCTATTCTCAATTCTTCTGAATTTAGGTATTCACAAAGGAATATAGTTTTTATAGCTTTCCCTAATTCAGCAAAGGCAAGGTATGTTGGATGCTTTAAATTATTTCTAGTAAATCGCTTTAATATAGCTTCTGTTTCAGCAGTACCTAACCTTAATGCAGTTGCATATTTTATCATTTGGTCGTACTGTTGTCTTATAAGTTCCCAATTTATAGGTCTTGTTAACACTGGCTGCAGGTTAGGGTATGCTTCACTTATTCCAGTATCCGGTCTATATAATTTTTGTGAATGTATTGCTTTAATTCTAGGCATTAGATTAAAACCTAACAAGTGACAGAAAGCAAAAGCAACTTCACTTTGGCCATGAGAATCTACAAAATTTTTTTCTATTTCCATGTCTGTACAATGTTTTAATAATCCTTCTATCATTGCAGATACCTCAGAAGATGAGCATTGTTTTAACTGTGAGTATAGACATGTAGAATTTTTTTCAACATGCCAGTATATCATTACACCACGCCCACGATATCTAATATGCCATTCTGTCATTAAATTCTGATCCCATGCTCCAAATTTTTTACTATCTGAAGCACAAGTTGTTGTACCTTCACCACAAATATCTTCTACTCTACTTTTAAGTATGGCATTAACCACTGTTGATATTGCATTATGCAGATTATCTTTATTTATAAATTTTCTTTTTATATAAAGCAAATCTTCATAATTTTCACCATGATTTCCTGCAGCAATACGTTTTAAACCTGTATTTGTACCTAATCCATATAGAGCTAAAATAAGACGTCTTTGTATTGTCTCTCTATTTAGCCTTTCATGTGAAGCTACAGTTTTAAAATTATCAGTAAAGTTTATTCTTAAATCTGCTTCCTTAAGTACATCAAGTAAATTAGTCATAGGCCAATGTCTCATAATTTCAGTTTTTATTTTTGATAAGTTCATAGGTTCATTTTGTGGCTCACTTGGTGATACAGTAATCCAACCTTTATTATTTTTATTAGATATACGTACTTTGGGATTTTTAGGCATGTTAATATCCAGTTTAGTTAATGAATTATACATTGATTGCTTAATATCATTTATAAATTTTTCTGAATCTAATGGTTTATTTAAAGCTTTATAATTTTCTTCTCTATGCTCTTCAAAATCAGTTGGTAAATCTTCATCAGGATTTCTATACCTATTTCCACCAACTACCCATATTTCTTTACATCTTAATTTATCTCTTAAGGCCTGTAAAGTAACAATTTCATAATTTATTCTATTTATACGTTCATGGCCATCAGCATCATTTTCTATAACTGCATCTTTCATAGCAGTACGAATAACACCATTAATAGGTATAATTTCAGTGTTAGTGAAGTAATGGGTACCTATATTATAATATTTTTTAATAATATCTAAAGCTTTTATAATAGGTTGATGTATTTGATTATTTGAGCAAAATTGTAGAGTGTTAAGTATTTCTGGAACCATTCGTCTATAGTGGTTACTATAAGATGATCTCATGACTGTATATACTTTTCGCTTATACGCAGTATCAGTATTCTTAAATTCTTTTACTAAATTAGCAAGTGTATCTTCGCTTACTATAGGAAATAATACTTGCTTTATTATACCATCAGGATTATTTAAAGCAGCATCTGCCATTTGAAAAAGAATATTTGTTTTGCCATTAACCTTTCTAAAGTCATTTATGAATTCTCTTTCAACTTTTCTTTCAGCTCTGACACCTATTTTATGAATTATTTGCATCAGAAGTTCAATAAGATTATCTGTAATTTCTCTACTTCTAAGCCAAAAAAAAGCCGCTAATATTGTATATCTCATATTTTCTGGGTGACGGCGTAATTCTGTTAATTTTTCTGAAACAGCTCTTAACTTATACTTTCTAAGTACTTTTTGAGAAATATTATTGAATAAATCATCTGGCAACGCTAGAAATTGAATAGTTTTTAATTTTGTTACTTCTTTAAATATACTCTCTAATCCAATACGACCAGGATCTGATCTTAATTGACTAAATGAAATAAATTCTTCTGTGTTATTATTAATTTCAGATTCATCGCAAGAAGTAAGATCGTTTAATAAATTATCCATTTTAACAATAGTTTTTCTTGATAATTTATTGAAGGTTTTTTCAAAGAATTGTTTTTCATACGTAGATATTGATGATTTTATTATACGATCTATACGCTCAGGAGTTGGAGGTTCTATATGCAACTGTCTAAATTTACTATATACTTTCTCTTTAAGAGTTTCAGTATTAGCATCGTAGTAAAAAACATGATTTGATAACCATTTTGTCATAGAATTAGCATCTTCGGCTGTAGGTTCACGAAATTCAAAATACTCCCTAGTTTGAGATTTGTGGTTATAATAGGTTCTACTGTTCATATCATAATTGTCAAATAAATTTCCTGTTACTTGTACTTGTTTTGCAATATAATCAATTACTACTTTTGCTACTTCATTCTTTGAATTTGGAAATCGAGCTTCCATTTGAAAGAATTTTAACAAAACTGCAAATCCAAGTCTTGTCTCACCATATTTATTTCCAATGAGAGATAGTTCATTAGGCATGAGTGTAAAATGTTCAATTAAATCTTCTAATTCCCAGTTTCTTCTCAAAATAACTTCACCCTTTATTATTTTTAATTAATTTATCGTAAGTATATCGTATTTCTGAATGTTACATAATTATACAATATAATATTAATGTGTAACATTATCCTTAATGTAATTTATACAATATGATTCAAGGAGAAATAAAAAATGAACTCAGTAGAACCAATAAGAGATATTAAAACAATTAAAAATATGAGATCTGTTTTAAAGGGTCAATCCACTAGAAATGAATTACTTTTTATACTTGGTATAAATGTTGGATTAAGGATCAGTGATATATTAAAATTAAAGCTTTCAGATTTATTAAAGCCTAATATGAAGACTGTAAAAGATTATGTAACAATTACTGAAAAGAAAACTAAAAAGACAAAAAAATTCTATATTGGAGATATAGTTGTTAAATTAATACAGAATTACTTAAAGGAATATCATGAATTGGATTTAAACTCTTATGTCTTTAGAAGTCGCAAGGGTAGTAACTCACCTATAACTCGCCAGCAAGCATACAGAATATTAAATAATGCTGCTGAAGCTATAGGTCTTATTGAAAGAAATGAAAATACTAATATTATAATATCAGGAGAAATTGGAACCCATACTTTGCGAAAGACCTTTGGGTATCATGCATATCAAAATGGTACATCTTTAGAATTGCTTATGGATATATTCAATCACTCCTCAAAATCTCAAACTTTAAGGTATATAGGAATTACCGAAGAGCAGAAGAAAGAAGTTTATTTACAATCTAATTTAGGTTAATAAAGATACCTTTTATATGCAAGAATATATTTTAAATCATGGTAAAAAATGATACTATTATATAGAGAATTACAACGCAATTGTAAAATTAGCCGAATTTAATGGGGGATAAAAATGAGAGCAAATCAAATGAAAAATGTAAGAATATTAATATATGGTGCAGGAGCAATTGGAAGTATTTTTGGAGGTAAATTAGCTTTTTCTGGCGTTGATATTACTATGCTCGCAAGAGGAAAGCGTTTTGAAGAACTAAAAAAGAATGACATAATACTTAAAAATGTAATCAACGGAAAAGTAGAAAGGATAAAAGTTCAAATATAGTTTTTCTAGTAAATAATCCGTGTGGCTATCAAAAGTATATTGATTCAGTTGGGTACGATAGGATAATGATAGGGTTTCCAGCTGCGTGGGGAGAAAGAAAAGATGGAATTGTTTCATACTTTATAGGCAAAGGGTCTGCCAAGCTATTTCAATCTACGACCTTCGGTGAAATAAATGGTAAAAAAACAGATAGACTTAAAAAATTGCTACAGGTTTTTAAAAAGGCAGGATTTTCACCGAGCCAAAACAACAATATGATGGATTGGCAAAAAACTCATGTTGCAGTTATAGTCCCAATAGGAAAAGCATTATATAAGTTTAATTCAAATAACTATGAGTTAGCTAAATCACCTGAAACACTGAAAAAAATGATACTTGCAATTAGAGAATGTTTTACGCAATTAAAGAAAAAAGGAGTTAAAATTACCCCAATAAAATTAAATTTTTTTTATCTGCCTTGCTTTATATTAGTTCCAATTTTTTCACTAGGCATGAATACCAAAATCGCTGAATTTGCTATGGCAAAACATACAATAGTAGCAAAAGATGAAATGGATGTTTTGGAAAAACTCTTTATAGAGATCTTAGGTAAAACAAAAGATACTATGCCTTATCTTAAATTTTAAAACTTATACTAACTTCGTCTAATTCTAAAATGAAGTAATAGTAAACTATAAATCAACTAAAATACGATAATTTAATAAGTAAATTAAAATATTGCAAGTGCAATTTTGAGGTGTTTTATGAAGAATGAACTAAATAAAAAATTTAAGACTTGGTTTTCAATAATTAAGCAAAATGCTAAAAAAATAAAAAAAGAGATTGGAGCATTATATTTTGCATATAAACGGCCCGATGTACCTTTTTATGCAAAATTAGTTTCAATATTAGTAGTATGTTACGCTTTAAGTCCCATTGACTTAATACCTGATTTTATACCTGTTTTAGGATATCTTGATGATTTAATTTTATTGCCACTGGGTATTGCTTTTGCTGTAAAACTAATACCAAACGATATTATGAATGAGTGTAGACAACAATCAGAAAATATTTTTAACGAAGGTAAGCCTAAAAATTGGATTGCTGGAGGTATTATAATATGTATCTGGATTATAATAGTAAGTTACATTTTAACAAAAATAATTTACCATTTTAATTCATAATATTCTATAAAGGCCAACTAACAATATTATCTAAAAACCATATGAATACTGTTATACCTATTATGTGGGGAATAAATGAAGTAATGTCCGTAATTAGCTCTGTATTGTCTTTGGGCTTTACTGGAGCATTAATTATTGAGTATATTTTTTATATTTTAGTTAGTTGTTTTAATACTATTTGATCTTTGGCTTATGATTTACTTATAATCATAGGCATATTTACGTATAAACATAATTTTAAAATATTTTTCTGTCCATAATTCCACCATAATTGTCTTTTATACTAAATTTATAAACATGAAATAAGTTTTACTAAAAATTATGCGTATATAAAATGAAAGGACAAGGTGATATTATGAGAAGAGCAAAGCTTGGTTGGAGCTTAGTATTAACTATTTCAATTGTCTCCCTCATAGGTTACGGTATTTGGAGTTTTAACTTTGTTAAAAATAATTCAATTTCTGCATTTCATTACAATAATACAGGTGAAATAAACAATTCCACTATCACTTCTACTAGTGATGAAAATATCAAAGATTATAAAAATTTTGAAGGTATGATGAGTGGATATGGTATGATGGGCGGAAATGGAACAACTGCTTTATCTTATTTAAATGAAGATACTGCAAATAAACTAATGGAAAATTCTTTAAAAGGTGCAACTGTAGATAAAAAAAATAATACTATTACTTTTTCAGGAAAAGATATAACTATTGTAATGTTTGGTGGTCCTGAAACAGCAGATGGAAAATTTGTCATTGGTGGTTTAATTAATCCTACTATTCAAGTTCCTAAGTCTGCAACGATTTCTTTAGAAATGGTTAATGAAGATGAAGGAATGCCTCATGGAGTAGAAATCACGAATGCTGCTCCGCCTTACGCCTATATGCCTATGATGCAAGGCGGTATATATGATAATTCTTTTGTTTCACCACTGCCTGCAGCTTCAAATGATAATTATCCTGCGGCAGTTACTGCCTTTACTACTGACGCAAATGGAACATTTCATTACATTTGCCAATACCTAGGTCATGCATCAAAAGGTATGTATGGAAAATTTATTATTAAATAATTTATTATTAAATAATTTATTATTAAATAATTTATTATAATAGAAGGAGAATATTATTATGATGTATTATGGATTTGGTTATGGAGGGATGTTTATGATGTTAGTACCTATAATTCTTATTGCTATTATTGTTTACGCTATTATTAAATTAAAAGATCATCCAAGTCATGGTGATAATAATAACAGGGCTTTAGATATTTTAAATGAACGTTATGCCAGAGGAGAGATTAATGAGGAAGAATATAAACAAAAGAAAAATACAATTATGAGAAGATAAAGTTAACTCTTCTAAGACTTCAATCACCTATGTTCTTAAAAAGATATAGGTGCTTTTTAAAACACTATAAAATTTATCACCACAAATATTCTATCTTGTTCAGGTTAAGACAACCTATTTATAGAATTACCAGTGGTTAATTTAACCATATAAGTAGTCTTTTCTTATCTTTAGTTGGCAGCAGGTTCTGTAGTTGTCCTACCCAAGTTGTAATCAGGCATTTCACTAGATGGAGCTGATATTGAAGGATCAGGTTTTGAGGTATCTACAGTGGAAATATTATTAACTACTTTAATTACACCTCGAATCATACCCATTCCACAGCTGAAGCTTATATCTTTATCCTCTGGTGTAAATTCAATTACATTTTCACCAGGCTGTAAACTCTTTTGAATGTTTAAGGAAGGTATAATAATTTGTCCGTTGCAGGAATTTAATGATTTACCGTCGATTATCCATTTTACAGGCATATTTTTTTCAACATATAGATCATTTGGAGTATATCCTTCATTATCTGCAGTCATTCTAATTACCTGAACACCATTTTCTATAGTTAGCTTAGCACCTGATGAAGATGATACTTTATTACCGGATAAACTAGTGGTTAATATAGCTGCAGTTGGTATGTTTACACCAGCTAAGGTAAGTCCCCTGGTTCCCATTAGAATACCTAGAACTACAACTAGGGTTCCACTAAATTTTAGTAGAGTTTTTGTATACCTCTTGCTTATTAAGCCTGATAATGCACCAAAGGTTAACATTAGAGGTATTGTACCAAGGGAAAATATAAACATAGATAGTGCACCATTAAAAGCACTTCCGGTTCCTAAAGCATATAGTTGCATTGTCTGAAGTGGTCCGCAGGGCATGAGTCCATTGAGAATACCAACTATAAAAGGTGTGTTATGCTTTTTCTTAACTGAACAAGTAGACCATGGAAGCCTTAAATTAAGCTTTCTAAAAAAATCATAACCACTCATATTAAGCCCCATTATTATCATGAATATGCCAGCAAATATTTGAAGTGTCGCTTTCATGGATATAGATAGAGAAAGTACTGAACCTAGAGCACCGACTACTCCACCAATTATTGTATAGGATAAAACTCTTCCGGCATTGTATAAAATAGTAGGCTTAATTGAATCAAATTTACTTTTGATATCTTTATTTATACTTTGCGATAGCATTATTCCTCCACACATACCAACGCAATGTATTGATGTAAGTATTCCCACCATGAATAGAACAAAATATGTAGCGCCATTAAATTTAGAGGTCATATCAATTCCACCTGATGAATTTCCAATTAATATAATAGCAGCTGCAATTATAAATATACCAGCTATTTTATAGTTGTTTGAACTTTCTGTACTATAACCAGCTGATTTAATAGCAGTTTTAATTTTCTCAAGATTACAGAGTTCTATATCATATTGTATAGTTAAAGATTGGCCGCTGAAGCTTGCCACAGCATTTTTTACGCCATACAACTTTTTAACTGCTCTTTCTACTCTTAATTCGCAGGATGTACATGTCATGTCGAAGACTTTAATTTTTTCCTTTTTAATACTCAAATTTAAACCTCCTAAAAGTTTTTAATATGATTATTTTGTGTGAGAATAATATTGTATTCAATAAATTTTTATGTTGAAAGTGCCATTAATAGAATAATAAGATTGATTTTCTATTTTTGATAATATAAATCATAATTCAAATTATACAAAAAAGAAGTCAGAAGGCTTTATCTTTAACGTATAAAATATTCTGATAATTAAACACTAAATATGATGCTTTTTTCTCAAATGGTAGGTAATAAATCAAAAACTCATTTATATGCTGATATCATCATTGTTATCATTGCAGTTATTCTTTCAGAACTACTTGAAAAATAATTATCAATAGTAGTAATAATTGGGGAGGTGTCGCTTTGAACTGGAATTCATTTATGGAAGGTAGTAAGAATTTATCCACCTTTGCGCTGGCAATAAGGGCTGTTATTCTTTATATCGCATTAATTATTGCAAATCGTTTGATGGGTCACAGACAAGTAGGAATTTTATCAGGCCACAACTATCTAGTAGCTGCTGGAATTGTGAGTTTGGCTGCTATTAGAATGTTAAACCCAGAATCTTCTCTTACTTCTGGAATAGTAATTATTTTTGTATATGCCTTTGTAAATATTTTTCTGTCTTATTTAGATATAAAATGGCCTAAAGCAATCGACCGAGAACCAACGATCCTTATGAAGGATGGGATAATACTCAGGCAAAATATGCTTGATTGCCATGTAACACTGGATAACTTATTAGGGCAATTAAGACTAAAAGGAGCTCATAATCTATCAGAAATTGATACCATTGTATTGGACCCTATGGAAAAATAAGCGTTATCAAAAAGCCTGAAGCTCTACCACTTACGCGAAAGCAAATGAACTTACCACCTAAAATGACAGCATTACCTACAATTCTTATATATGATGGAGAAATAAAGGAAAAAAATCTTCAAGGGATGGGATTAGATTATAAGTGGATAATGGCAAAATTAAGTGAAAAGGGCATTACCAATCCAAAAGATATATTTTTAGCAATGCTTGAGTCAGACGGAACAGTTTATATAAGTATATAGTAAAGAAGGGATGATAATGGAACTATTAAAAGATATATTTGGACCTGCTGAGAAAATTACTCCCTTTGTATTTTCTTTACGCAGTATCGCAGTTGGATTTTTGCTGTATGTAGAAGGAAAAGTTCTACCACACAGATCTGGCGGACAATTTGCAGGATATGATTTCGCATTTTTCTGGATGATGGGAGGTATTACAGCAGCTTCTTTATTTGACGCTAAAATAAGCTTTATTAACACTGTTGTTATAATTGCTGTTATATACATTCTTCATTATCTTATATCCTACATTGCTGTAAAAAATAGAGCTTTTGCTAGGATTGTAATGGGAGAATCAATACCATTAATTTCGAGAGGAAAAATTCTCCGCTCTAGCATGGCAAAAGCTTTCTTTCCATTAGAACTACTTTTATCTGATATGCGGAGTATAGACTCGCCTAATATTAGTGAAATGGAAGATGCAATTTTGGAAACAAGTGGCCATGTAAGTGTTCTAAAAAAATCTGATTATCAGCCTATAACTCCAAAGGATTTAAATATTGAAACCATGGGTGGTGGTCTTCCAACTCTTCTTATAAATGAGGGAAAGATTATTGAAGAAAACTTAAAAAAATTAGGATATGATGAGAAATGGCTAAAGGATGAATTGCTTAAAAAAGGTATTATAAATATTAAAGACGTTTATGCCGCATTAATTGATTCGAACGGTGAATTATACTATTCTGTGATTACTGAAAAATAATGAATATTAGGAGGTAATGTAAAAATGCTTACTGAACAAGAAATAATGAACAATGCTTTTAAAAAAATGCAATTTCATGAAGAAAGTATGGCTAAAAAATATGCCAACATTTCGGAGCAGATTAATGATCCAAAGCTTAAGCAAATGCTAAAAGGAATGGAGCAAGGTTCACGTAATAACTATAATACATTGTCACAAACCATGCCAAAGTTTTCAATTGTTTAAAGGAGGATAATATTAAATGAATACTATTGACTTTCTACATGATTCTCTAGAAGATGAAATAATGTTGCAGTCTATGTATAATAAGTACATGATGGAGATTAGTAATCCAGAGGTGCGTCAGCTTTTTACCCAATTAAGAGATAGAAAAATGCAAAACGTTTCACAACTTCAGCAAGAAATTAAAATTATGACGGGGCAAGGAAAAACTCAATAAAAACTATGAAAAGTGTAATATAACTTTAAATTCAGCATAAAATGAATTGTATTGATATTTTTATAGGAGGCAAAGATGCCAGGTGATATATCAAAACATACAAAATTCATTGTTAATTTACCTTACCCAAAACCAAGGGTAGAAAGACAAAATGTAGAGTATGCAAATATTCTTCTTCAAGACTACGCAGGAGCAGTTAGCGAATTTACCGCAGTTTCTCTTTATGTGTATCAGCACCTTGTAAGCAAAGGAGAATTTGAAGATTATGCTGAAATTATTGGTGGAATATCTATGGCTGAAATGAAACACTTAGAGCTTATAGGAGAAACAATTAAACTTCTAGGGATAAAACCAATTTATATTAATTCTGTATGTCCTCATGGACAATTATGGACACCATGCTATGTGAATTTTACAATATTTATCAAAAATATGTTGTTAGAAGATATTAAATCAGAAAGAAAAGCTATTGAAAATTATAAATATCATATATCAATAATTAAAGATATATATATAAGAGAACTTCTTGAAAGAATAATTTTAGATGAAGAGCTACATTTAAAATTATTTATGGAGTTATATGAAAAATATAGTACAAGATATTAGTTCTAATAATAAAGTACCCTGCTAACACATTACTATTAGCAGGGTACTTCATAAAATAGATAAGTGAAAAGTTAATTAGTTTCTTATATTTATGTTCTACCAATTATACCCACCATAAAAAGCCAGTCTATTCAACAAATAAGCTAATTAAAATTTTCCCACACTTTTCCCACAAAAGTTTCAGATAACTCTAGTTTTGTTTAGAAAGTATTAGTAAGTAAAGCTAGCAATGCCAACATTTATAGGAAAGTGTAGAAAGATAAAAAACTATTAAAATAAATCTGAAGGCCGGGAGTTCGGGTTACCCTAGGTGCACCAAAGCCTTGATACAAGCTAGTTTACGAATGATGTAAATTTTCTTGTATTTTTATTTTCCCACAAAAGTTATAGAACCATTTAGTTTCTTTTAGAAGAGAATAGTTGATAAATTAGTAAGAACGATAGTTATAGTTAATTTTAGAGATATATAATTCGATAGTGAATAGGCAAAGCAATCGAGGGCCTAATTCACTATAGGTACGTTATTAGTAAGTTTTCTATAGTACATATTAAAGAAAAAATTTTTATGCTGTAATAATATTGAAATTAAAATTATTATAAGTATTGGTGTTGCGTCAATAAATTTCTAATAATTATAAATTACCTCTATTGGCACTGCTTTAATCGATAATAGAATCGAAGATGATATAGAGATTTTAGGTTTACTTAGAAAAAAGACTGTCTCAAAAAATAATATAATTACTATTAAGTAACGAGAGAAGATATAATAACATATTCTCTCGTTTAATTTTTTGACTTTTGCCAACGGATAATATTTCTAATGAATATCTAAGTATTTTTTAATGAAATTTTAATGTTCTAAAGTTAATATATTAAGAGGTTTTTGTGGAGTGTATTATTTTTAGGGGGAGGATACTTCTTTAGAGACATTCCTTTTATAAAACAGCATTTTACTATGTATTAATTGCTTGTATAATAATATCTATTATTCCAGGAATAGTTACATTTATTAAAGAAAAGGGAAATGGAGGTAATAACGAAGATGATGTCATTAATACAGAGCCTTGATAATTCTATTCTATTGTATATAAAGAATAATATGCATGGATATATAATGGATAGAGCTATGGTTATCATAACCTCTTTAGGTAACGGAGGATTCATATGGATTATAGTAGCTGTTTTACTAATGAGTAATAAAAAATATAGAAATATAGGCTTCATGGCTTTAGGAGCGTTAATATTAAGTACAATTTTAGGAGAAGGAATATTAAAACATATAGTTCAGCGTATAAGACCATCAGCAGATATTCCAGCAGTTAATCTTCTGATTTCAAAACCTTTATCGTATTCCTTCCCATCAGGACACACTACTACTTCATTTGCAGTTACAGGAGTATTAGCAAAATATTTTAAAGATTATGCACTTGAGTTTTTCAGTTTAGCATCTTTGATAGCTTTTTCAAGATTGTACTTATATGTTCACTATCCTACAGACGTTTTAGCTGGTATAATTTTAGGATTAATATGCAGTAGAATAACAATTTATATGTTTAGTAGAGTAAGTCAGCATTCCATAGTCTCTATGTAAACAAAAGAGGTGATTATGTGTATTTAAATGTTTGGAGAGAAATAAATATATTTGATAACTATATCTTATTTGTTATTAAGAAGTATGTACAAAATAAATATTTGGATATATTAATGCGTATAATGACAACCATGGGAAACTTAGGGGCTATTTGGATTACTTATAGCTATTGTTTTATTATTAGATAAGCCTCATAGAATAATTGGAGGCATAGTTCTACTGACATTAATTATAAGTACAATCATTGGAGAAGGAATAATGAAGCAATTAGTTAGACGTATAAGACCATGTAACAATGGAAGTGAAATTAAACTTTTGATTGAGAAACCCAGATCTTATTCATTTCCATCAGGACATACGATATCTTCTTTTGCTGTAGCAGAGGTTTTATCAGTATACTTTACCGAGTATAGGTTAATTTTTATAGGTATAGCATTTTTAATAGCTTTATCAAGATTATACTTGTATGTTCATTATCCAACTGATGTTATTGCTGGAATTATATTTGGATTGCTATGTTCAAAGTTGGTCTTTATAATCTTACAAGAAGGATATTTACAGAAATTTATAGTTGCATACAAAAGTATACGATAGAAAGGGTGTTTTAAATATGAATATGGAGATTTTTAAATTAATAAATAATTTAGCAAACAAAAATGTAGCTTTAGATGTAGTGATGATTTTCTTTTCAAAATATGTATAATATATATTTATGGGTATTGTTGCATTAGTATTTATTTTAGGTGTTATTAAGAAAAATGAAGAGTATAGAAAAGTGTCTGTGAACACATTTATTATTACAGTGATTAACTTAATATTAAGTTCTTTAATTGGAGTCGTATATTATGTAGACAGACCTTTTGTGCATAATAAGGTTAACTTGCTTGTTCCACATGTTAAAGATGCATCTTTTCCAAGCGACCATGCTATAGGAACAATGAGTATAGCTTTAGGTTTGGTTGGAATGATAATGACAATACTATCAATAACTGTAGGGTTTTCAAGAGTGTATGTTGGAAATCATTATCCTTCAGATGTTATTGGTGCATATATTATAGTTTTTATTACAAACTATATATATAATTTAGTATTGAAAAATAAAATTGAAGAGTTTTATACAAAAATTGAAAAGTTGTTACTTAGTAGATTGAAGTTTGGTAAGAATACAGGTGAAAATATATTAAATAACTAATGAGATAAACACTCTTCACCCTATAATGAGTTTGTAAAGGGTAGACATTGGAGGGATTTATAAATTGCAGTCTATAACAGGACTTCTCAATCATTACGGATATATAGTTTTGTTAGTTGCATTAATATTAGAATTGATTGCATTTCCACTTCCGGGTGAGGTCCTTATGACCTATTGTGGATTTCTTGTAAATCAACAAAAATTGAATTGGTTTTTAAGTATTATAATTGCATCATCTGGAGCAATTATAGGTGTAACAATATCGTATTTAGTAGGAAAATTGTTAGGTGTTAAGCTTTTTAAGCGATATGGTCATTATATTCATTTAGGTCCAGATAAATTAGATAAGACATCAGTATGGTTTAATAAATATGGCAACAGACTATTATTAATTTCGTATTTCATACCTGGTGTTAGGCATATTACAGGATATTTTTCAGGAACAATGAAAATTTCCTATAAAAAGTTTGCATTAAATTCTTATATAGGAGCTATTTTATGGACTGCAACATTTATTTCATTAGGGAAAGTTTTAGGAACTAATTGGCAAAAATATCATCGTATGATTTCTAAATATTTAATTATAGGTGGTTTGATAATATCTCTAATTATAATTGTTATCTATTTATATAGGAATTATAAGCAACAGATTAATGAGCTTAATATAAGAATACTTGGAAATGCTATAAGAACATTCAATTCTTTTGGTAAGATTAAAGTTGCGATAGCAGGAGTTGCTGTAGCTTTTTTAGGACTTTCTGCTCTTGTAATTGGCGTTACTCAAGATTTTTTAGCTCACGAATTTAACCAATTTGATACCATTGTAACCTATTTAGTAAAAACAATTTTTACAGAGAATTGGCGATATACGATGGGTTTATTTGATAACATAACATCTTTAAAGATGCTAATACCAGTGACCATTTGTGCAATTATATTGATTATGATAAAAGGTATTGATAAATTTCTTGAAATTAGATCTGTGTTTTTAGCAATTGGTGGTGGAGAGGTTTTACAGGCCATATTAAGACTCCTTTTTAGACGTTTAGGACCAGCAGGATTATCACTCATAGGAACTATTAAATATACTTTTCCAAGCAAACAATCTTTAATGGCTATAGTCACATATGGTTTCTTATGTTCCCTTATATTACGACATACAAAAAGAGCTTGGATAAGGACTGCTTCTGTAGTAGTAACTATAATTATTTGCTTTCTTGGGGGCTTGAGTCCTGTATTTCATCAAATAGAATATCCAAGTGATGTTTATGCTGGATACGTTTTTGGTGGGGTATGGCTAACTTTAAATATTGTTTTATTAGAGGTTTATCGCATATTATCTAAAATACAGTAATAATTTTCAAAGTATAAAAAAGGAGATAATTTTGTGGGACAGAAAAGATTAAAGATATATCCATAATTAAAATAGTATAAGTTTATTGCAACTATTGTCTTAATTACAGTATTTGTAAGATGCAATTGATACGCAACATTCTTATATTGTTCATTAACTAAAAAGGCATAACTGCCTTTTTTATTTGCATTTGTATAAGTATAAAACACCATATTATTACATTTACTTTTCAGTACATGACACGAATGCTCCCTCCACCCCTATTTGGCAGACGAAGATAAAAGCAGTTACTCAAAACAATTAATATCTATGATAAAAAATCATAAAGATGATAACAATGAAATTGATGTTGGAGCAGTTATTGAGAAAGACTTTGGAAATGATTTGAAAAATGGTAAGGGTTTAAAGGTAAAACTTATTAAAAATTATGATAATGCTGATGGAAAAAATCTTTCCCAATCAATTTTATCTGAAGGAAATACCATGGAAAAGATTATAGGAGATTCGAAAAAATTGGGGATGTGATGAAAGATGATAATATATATTTCAAAGCGGCTTACCAATAAAATAAATGATAATAACAGTATAACAATTTCAGTAAAAGCTTTAAATTTAGGTGAAAGCACAGAAGATAAAACAACTGTAACTTTAATTGGATTTTTGGTGATGTTTTTATGGATTGTTGTAATACAGGGGTTAAGAACTTTAATAGAAGAAAAAGAAAACAATACCTTTAATCGAATAATAGGAACACCAATAAATTATGTAAAATATTTAATCAGTAAAATATTTAATCAGTAAAATTGCAGCTGCATTTATAATGGGGCTAGTAATGATAGCAGTAATACTTTTAGCAGCAGAATATTTTTTCAAGGTTAGCATATTTAACAATACTTTTCCAATGATGTATATATTTGTAATATATTCATTTGCACTGATTGGAATAGTAATGATATCGTTCTGTTAATAAAAAAACATCAAAGTTTCACTATATTTGAAGCAGTGATGATGGCATTAACTGGAATGCTTGGCGGATGCTTTTTCTCAATAGATGAATTTGCACCAAAATCAATTCAAACTATATCAAAATTTATGCCGGAAAGTTGGGCAATAAAATCTCTTAAAAATGTAATTTTTAATAATTCATCTTTAACATCTCAGATGCAGACTATACTTATAATATTTTGTATTGGGATTATAGGAATCTTAATAACAATAATATTAATTAATAGTGATATTAAGGCCTATTCAACAAATAAATAGACTAGCATCTTTGACTTGCTCTTTGGCTTCGGATGAGTAAAGCTGAAAAAGCTTTTAAAAATAAAAAATGGAGGTTTTAAAATGAGTTCAACATTAATATTGAGAATATTGGAGATAATTTTAGGGATAATATTAAATATATTTATAGGAAATATAAAGATTAAGTATATGTATTGTATGTTATTATGCATAAAACATACAATACCGTATATTAATGCAATAATATGAGAAGATTTTCCGGGAAAACACTTTTATTAATGAATAAATAATGTATAATAGTAAAACTAATAAACGTCACTCATTTTTTATAATTAAGTTAATTTTTAATATGTAATAAGCAGATATAAGTTAGTATACAATGATAGTTTTAAGAAAAAAATATTGTAATTGGTTAAAAGTTCCATTGACATCCTATTTATAGTATAATAAATGGGAGATTGTGTATAACAAGTATCTTGTAAATCTTAGAGGAGCGTGATATGATATGATATGATATGAGTAAGATAAACGATGAGAGTCACAGTGATAAAGGAGAGAACGATATGGAAATAAGAAAAGATACTTCTAATTCTAATAGATCAAAAACTTATAAACAGGCTAAAAATAGTGATGTTCTTGCAAGTATAAAAAAATGTACAAAAAAATATGATAGTGCTTTAAAAAAATTAGCTAAGTAATGGATATAATTACATTAACAAAAGAACAAATATATTTATTTCACGAAGAGGCTCTCAAGGTTTATGGTGGAGAAGCAGGTATAGATGAACTTACAGATGGAAAAATAGAAAGCATATTGGCACAACAATCAGGATATTTTGAATACGATAAATATCCAAGTGTATTTGATAAGGCGTCAATGTTGCTTTGTTTTTTTTGCTAAAGATCATTGTTTTAAGGATGGAAATAAAAGAGTGGCATTATATTCAGTAGTTGTTTTTCTTGATATTAATGGCTATGAAACTACTTTTTATAACGAAGAAATAGAAAAGGTTGTATATAATGCAGCTAAAGATGAATCAAAAAATATTAAAATAGACCAATATATAGAAAAGTTATCTATTTGGATTTCTAAAAAGTGTATAATAAAAATATCTAATTAATTTTAGCTTTTGTTTTAAAGGAGATTGTTTATCATAGGATGCTATCCAGCATCCTATTTATTTTCAGCGGATTTCCAATTGAATTACCAGTAATAAGAGATTTCCTGAAATATATAATTGATAACCATTATCATTTGATTATCATTGGAGCGGAATAGGTGACAATTAGAGGATTTTTTAATAAACATATATAGCAATTTAAAAATCAAATCTGTTGAAATTTTAATCAAATAGAATTTCTAAAATTACATTAGATATGACTAGTAAAAAACTATTTTAATAAAAATTTATTTAAAGCTAATATAAAAATTACTATACAAAAGAAGGAATTTATCCCCCTCGCGTCGAATTATTTATGCGTAAAATAAGAATTTGACGCAGTTGGGTTAATTTTAAGGAGGATTACATGCAATATAATATAAAAAATCTATTTGATAACACTGTACCAAGGCAAGTAAATGACTTTTTAAATTATTTAGGAACTATTCGAGGAAAATCAGAAAATACAATTTATAACTATAAAATTGATCTAACTCTGTTCTTCCGTTTTTTAAAATTATATAAAGGTCAAGTAAACAAGAATGCAGATTTTAATGAAATATTTATTGGAGATATAGATGATGAATTCATTAAAAATATATCACTTTCAGATTTATATGCCTTTATATCTTTTACAGAGAATTTTAGAAATAATAGTAATTATGCTCGTGCAAGAAAAGTTGCTACATTAAAATCATTTTTTAAATATCTATCTTCAAAAGCAAAAATATTAAAGGAAAATCCTACTTTGGAATTGGAATCTCCTAAGATTCATAGTAGAAATCCTATATATTTAAGCTTGGAGCAAAGCAAAGAACTTTTATATGCAGTTAAAGGTGAAAAATATGAGAAAAGAGATTATTGTATATTAATATTATTTTTGAATTGTGGAATGAGACTCTCAGAACTTGTAGGCATAAACATATCAAAAATTAAAAATGATACTCTATCTATAATTGGAAAAGGCAATAAAGAAAGAACTGTATACTTGAATAACATATGTATTAAAGCTATTGAAAATTATATGTCTATACGCAATGAACAATTGGAAAAAGTATCAAGAGAAGATAAAGACGCCCTTTTTTTAAGTAGAAATAATAAAAGAATAAGTAAAAGAACTGTAGAAATTACAGTGAAAAAATATATAAAAAAAGCTAATTTGGATTCCGATAAGTACACTCCTCATAAGTTAAGGCATACTGCTGCTACATTAATGTATAAGTACGGAGATGTGGATATAAGAAGTCTTCAGCAAATTTTAGGACACGAAAGTGTTTCTACTACACAAATATATACTCATGTAGATAATGAAAAATTAAGGGAAGCTGTAAAATCTAACCCTCTTAACGATTTAGATGATTGATAAATTATATTCTCATTTACTTATTAAAATATAAGCAAATGAGAATATAGGAATATTAATATTCTGGAATTATGCGATTATTTCCATCAATATTTTATAATATGCCCCTCATAATTAAATAAAAATAAGAAACTATATATAAAAAATCAAAAACTTTTATACATAGTTTCTTATAAAATTATTTTGTAAATATTTTCTTATTACTATTTTTGCTTTTTAATAACAAAAAATCCTGGATACTTTTCTTCAATAACTTTATTTCTTTCTTCTTCATTATCTAATTCTAGCACTTCTTTTAATCCATCAATATCATCGATTAATTCTATATCAAGCGGTATATCGTCTTTTTCATTTCTTATATAGTCTTCATCATAGTCATTTAGGATTTCTCCATTATTATCTTCATCATTATAATTGTAGCCATTTTCTTCTACTTTTTTTATTTCTTCTGGATCCTCAATAATTTCATCTATTAAAATTGACTTTTTATCATGATCTAAGTCAAGGCATTTACCACAATTATTACAGATTTTATTTTTATCTAAATCGCATATATTACAATCACCGCAATCAGTACATTGAATCGTTGTATTAAAAATACATATTTTATTCATTAAATATTCTATCCTTTCCTATTTAAATTTAAACAGTAAAATTAAATATATCACAAAAATCTTTAATTATCAATGGTTTATTTGAAAAAATAGTATATTGGTGAATAAATTTTATGATTGAATCAATATTAAGATTAGTTGTCATATTATTAATTTACATAATATTTAGTATGTAAATTAATAATAGTTTGCTATAAATTAAAGCTAAAATGGTAATAATTATATTACTATTTTAGCTACCTCTTCTGCTATTTTTTCATGACCAAGTTTGTTTAAGTGTAATCCATCAATATAATATATAGGATCAACTTCTCCATTTTTCTTATAAAATATAGAATTAAAATTTAAAACCTTTATATTATACTCTATAGCAAATTCTTTTATCCAATCCCCTAAATTCTTCAACCTATCATTAATATATTCAGCACCATATTTTGAAACTGGTTTCCACTTTTTTTCTGCCAATGTACTGTGAAGTGGTACAGGTATTAGTATAATAGGCTTTATATTGTAATGCATCATATGAAATAAAATAGTAGCTATATTTGAGATAACCTGTTCTATATGAACACCCCATATAAAGTCATTTGTTCCACACATAATAATAATTTTATCTGGTTTACTTAAAAATACATCTTTATAAATCCTGCTTAAAACCCCTGCAGTAGTATCTCCGCATATTCCCCTATTTATAATATCACAATTAAGCTTCTTATCAAGTATAGATGTCCACCTATCATTTCTTTTAACTCCATATCCATAGGTTAAACTATCTCCAATACAAATTATTTTCATTGCATTGCCTCCAAATAAATATATATAGTAAGTCAAAGATGTGACGGATATTTTGAAGTCTACAAGGAAACGGGTTTCCTATGATAGTAAGCTATCTGATGGTTCTGTTGACGTAGTAGGATTCAAAATAGACTAGCATACTGGCTAGTTATTTATTTGAATATGCCTTAGATAAAATACCCTGGCTAAAAGGCCAGAGTATTTTATCATCTATTCACCATATGAATAGCCTCTTTATTAACAGCTAGAGCAGCTTCTCTCATAGCTTCACCAATAGTAGGATGTGCATGTACTGTACTTACTATTTCTTCCACAGTAGCCTCAAGCCTTATTGCTAGTGCAGCTTCCGTTATAAGATCTGTTGCTCTTGGACCAAAAATATGAACTCCTAATACCTCATCATATTTTTTATCTGTAATAAATTTTATAATACCACCATTTTCACCCATTATAAGAGATTTTCCATTTGCAGCTAATGGGAACTTACCAATTTTATAGTCTATACCTTTTTCCTTAGCCTGTTCCTCTGTTAAACCTACAGAAGCTATCTCCGGTTTAGTATATACGCAAGCTGGAACAGTTTTGTAATCCATCTTCTTATTTTTACCCATTATATTTTCTGCTGCTACAACCCCTTGATCTGAAGCAACATGCGCAAGCATATTTTTACCAGTACAATCTCCTATAGCATATATACCGCGTACATTGGTCTCCATTTTATCATTAACTAAGATGAATCCTCTTTCTGTTTTTATATCATTCTTTTCTGCTTCTAAATTCACGATATTGGAGCGTCTACCTACTGCTACAAGTACCTTTTCTGCCTCTACGCTAAGTTCGCCATTATCACCCGTAAATAAAACCTTTAATCCATCTTTACTTTCTTCAATCTTAGTAACTTTACAATTGTTGTACATATCAATACCTTCACTTACTAACTTTGTCTTAGTAAGTTCTGAAATTTCTCTGTCTACAGGAGGTAAAATGTATGGAAGCATTTCAATAATGGTTACCTTACATCCTAGTGGATTAAATATACTAGCAAATTCTACACCAATTACTCCACCTCCAATAATGACTAAACTCTTAGGATTATTTTCTAGACTTAAAGCTCCCGTGCTATCAATTACTCCTGGTAATTTACTTCCTTCAATAGGAGGTATAAATGGTACTGATCCCGATGCAATTATAGCATTATCAAACTTTATCTTTTCACTTGAGCCATCTTGTTTCGTTATTAACACAGTATCCTTTGCTTTAAATTTGGCAGTTCCTTTAATTACTTTAACTTTATTCACTGCAAGTAAACCTTTAACTCCAGAAACTAGCTTATTTACTACATTACTCTTTCTATTCTGAATTCCTTTCCAATCCACAGTTACTTTTCCGTCAATCTTAATTCCTATCTCTTCTCCTCCTCTTATTTCTTCAAGAAGCTCTGAAGAATGCAATAATACTTTAGTAGGTATACAGCCTACATTTAAACATGTACCACCTAAGGCCTCTTTTTCAACTAAAGTTACATCTGCACCTAATTGTGCTGCACGAATAGCTGCTACATATCCGCCTGGTCCACCACCAATAACTACTAATTTCATTTTCGATACCCCCTATAATAAAAGTAATTCTGGTTTTTCAACATACTTTTTAAGTGTTAATAAGAATTGGGCTGCAACAGAACCATCTACCGCTCTATGGTCCGCAGTAAGAGATAAATTCATAAGTGGTTTTATCACTATTTCACCATTTTCAACTACTGGTGTCTCAGTAATTTTATTAACTCCAAGTATTGCAACTTCTGGCTGATTTATAATTGGTGAGAAATACTCTATACCAAACATTCCTAAATTTGTTATAGTAAATGTTCCACCTTTGATGCTATCAGACTCAAGCTCATTATTCTTTGCCTTTTGAGCCAAGTCTTTAACTTCTGTAGAGATTTCTTCTAAACCCTTATTATTTGAATATTTAATAACAGGAACTATGAGTCCTTGCTCTAAAGCTACTGCTACTCCCATATTTACATAGTTCCTCATGATCAATTCATTTCCATCAATAGAACTATTAAGAAGCGGAAATTGTAATAATACCTTTGAAACTATTTTTATTAATAAATCTGTATATGTTATTTTACATATATCCTTGAAATCATTCTTTAATTTCTTTAAATTACTAGTATCTACTTTTATATCATAAGTAACTGTAGGCGATGTAGTCCAGCTTTCACTCATTCTTGCTGAAATAACTTTTCTCATAGGTGACATTTCAATTTTTTCTTCTGCGTATGCTCCAGTATTTACATCACTGCTACTATTGCTATTATTACTAAATGTCAATACATCTGATTTCATTACTCTTCTATTTACATTTATTTCTTTTAAATCTACACCTAAATCCTTAGCCAATTTATTTGCTGCAGGTGATACCTTAATTTTATTATTCTCTATATACTTTTTCACATCTTCTATTACTATTCTTCCCTCAGGTCCTGTTCCTGTAATAATTTCAAAATCCAAATCATTTTCAATAGCAAGTTTTTTTGCTGCCGGTGATATTTTTAACCTGCCTTCTCTACTAGGCAGTTGTTCCTCTTTAGAGACTTCTTCCTTAGTTTCTTTACTACTATCACTTTCATCTTCGATGCTATCTCCCTCAGCATCAGCCTCTTTTAATAAAGCAGATATATCTTCATCGATACCTGCAATTATAGCCACATTCTTTAGGCATTCTACAGTTTCACCTTCGGGAGCTAATATTTTTCTTACTACTCCACTTACCTTAGCTTCAATTTCATTGGTTAATTTATCAGTAGTTACATCAAATAATATCTCGCCTTCCTTAATCTCTTCTCCCTCTTTTTTATGCCACTTTTCTATTTCTCCTTCTGTCATAGTTAATCCAAGTTTTGGCATTACAACTAAACTACCCATAAATAATCCTCCCTTAATCACATTTTAATATCATTGCAAATACATCATAAAGAATTTTTTACTTCCCACTCAATTTAGATAAGAATTTTTTATCTTAGAACATAGATTTAGCAGCTTCAACTATTTTTTTTACACTTGGAAGTACAAAACTTTCCAACCCTGGTGAATAGGGTATAGGTGTATTAAGAGATGCAACTCTCAATACTGGTGCATCTAAATAATCAAATATTTTTTCATTTATTTCTGCTGAAATTTCTCCACTATAGGCTCCTCTCTTATTTTCCTCCGTAACAATTAGCGCTCTATTAGTCTTTTTCACAGAATTAAATATAGTTTCTTTGTCAAGCGGAAACAAAGTTCTTGGATCTATAACTTCTACTTCAATACCATTCTTCGCTAGTTGTTTTGCAGCCTTAAGAGACTCATGTACCATTCTTCCTGTAGCAACAAGTGTAAGATCAGCCCCCTCCCTTTTTATATCTGCTACTCCAAAAGGTATAGATTTTATTTCCTCAGGTACTTCTCCCTTCATAGCATAAAGCATCTTGTGTTCCATGAACATAACTGGATTATCATCTTCAATAGCCGTAATCATAAGTCCTGCTGCATCAGCTGGAGTCGATGGATACACCACTTTAAGTCCTGGTATATGAGCAAACCAAGCTTCTAATGACTGTGAATGCTGAGCTGATGCACCAACACCTGCTCCACAGGGCATCCTTACAACTAAAGGCAAGTTCATTTTTCCTCCAGTCATATATCTAAGCTTTGCTGCTTGGTTTACAATCATATCCATAGCTACTGTTGAGAAATCCATAAACATTAATTCAGCAATAGGTCTTAATCCTGTTGCTGCAGCTCCTATAGCACAGCCAACCAGAGCCCCTTCTGATATAGGGGTATCTCTAACTCTCATCTCTCCAAATTCTTTATGCATTCCTGCAGTTACTCCAAAACATCCACCAAAAGGACCTACATCCTCTCCAAATATCAAAACGTTTTCATCCTCGAGCATTTTAATTCTCATACCCTCTCTTATTGCCTCTGAATAGCTCATAGTTCTCATATTACTCTACCCCCTCTTTTATATCAGAATAGATATCTTCAAACACAGACTCAACTTCTGGATAAGGACTATTATTTGCAAAATTAACAGCTTCTGAAACTTCGTCATCAATACCGCTTTGTATATCTTTAAGTCCCTCTGTACCTACAACCTGTTGTTCTAAAATATATTTTTCAAATCTTGGTATAGGATCTTTTTTGATCCATTCTTCCTGTTCTCCCTTTGGCTTATATGTTCCAGGGTCACCTTCATAATGTCCTCTTTGACGATAAGTTTTACATTCTAATAGTGTTGGCCCCTTGCCTTCTCTTGCTCTTTCTATAGCTTCCTTTGAAGCTTCATAAACTGCCAATATATCATTTCCATCAACTATAACCCCAGGAATTCCATAAGATGAGCTTCTATCTGCTACATCTACTATTTTTTGATGTCTCTTTTGACTTACTGAAATTCCATATCCATTATTCTCACACACAAAGACTACAGGTAAGTTCCATACACTGGCCATATTTACTGCTTCATGAAATGTTCCTTGGTTTGTAGAAGCATCCCCGAAGAAACATATGGAAACTTGTTTTGTCCCCTTATATTGTGCACTTAATCCAGCACCCAAACATATATCATGTCCAGCACCAACTATACCGTTAGCTCCTAATATTCCTTTTGTAGCATCTGCAATATGCATGGATCCGCCTTTTCCCTTACCGTATCCAGTTGCTTTTCCAAAGAGTTCAGCCATCATCACATTAAGTTCTCCACCCTTTGCAATAATATGACCATGTCCTCTATGTGTACTAGTTATATAGTCATCCTCATTTAAATTAGCGGAGACACCTGTTGCCACTGCCTCTTCACCTATATATAGATGTACAAATCCCGGTATTTTACCTTCAGCAAATAAGTTCATGGCTGTTTCTTCAAATTTTCTTATTCTTAGCATAGTCTTATACATATTAATAAGAGTATCATTATTTAGTTTTTCCATGACAATCCCCTCCATATAATATATTAAATTTAAACAAAATTAAGTTTTATTAAAAAAATTTAAACACATAGCTTTTAGCCTGCACTTATTATATAAAGCAAAAGCCATGCCAAAATTAGCATGACCTATATCAAGGGTTTAATCCATATGCAATCAAGTAGAAATTCAAATTGGGAAAATATTTTTATCAATTTGGGAAAATCCAACTATAATTTTCCCATTAAATTACTTTTAAGTTTTAAATCAATATCATATTGTTTAATCTTTCTATATAAAGTAGATTTACCAATGCCTAACATTTTACTTGCCTCAACAACATTTACATTACATTTTTTTAAAGCTTTTAAAATAAGTTCTTTTTCTTTATTCTTCAGAGTTCCCAGATTATTTGTAATAATCAATTCATTAATTGATTCATTTTCATGAACACTTTCATCCGATTGTCTTGCAATAAATGAGTAATCAATAATCTCATCTTTTGATAAATAGTATGCTCTCTGTATCATATTTTCAAGTTCTCTCACATTTCCTGGCCAATTGTAACTTATAATCTCATTTATAAAATTTCTTCCAAATGTTTTTTTACATTCATTATTTTTATTATTCAGCCTTTGTAAAAATAAATTAGCACACAACACCGCATCCTCTTTACGTTCCCTTAAAGGAGGAATATGTATACTAAGTACATTTAATCTATAGTATAAATCACTTCTAAAATTATTTAGCTCTATTTCTCTATAAAGATTTCTATTAGTTGCAGCTACTACTCGTACATCTAATTTTCTTTCGTATTTTCCACCAAGTCTAGTTATACTATGATTGTCCAAAACTCTAAGCAGTTTAGATTGTACTTCTAAGGGTAATTCTCCAATTTCATCTAAAAATATAGTTCCTCCGTTAGCCAATTCAAATTTTCCTGGATATCCTTCCTTAGATGCTCCAGTAAATGCACCTGATTCATAACCAAATATTTCACTTTCAACTAAATTTTTAGGTAATGCCGCACAATTTATAGCAACAAAAGGTCCTTTACTTCTGTTACTTCCATTATGAATTGAATGTGCAAATAATTCTTTGCCAGTACCACTTTCACCCATTATAAGTACTGAACATTCATTTCTTGAAATATTTTTGGCCTCATCTATTACAGATAACATCTTTGAATTTTGGGTAATTATATTTTCAAAGGAATATTTTGATGAAAATCCTACCATTTTATTAACAACATTACGTATGGTTTTTAAATTCTTAATAAGAATTACAAATCCTTTCTGTACATTATCTAACTGTACTGGTGTTACATTTATATTACACTCAACCCTGCGTTTTTTTACATATAAAATAGCCTCTTTATCAGAAATTCTAATATTTTTACTGATACTATCAATACTTTTAACAACATCTTTCAGTAAGAATTTTATATCCAGCTCCTCTATATCCTCTTTTTTTATCTTTAATATATTGCATAATTTTGAATTAAAGTTTTTTAATCTAAAATCTTTATCTATAACTAATATTCCATCATTAATTGAGTTAAATGCCGCATCTACCCACTTTCTCTGCTGGAGCATAGAGAATTGCTTTTGTATAGTATCCGACGCTTCAACTACTATTCCTATAGTATGAGAATGGAAGTTAGAAAAATCTCCTGATAAATTAATGCAACCTATAGTTTTACCTTCACTATCATGTATAGGTGCTCCTGAACAAGTCCACTTATGTTGTTTCTTGCAATAATGTTCTGCTCCTAAAATCTGTATTGGTTTATTTAAATAAATACTAGTTCCAATAGCATTTGTACCCACATCTTTTTCAAGCCACCTACATCCTTTTAAAAAACTTAGTTTTCTATTTTCATCCATTATTAATTCATTTCCCATCACCTCTAATATAACCGCATTTTCATCTGTTAGAATAATAGAGTAATTTGATTCTTTTAAAAGATTAAATAAATCTAGCATTACTGGTACAGCTATTTGAATAAGTTCCTTCCTATCATCTAATATTTTATTTAGCTCACCTATAGATACCTTTTTATTGCCCATTCCCATATTGGGATTAACATTAAAACCTTTACATCTAATCCAAGAGTTCAATATGTCTTGTCTCATATCTTTTGATATTTCATTATTATTTACAAAATTATTCCATTGTCTTTCTATCTTTGCCGAGTAATTCATAAATTTTCCCCCTGTGAATATATAAAAATTCTTATACTTAATTATTAATTTATTATACATCACCAATATTTTATGGATTTAAATAAATTATAATACATTATATTTATTTAAATCAAGCAATTGTTTTAGTTAATTATACTAGTTTCCAACAATTAAATAGAAAAAGCTCCAGCATAACATGTTACTATATCTTTAGAAAGCAGATTTAATCTAAAAGATAGACACCAACATGTGTGCTAGAGCCAAAATTTCTCTTTATTCAGTTTGGAATCAAGTGAAAATAATATTCACTTAATCCACTTATTAAACTCCTTTATTTAAATTTCTCAAAGTTTCCATCCCCTCAGAAGCTTTATAAGAACTGCGAACAAAAGGTCCCGAAGCTACAAACTTAAATCCTTTATTTAAAGCTATATCTCTGTATTCATTAAATTTCTCTACTGTTACATACTCTACCACAGATATATGCCTTTCAGATGGACGAAGATACTGACCTAATGTTAAAATATCACAACCTACTCTAAGTAAATCATCCATTACCACTTTTACTTCTTCCTTTGTTTCTCCTAGTCCTAACATTATTCCACATTTAGTATATACACTGGCATCAATCTTCTTAGATTGATTTAAAAGTTCAATAGATCTTTCATATACTGCTTTAGGTCTAACATTTTTGTATAGCCTAGGAACTGTTTCTATATTATGATTAATTATATTTGGTTTTGCCTCTACTATTTTTCTTAGAGCCTGCCAATTCCCCTGTAAATCTGGTATTAGAAGCTCTATAGTTGAGTTAGGGGTTATTCTCATCAACTCTTTAACAATTTTCACAAAATGTTCTGCTCCACCATCTTCCAAATCATCCCTAGTAACTGATGTTATAACTATATGTTTAAGTTCTAATTTTTTACTGGCTATTGCTACATTTACTGGCTCCTCTTCATCTAAGTCTTTTGGAATCCCTTTGCTTACAGCACAAAATCTACAGTTTCTTGTACATACATTTCCCATAACCATAAAAGTAGCAGTTTTATTTTTAAAACATTTACCGATATTAGGGCAATTTGCACTTTCACAAACTGTATGAAGAGAAAGGTCTTTAATCATGTTCTCCATTTTATCCAACACTTCCATTTCAGGTGCTTTCATTTTAAGCCATTCAGGTCTTGCAATCATAATATCACTTCCTATTTCTTAAGATATTTTGTTTTAAAACTTGTATATTACAGTAGATAGGATATTGAAATATATCTTTTATCTTTACCAATCATCCGGCCTAGCTTTATCAATTAACTCAGTGTGAAAAACTTCTTGAAATTTTGTTTTAATATTATAAATAACTTCATTGTAATCTACTTCTGTAACAAAATCTTCAAGAGAGCATATTCCAAAGCTAGTTATACCACAAGGATTTATTAGTGCAAAGTGATCTTTGTTTACAGAAATATTAAAGGAAAATCCATGTTTGGTTATCCATCTTCTTAGCGCTACTCCAATAGCCGCAATCTTTAAATCATCAACCCAAACTCCAGTGTATTTAATTTTCCTTCCGGCATTTATGTCATACTCTCTTAAAGTTCTAATTATCACTTCTTCTAACTGCCTTAAATATAAGTGGGCATCTTTATTAAATTTATTTAGATTTAATATAGGATAAGACACTAATTGTCCCGGTCCATGGTAAGTAATATTTCCACCTCTTGTAGTTTCATATATTTCTACTCCTAGTTCGTCTAATTTTTCTTTGGAAACAAGTAAATTTTCTTTTCCTCCACCTTTACCAATTGTAATAACAGGTTTATGTTGAAGTAATAATAGAATACCATCTATTTTTCCAGCATTAACAATATCAAAAGCTTTTTTTTGCAATTCAATCCCTTCTTTATAGGATATAGATTCTCTTAATTCAGTAACATAACAACTTTTCAAATGTTCCGCCTTCTTCCTTATTAGATGAATTCGTTTACAAATCAAACCTATATGATAAACTTATTATAATATTACAGCAAATTTCATACCAATATTTTCAATTTAATATCATGTGATGAAAATACCATTTATATAGCTTGTTTTATTAGTTGCAACACTTAAAATATGAGTTAAATATTTTAATCAATATCAATATAAACATTAATTACAATAATATTTCCGATCTATTTTTCGGCAAATACCTCTCAAACTGGGAATAATTTTCTCGATTTCCCATTTTGAGAGGTACTCTTGCATTAATTACACTATATTAATACACTAAATTTAAATAATGAAATAATGTGATATAATAAATAATAAAATATCATTAATATATAAGGAGTCTATTATGAAAATAGTTTGTATTGGGGATAGCTTAACCTATGGATATGGGGTATATTCAGATGAATGTTGGGTTAAATTACTTCACAAGAGTTTAAATATAGAAATAATAAATAAGGGTGTTAACGGCGATACTACTGCTGGCATACTTTCTAGATCCCATAAAGATATATTAGAATTAAAGCCTTCTCATGTTATACTTATGGCTGGAACTAATGATATACTGTTAAATTATCCTGTAAATAATATTATAGATAATATAAAATTTCTACTAAAAGAAATAAAAGACAATAATATAACCCCCATTTTGGCCTTACAGCCCCCTATTATTGGTGAACTCGCTGAAATTTATTGGGATAAATACATAAGTTATAGTAAGGCTAACGAACATTTGTTCGAATACATTAGAAAAATTAATTCTTTTGCCTGTGAAAACAATATTAATATTATAAATTTCTATGATTCCTTTATAAAAATTAAAGATATAGTTAACTTATATAGCGATGGCATTCACCCTAACAGCGAAGGTCATAAATTAATGATTCAAACTGTTATTCAATCAAATATTTCTGGAATATATCAATAATTAGCTTTTAGTAAGATTCATTGATATTTTGTACTTTCAGAACATAAGTTTGCACCATGTATAATAATATGTTATAATTTTCTCAAATAATGTTATTATAGTTAGGGGTGTAGCTATGCCAAAAGATAAGAAAAGGGATATGCAAGCTGAAATATATGAATTTATTAAATCTGAAGTAATAAATAAAGGTTACCCTCCTTCAGTTAGAGAAATTTGTGCTGAAGTAGGTCTAAGTTCTACATCCACTGTTCACGGTCATCTTTCTAGAATGGAAAAGAAAGGACTTATAAAAAGAGATCCAACAAAGCCTAGGGCAATTGAATTATTAAGAGATACGGCTACCAAAAGAGAACTTATAGATATTCCTATTGTAGGTAAAGTTAAAGCTGGTGAGCCAATTTTGGCTTTTGAAAATATTGAAGATTCTTTTACTATACCACTAGAATATATTAAAAATAAAAATGATTTATTTATGCTTAATATATCCGGCGATAGTATGATTGAAGCCGGTATATACGATGGTGATTTAGCAATCATTGAAAAAATAAATTCAGCAGAAAACGGAGACATAGTGGTAGCATTAATTGATGATGAAGCTACAATAAAAAGATTTTATAAGGAAAAAGACCATATAAGACTACAACCAGAAAATCATACTATGGATCCTATAATTGTTCCAACTTGTGATATTATAGGTAAACTTGTAGGATTATACAGACGTTATTAAAAAAATCAGGCAAAAACAAATCGTGTTTTTATGCCTGATTTTTTATTATAAATTTGAAAGAGCTATCATAATACCTATTTTAGCATGATCAAAGGTTAATCCACCTTGTAGATAAGCAATAAATGGCTCCCTTATAGGTGCATCTGCTGAAAGTTCTATAGAAGCTCCTTGAATAAATGCCCCTGCCGCCATTATAACTTGATCTTCATATCCTGGCATATCCCAAGGCTCACATTCTACAAAAGAGTCAATAGGTGATCCTTTTTGTATTCCCTTACAAAATTTAATAAGCTTATCTTTATCATTAAATTTTATTGCCTGTATTATATCACTTCTATTATCATCAAATTTAGGAAGCACTTCAAAACCTGCAAGTTCCATAATTCTTGCGCAAAATACAGCTCCTTTTAATGCTTCAATAGCTACATGAGGTGCAAGAAATAATCCTTGATAAAAAGATCGCATAACTCCAAAAGTTGATCCACATTCTCCACCGATACCTGGTATAGTAAGCCTATAGGACGCTTGAGTTACATACTCTTCTTTTCCAACTATGTAACCACCTGTTGGAGCTATTCCACCGCCTATGTTCTTAATTAAAGAACCTGCTGCTAAATCGGCTCCCACTTCTGTAGGTTCCTTTGTATCAATAAATTCACCATAGCAATTATCTACAAAGCATATTACATCTTTTCTTATAGCTTTAATAAAATCTATAACATTTTTGATTTCTTCAATTGTTAAAGCTTTTCTCCAGCCGTATCCAGTAGATCTTTGTATATGAACTAATTTTATGCTTTTATCTTCCTTTAATGCCTTTTCTATAGATTTAAAATCAAATGTTCCACTTTCACTTAAATCAAATTTTCTGTATTTTACGCCATATTCCATAAGAGAACCTATGTTCTTTTCCTTACTTATACCTATTATATTATGTAATGTATCATAAGGGGTTCCACAAATAGAAATCATTGTGTCTCCAGTTCTTAAGTTACCAAATAATGCTGCACCAATTGCATGGGTTCCATTTACAAAATGTGGTCTTACAAGTGCCATTTCAGTTTTAAATATCCTTGCATACACTTTGTCTAAGCTGTCTCTACCTATATCTCCATATCCATACCCTGTGGAATTTGTAAAATGTGAGTCACTTATCCTCTCCTCTTGAAAGGCATTTAATACTTTTAGTTGGTTATACTCCCTTATGGCATCGTATCTATCAAATTCAACTTTAATATCTTCCAAAGCCTTATCTGATAAATTAATTACTTCTTCACTTATATTATATTTATGTAGCAATAAATTTTTTGTAGATTCCATCATTTGTTGAAAAAGCCTCCTTAGCTATGTGAAAATAAATCTATATAAAGACTTATTATTTTTTTTAATATCTTAGAATCAATCAATAAACATATTAGCATAGAAAAAAAGAATAGGCAAATAAATGGCCTATCTTCTTGTGTCAGTATACCGTATAGTTACGTTTATTCCTTAGTTATCCCCACTGTCATACCATAAACAAAATATCGACAGCAAAAATTGATGAATTAGTAATAAAAAACGGGGCGACTAATGATTAAAAAATATTAATTACATATATTGTCTTTCTCTTCTATAATTCATAGTCATAAATGAATTTATTAAATCTTCTATCAAATTAATTACACCATAAAACCCTACATAGCCTCTATTTCCAATACTTATGGAATCAAATATAGGGTATACGTATCTTATGAATGATATTTCAAGTTCCTCTGCAATTTCTCTCTCAAAAGATGATCCAAATAATATTGATGCAGCAGAGCTTTTTAAAATTTTTTTAAACTCATTCATATCATTATCTCCCCGTTCATAATATACCTGTACATCCATTCCAAGCTCATCTTCAAGAAATTTTTTCATGGCAGATGCTCTTAAACTGTCTCCAAACACAGCACAAGGTATAGAATATAAATGTCTGATATAATCATAGATGTTTTTTAACACTGCTATTGTGTATTCTTCTTTTTTTCGTAGTTCCTCTTTATATTCTAAATTAAAAAAAGAATATATTTCTTTTATAAAATTCTTACTATTTTCTATTCCATAGGGATATTCAACAACTATATAAGGTATATTAAACTTTCTTTCCATTAAATCTCCTATGGATTCAAACCCCTTAAAAACTACATTTAGTACTGCAGAAGGAGCAGCTTTTATATTTTCAATGTTATCAAAAGGTATTATTGAATTTATATCCACTTTATTTCCAAGCATTTTTTTTATATTGTTAATATCAGCATTTACCATATAATCATCGGATAATAAACCTATAATATTTATGGATTTGGTCTTTTTCCTTTCACACTGCATTAAGTTTATCATTAACTTTATTGCTTCAATTTGTCCTTCATCCATACTACAAATAAATCCTGGAGCTTTTATATATACAATTTCTCTACCTTCTGAATATTTTCTTATTTCAGTTTCAAAATCCTCACCTAATATTCCTGAAACACAACCCGAAATAATAAATAATATTTTAGGATTATACATATTAATAATATTATTCATAGCCTTCTTAAGTATTTTTTTTCCTCCAAATACAACATCCTCATTGTATATTACAGTGGAAGCTTGTCTCATATCATTTAGCTTAGATGGCATATGAAATATTGATGTACCCCAATTACATCCAACAGTTGTATGTAAAAGGACATATGAATCTTTAACACTTATAGCACTTCTATAGGCACCAAATAAATTACACGATGTAGATGGTTGCATTTTTCATCATCTCCTTAAAGTCCACATTTTATGCCACATCTTTTCAGAAGTTGTAGGCCCCATTTCCCCAATAGTAGGATACAATAAATCATCATAAGTGAATTTTGAAATTATTAAATTTTCCTGACTTCTAGCTTTTTTAACTTTATTGGCAAAATCATAGACGTTATTCTTAAAATTATTGAAATCTATTGGAATAAATAACTTTCCTACATCTATAGTTTTTAAACCTTTAAAAGAAGATAAAAACTCTGTACCATTAATTACAATATCTACATGTTTAAATATCCTTTTTAAATCTTCTTTTTCAGAATTAATATAAATAATTGTATTATTTCCTGTATCATTAATTACTTTTTTAATATTCATCATGGTATTTTCTACTATATTTTTGTCTATATATTCATATTCTAGTTTATTATAATCAATGTTTATACATATATATTTAAGATTTACACCATAATCATTAGTTAAGGCCTCTATCATGTAAGGTAGATTTGAGACTGAGTTGCTATATAGAGCAAAAGTATGCTTCATTATGTAATTTTTGGTTTCATGTATTTCTGTAGATACCTGTTGTTTCATATCTGATAATATTTTACTTGCTTCTAAACTTATATCAAAATAATCGGCTATATTCGTATAGAATTTTTCAATCCCTTCCAATCCATGATATGGATGAAAAGTATTCACATGAAAGTATTCTGTACCAAAGACCTTCTTCATATTTTTCGCCCAAGAAGATCTTCTGACAATGTTTAATTTTGCTATAGGTGCTTTAATAATATCTTCTGTACTACAACTTGGCATTACTGAATTTACACTTATCCCCATTTCACTTAAAATAGAAATTATACCCTCTAAATTTTTATTACCACCCCAAGCAAAACTTTCAATATTGACGGTTCTATCCTGTACTTTCTGCTTCTCCATGAGCTGCGCTACAAATGCTGTCATAGCTTCATCTATGCCACACCCTTTACCTATACCCTTCTGTTTTTCAGGTTTATCCCAATATAATATTCTCTCCTCATTATTTTTCTTAGAAGATGATTTATCAATATGTGAAAAAACCTCTGATTTAATAAATATAATTTTGCAATCTGTTTCTTCTTTGAATTCATCCTTAATGTCCTTATTTATTTCTACATCTATTATATCTGTGCATACACTTGGTATAATTACTATTAGCTTAGGATGATAATTATTTATAGTTTCCGAGATAGTTTCTTTAAGTTTCTTTTCTATTCCAAAAATAATATCTTCTTCCTTTAAATTAGTACATTGAGCTTTATAGGAGGGTAAATATCTCCTTCTTGCAATATATTTATAATGAAATCCGCAGCCTTTTGGACTATGGATTATAGCAACTGCATCCTTTATTTCACTTACAACATTCATAGCTCCTGATATTTTACCACTTACCCCCATGTTGTGCATTATTCTTGAAGGGTATATACCAGAATAAGAGTGCTCTTTATAATATTCTCTCATGATTTTTAGCCTCCATTAAATTGTAAATATATCTTTTTAAAATATTTTAAGTTATTTATTTACTCCAGTTAGCCCAGAATGTTCCAGAATCTTTAATCGGCATATACTTTTTGAAAAATTCCTGCATATCTTTTTCTGGATTTAAATTGGCAAATTCATCAGGATATAGGATTTTAGCCATTTCTTCTATCCCGGCAAAGGCAAATGGATGGACTGTGATGTTAAAATGAATTGCGCTCAATCTCCCAGTTTTTATTGCATTCAAATCCGACCATCCAGCTCTTTTTGTGTATAAATCCAAATGTTCACTTGCACTTTTCTGAGTTGCAAAGAAACCTAAACGCATAATATTCCCGTCAGGATTCCAATTTGCGCCACCTATAACAATGAGATCAGGGTTAGAAGTCAGAACTTGCTCTGGATTCATAGAATTGTTTTTATTACCCACTCCAATATTATCTGCACCTAATTTTTGCCATATATATCCCCAACCATTTGAGGTATCCCCTCTTGTTACTCCAATTTCACTTGGACTTACATTACCACATTCAAAATATAATTTAGGTTTTTTTACGTTTGAAGCCTCTAGCTTGGCAACTGTTTTCAATACAGAATCAGTTTTTTTATTGGCATAGTCTACCATTTCATCTACATGTTTTTCTTTTCCAAGCATCTTTCCAAGCATTTTCATGCTTTTCCCAGTTCCATAAAAAGGATCTGAATTGTCATCTGTAAAAACTACAGGAAGTCCCACTTCAATCATCTTATTCACACAAGAATATCCATAAAACTGTTTATCTACAATAATAATATCTGGATTTAGTTTTACCATAGTTTCCAAACTAATTGCATCATCGTATATACTTCCTACATTAGTCATTTTATCTAAATTATGATAAACTTCTGAATATTTTTTATATCCATCTATGTCGGTCTGCTTAAAACTCTGACCTACTGCAATCAACTTACTATCGAGTTCCTTCCCAAGAATAGCAGACATCACATAAATATCCATAGTTCTAAGAATTGCAACTTTCTTTACATTGGTAGTTAATGTAACTTTTCGTCCCAACATATCGGTATATACTGCTGTTTTTGAAGCTGTACTGGAATTTGTAGCATTTGCTGCATTCTCTGATGAGGCCGTTTTGCTGCTGCACCCAATTGATGTTAATACTAATACAAATGCTAATAGTAATCCTAAAATGTTAGTTTTGATTTTTGATAATTTCAAGATTGTTTTCCCCCTTTAAGTTGTTTTATTGAAAATTTATATTTAAGAATTTGTTGCAATATCAACAAATTCTATTACTGGATAACCTTGTTCTCTTAAATAGATGTTACTGTCAATTTTATAAATATCTTTTAGCATTTCTTTAGTTATAACTTCATTGGGCTTTCCTTTGGAATGTACCTTGCCATTATTCATTATTACAATATTATCTGCATAGCGAGCAGCTAAATTTATGTCATGCATGACAATAGTAGTAATCATATCTTTTTCCTTTGATAATTTTGTTATTAAATTTAATAAGGCAAATTGACGATGTATATCCAGATTGTTTAGTGGTTCATCTAAAAGTAGTATTTCTGGTTCTTTTATAATGGCTTGCGCAAGTAAAACCATTTGCAGTTGTCCGCCACTCAACTCATATATTCGACGCTGCGCAAGAAGCTGCAATTCAAATATATCCATCATGGCATTAACTGCTTGTACCTGAGCTGAGCTCACATGAAGTGTTAGCGTATTCATAAGTCCTAATAAGATAGCTTCAAAAACAGTTATTCCTGAATCATTTTCTGAGGACTGTGGCAAATAACTCAAGCTCTTTGTAAAAAAGTTTTTATCATTACGGTCAATTTTTTTATTCATATAAAATATATTACCACTGCTTTTAAAAATATTGGCTATGCACTTTATCATAGTAGACTTACCCGCTCCATTGGGCCCAATAACTGCGGTAATGCCATTGTGAAAGCTTAAATTTATATCTGTCAATGAAAATTTTGACGAATAATTATAATTTAGATTTAAAACTTCAAGACTCATTTCTTATTATCTTCCTTTCTTTAATATCAACATTATCAAAAATGGAATTCCAATGATTGAAGTGATAATACCTAGAGAAATTTGTCCATTAGGTATGACACTCTTACTCAAAATAGACGAAATAGAAAGCATAAGAGCACCAGTTAACAAGGAAATCGGAATATAAAAGCGCTGTTCTTCCCCCACCAAGCTTTTTGCTATGTAAGGTGCTACTAATCCCACAAAACCTATTGTACCTACAAAGCATACAGCTATGGCGGTTATAATTGAAGTTAAAATAAGCACTTTCGTTCTTAACTTTTCCACTTGAACACCAAGTGATTTAGCAGTGTTTTCACCCATACATAATGCGGTAAGTTTCCATGAATCTTTGAAAAGAAATGGTGAAACAACGATAAAAATTACAACAACAATTATGTTTTTTGTCCAAGTAGCACCTAAAATGTTACCTTGTGACCAGTTCGTAATTCCTCTTAAAACCTCATCACTAGCAAAATATGTAAGAATAGAATTGAAGGCTGAAAATAAAAAATTAATGGCAATACCCGTCAAAATAATTGTGGCCCTATCTTTTCTAAATTTTCCTATAGTGTAAATAATTAAGGAAGAACCTATGGAAAAAATAAATGCAAATATAGGTGTTGCAATATTTTGAACAATTTCGGGCAGTATAGAATGGCCTAACACTAATGATAAAGCCGCACCAAATGAAGCTGCTGCTGAAATTCCCAAAGTATATGGACTTGCCAGAGAATTATTTAATATAGTTTGCATTTCCATACCAGCTATAGCGAGACATGCCCCAACTAGTAATGCCATTGTTGCAATTGGAAGTCTTATTATCTTAACAACTATATTTGTCTTTTTATCAACCGAATCAGGATTTAATAGTGACTTGAGCACATCCACTATAGAAATATGAGCAGGACCTGTTGAAATATCAATAAGGAAACTAGTTATTACTAATACCATTAAACATACACATACAAGCACTTTAAGGTAAATAACCTTCTTATAATTGGATTTATTATTGCTAGTTATTTTAGATACAGAAAGCATTGATTTTCACACTCCATCCTTATTATTTTTATAACTCATCTTACTAATTTTTGTAGATTTAAATTTATTACGATATTGTTTTTTATAAAATACTATAAAATACTATAAAATAATACATTTATTTATATAACCTCATATACCTTTATATAGTTCTATGTATCATTATATTATCTTATATAATTTTTCATATTATATCATACTATTATACTAAATAATATAATATTTATAAAAATATTTTATATTTTTTTATAATTTATCAATACTATCTCCATGTTATTATATACTACGTGT
>NZ_BAEV01000009.1 GCF_000246895.1 Clostridium arbusti SL206 | reverse complement strand
TATAGGTTGTAATTAAAAGTATGTATTTAATAAATAATATCTTTTTGTATATAACTTCTAAAATAAATATGCTTTAAATTAAAAAATAATGTTATGTTATTAACATAAATAAATATATACAATAAATATAGTAATAGCATACATGGGTTAATTGTTAAATATTTAACTATATATTTGTGCGTAAATAAGGAGTATATAGTTGATATATGCTAAATAATCACGCGTAACCGGTTTTTATAATTTTGTATATATACATAAATTGCTAATATATTGATTGATATTTAACAAACAAAAGCATATAATATAAATATAGACATTAGAGTAATGTTATTTACTTTTAGGGTGGTCTTTAAAAATACATTCGATTAAGATAACTCAAGATTGACATGTATTAAAATTAAGAGAGAGGTGTAACTTATGAAAGTTAGTAGTATTGATGAATTAAATGTAGGGTTAGAGGAAATGAAAAAAGCTCAGAGAATTTTTGCAGAGTATTCACAGGAGCAGGTGGATGAAATCTTTAGACAGGCAGCAATGGCAGCATTAGATGCCAGAATACCACTTGCGAAAATGGCAGCAGAAGAAACGGGAATGGGACTTGTTGAAGATAAAGTTATAAAAAATCACTTTGCCGCTGAGTATATATATAATCAATATAAAGATGAAAAGACCTGCGGCGTAATAGAAAAAGATGAATCCTATGGCATAACTAAAATAGCAGAACCAATAGGTATTGTAGCAGCTGTAATACCAACAACTAATCCAACCTCAACTGCAATATTTAAGGCATTGATATCACTAAAAACTAGAAATGCTATAATGTTATCACCACATCCAAGAGCAAAAAATTCAACTATAGCAGCAGCTAAAATAATACTTGATGCAGCAGTTAAAGCAGGTGCACCGGAAGGAATAATAGGATGGATAGACAATCCATCTATTGAACTTACAAAGATTCTAATGCAGGAAGCAGATATAACTCTTGCTACAGGTGGACCATCTATGGTTAAATCAGCCTACTCATCTGGTAAACCAGCTATAGGAGTTGGACCAGGAAATACACCTGTTATAATTGATGAAAGTGCACATATAAAGATGGCAGTAAGCTCAATAATTCTTTCAAAGACTTTTGATAACGGTGTCATATGTGCGTCAGAGCAATCAGTAATAGTTTTGGACTCTATTTATGATGAAGTAAGAAAAGAATTTGCAGAAAGAGGAGCATATATAATTAAAGAAAATGAAATAGATAAAGTAAGAAAAACAATTTTTATAAATGGCAGTATAAATTCAAAGATAGTAGGACAATCAGCATATAAAATAGCTGAAATGTCAGGAATTAAAGTACCAAAAACCGCAAGAATTCTTATAGGAGAAGTCACTTCTTTAACGGAGGAAGAACCTTTTGCCCATGAAAAATTATCTACAGTTTTGGCTATGTATAGAGCAAAAGATTTTGATGATGCCCTTGGAAAAGCTGTAACTCTTGTGAACTTAGGGGGACTTGGACATACATCGGGAATATACGCAAATGTGGTAACTGCAAAGGATAAGATAGATAAATTCAGCAACGCTATGAAAACGGTAAGAACCTTTGTAAATATACCTACAGCACAGGGAGCAAGTGGAGATTTATATAATTTTAAAATAGCACCTTCATTTACACTTGGATGCGGGTCATGGGGAGGAAATTCAGTATCAGAAAATATAGGACCTAAACATCTTTTAAATATTAAAAGTGTACTTGAAAGGAGAGAGAATATGCTTTGGTTCAGAGTTCCGGAAAAGGTTTACTTCAAGTTTGGATGTCTTCAATTTGCATTAAAAGAGTTGAAAGACTTAAATAAGAAAAGAGTATTTATAGTAACTGACAAAGTTCTTTATAATCTTGGATATGTAGATTTTATTACAAGAGTACTTGAAGATATGGGTATTGACTTTAAGATATTTACAGAAGTAGAGCCAGATCCAACACTAGCTACAGCTAGAAAAGGTACAGAACAAATGCTGAATTTTAAACCGGATACTATAATATCACTTGGTGGAGGTTCAGCAATGGATGCAGCTAAAATTATGTGGGTACTATATGAGCATCCTGAGGTAAAATTTGAAGATCTTGCTATGAGATTTATGGATATAAGAAAAAGAATATACAAATTCCCAAAGATGGGGGAAAAGGCTATGATGATTGCTGTGGCAACTTCTGCCGGAACAGGATCAGAAGTTACACCTTTTGCTGTAATAACAGATGAAAAGACAGGAGTTAAATATCCACTAGCAGACTATGAATTAACTCCAAATATGGCAATAGTAGATGCTGAATTAATGATGAACATGCCAAAAGGATTAACAGCAGCATCAGGTATAGATGCTTTGATTCATGGTATAGAAGCTTATACATCAGTACTTGCATCAGAATATACTAATGGACTTGCATTAGAAGCCATAAGATTAATATTTAAATATTTGCCTACAGCATATGCAGAAGGTACTACTAATGAAAAGGCAAGAGAGAAAATGGCTCATGCATCAACTATGGCAGGAATGGCCTTTGCTAATGCATTCTTAGGAGTATGTCACTCAATGGCACATAAGTTAGGAGCAGAGCACCATATAGCACATGGAACTGCTAATGCACTGTTAATTGAAGAAGTTATAAGATTTAATTCGGCAGATAACCCAGTAAAACAAGCAGCATATCCTCAATATAAATATCCAAATGCTAAATGGAGATATGGTAAAATTGCAGATTATCTAAATTTAGGTGGCAATACGGATGATGAAAAAGTTGAGCTTTTAATTAAGGCCATCCATGAATTAAAAGAGAAAATAAACCTTCCAATGAGTATTAAAGATGCTGGAGTTTCAGAAAAGAATTTCTATGCTACACTTGATAAGATGTGTGAGCTTGCTTTTGATGACCAGTGTACGGGGTCTAATCCAAGATATCCATTAATAAGTGAAATTAAGCAAATGTTCATTACTGCTTTTGATAAAGAAGAGATAGATACAAAAACAGAGTAAAAATATACGTCGCATCTTTCACTTGTTATTTATTTTCACATGCCTAAGTGAAATTTTGTTATAAGTGTTTAGTAATGAAGAAAGGTGATGCCTCATAATGCATAAATGTGCATTGTGAGACATCACTTTTAACTTGTATATAATTCAATCAAATAATAGATGCTAACATCAGCAATTCCTCATTATCATTATATATCTGGTCAAATTGACTTATTGGAAGGGGATTGGTGCCAAGCCCCACTTCAATTGTAAATCCCGGCCTTCTAAAATCTTGAATAAACCAGTCTTTATAGCCAGAGTAGGAGGTTATGCCCGTTGTTTGTGATAGTGCATAACCACTTACCATTGCCAATTGATTACCTATGGCTAAGGACTCAGTGGGAGTAAGATTAGAAAACTGCCAGAATATCACTTCACCTTGGCTGTGGTAAGCAAGCACTAATCTAAAATTATGATTTATTGTAAAATTAACTACTGACTGTGTTTCTGGTTCCGATTCTGGAGAGGGACCTGAATACCTGGTAGGTCCAGGACCAAAAATACCATATTGTGCTTCAGCTTCTTTTGACAGATTCCATAGTGCATTGTAATTGTGATTTAAGTCAACACCTCTTGAGTTAGCCTGCCAGGTTCGTGAAAAATCTGCACTGCCGTTATTCCATCTTATCAAATCATTGTGGAAAGGATTATCACTTGATAAACCATTGAGCACTAAATCAACTCCGTCAGGATTTACCATAGGCATTATATATATGCTGCTTCTATTCCATATGTTCCTTGGGTTGTATCCTTTTATATTTGTTCCAGCTACATAGGATTTAGAAAAATTTTCTATGAATTTTGTGAGTAATGGGGTAGTAATCCATTCTAATGAATGGTGGGATCCATTATAGAAAACTTGATTTGGTCCTGTGCCAAGTTTTACATAATAAAGTTCTCGTCCTAGTACACTTCTGCCTGCACTGCCAATAGTTATAAAGGGATATCTTGCCTTAAGACCTCTAAGATCATTATCTAAAATATCATAAGTATAGTCTATATTTGTATCAACTACATCGATTCCATAGGGAACTGTAATGCTAGTACCAATCACTAAATTAGAAGGATTTATATCAGGGTTTGCAGCTATGATTTTATTCACTTGAGTATAGTATTTCATGGCTATATTGTACAACGTATCCCCTGATCTAATAACATAAATATCATAGCCTAGCATAAATCTCTCTAATATTCTATAGGTAGAGGGGCCTATAATTCCATCTGGAGTTAATCCATTATTCCTTTGAAAATTCTTTACTGCTGCTTCAGTTTGGCTTCCAAATACTCCGTCAATAGTACCAGGATTGTACCCTATTTTTCTTAGAACTGCTTGAATTTTCATTACTTCTGTTCCGCTAGAACCTAATCTATATATGGGCATATTGAACCACCTTAATATTAATTATCAGTATTAGTTTATGTTAGAAATTAACTTTGGGTGCTATAATAAATGTAATATCAAATAAAGAGATAGATGAAGTTTTTATTAAATTTAGATATAATATAATTAACGTAAAGCATCAGGTGTAATAGTTTGGTATAAAGTGTGCTTAATTTTATTTAATGTAATAATGGTGATACATTATGAAGCAAGGAGATATTTATGCATAATATATTTTTTCCACCTAAAGATTGGACACCTCAAAAAAATAACCCATTTACACAGTATGGAACTTATGATGTTAGTTGGTCAATGTTTACTTTAAATTGTAATTTGCAAGGAAGATATGGTATTGGTAAGCAAGGTAAAGGAATATTTACCTTGTCTGTTAATCCAAATTATGATGACTGGAAATTTAGATTAGGTGATTTTATACAATACGAAACATATTATCACAGAAAAATTATTGTTCATATTCCTGAAATACAAAGCCCTAATTTTATAATAGAAAAGGCTACACAGAATAATTTTAAAGGAAAAAAAGTTCGTTACACAGATGATAAGTGGTTGGTACATAGTACATCACTGGATTTATGGAGATTAATTGAAGAATCAGGACAAATTAAATCAACTAGAAAACTTAATGAAGATGGCATAGAAATTGTTGGAATCGGAATTGACCCCTTGGGAGAACCAGATGATTATAATGATTATGTCATGTTAGATACTTTGAATGGTTGCAGTGAACTTGTTGTAAGTTCAAGACAAAAAGGTAAGATATGTACAAATGGAGATGTTGAATATACTCCACAGGTCAGGATGTATTTTAATGCACATAAAATAATTGAAGATGGTTTAGGTGTGAGGGATGGTGCTCATATATTAAAAATTTATAGAAGTCTTCCACTGAAGCCATATTTAAAGAAAATATATTTTGAAAAAGATATTCCATATATTAAGGGTAGGAAAAGTTGGACACCTACGCTTTTTACAGAGGAAGCAAATAAATGGTTTTATAATAGTCTAAAGTAATGTCACAGTAGTTAAATAATATAAATACGGGAGTATAATAATGAATATTAAATGGGAACAAGAATGGGATAAAATATATAAAGAACAAGGTGAGGTTCAATTTGATGTGCTTCCAACTGTAAAGGTAGCCGCAGATATTTTTAAGAAAAATAATTGTAAGAGTATAATGGATTTAGGGTGTGGTACAGGCAGACATTCAATATATCTTGCTCAACAAGGTTTTAAAGTATATGCTACTGATATTTCTAAAACAGGATTGGGCACAACTAGATTAAAGGCTAAAAAACTGAATTTGAGTAATATTGAATTTAAACAGCATGATATGAGAAATATAGATTTCGATAAAAATTCACTTGATGGAATTTTATGTTTATGGACAACAGGACATGGCACGTTAGAGGATTCTCGTAAAAATGTAAATGAAATATATAGAGTATTAAAACCCAATGGGATAGTAGTTATTGATTATATTTCAGTAGATGATAAAAATTACGGTAAAGGTAAACAGATAGAAAAAGATACTTTTATTAATAATCTTGAGGGCGAAGAGAACATACCACACCATTATTCTACTATTGAGGAACTAAAAGAATTATATTCAAACTTTTCAAAAATCAATATAACTCCGATAGATTATTATTTTAGTGATAAATATGGAAATAAACACACTATAAAAGCGTTTGTGGTTATCTCAATAAAATAGTATATAGTTCGGATTCTTCTTAAATTGTGAACTAACTATTCTTTTATAAATATAGTTTTGGAGGAAAAAAATGATTACAGATAAAGAGTTAAAAGAGTTAAAAAAATTAATAATAAAGTTGCTTTTTAAGACACGTAAACCATCTAAAAATTTAGAATTAGGTGACATAAAGTTAAAAAATCAATTGGAATTTACATCCTATATTGGCTATAGACTTTATTGTTTCAATTTACAGTTTTTTTATATAAAGAAGTTTAAAGAAACAGAATTTAGATATGCAATACCAGAAAGTGTTAGTAACTGTGGTAAAAGTTTTATTGGTAGAGATGGCAAGTTTATGATGTATGCAGATCAATTGCAGCTATTAGAAACAAAGGAGTTACTAGAAGGAAAATAAGAGAGAAAGTATGTAAGGCATATTCAAATAAATAACTAGTCAGTATGCTAGTCTATTTTGAATCCTACTACATCAACAGAACCCTCAGATAGCTCACTATCTTCGGAACCCGTTTCCTTGTAGACTTCAAAATATCCGTCGCATCTTTGGACTACTATTTATTTTCATATGCCTAAATAGCTAAATGTATTTCCGAAGTATTATATAATTCCTAGTTTTTATCTTTACAAAAAATTTAAATAAAACACAGGAGAAGGGTTAAATATGAATATGAGAACTATAGATAAGATTGTAGATGGAAATGTAGGTTATGATGGTGCAGGGGTAAAACTTGTTCGTGTAATAGCCAATAAAACAGTTAAGAAATTCGATCCATTTCTAATGCTGGATGTTTTTGATTCTGTTGATCCTGAGGATTATATTAAGGGTTTCCCATGGCATCCACATAGAGGTATTGAGACTATAACCTACCTTATTCAAGGGAAGATAGAACATGGAGATAGTTTAGGTAATAGGGGAAGCATTGATGATGGCTGCTGCCAATGGATGACAGCAGGCGGCGGAATAATTCATCAGGAGATGCCAAAGCCTTCAGAAAGAATGTTTGGATTTCAGCTTTGGCTTAATCTTCCTAAGAAAAATAAAATGTGTAATCCAAAATATCATGATATAAGGGCAGAAACCATACCAAAAATAGATGAAGATGGCTGTACAATAAATGTAATATCAGGGAACTATAAAGGTAATCCAGGAGCAATCCAAGGGGAATATGTGAAGACTCAGATTTTTGATGTAAATATGGAAAAAAATTCGGATTGGTCAATTGAAACTAACAGTGAGTCCACGGTGTTTATTTACATTTTTCAAGGAGAGGGCTGCTTTGATGAAGAAAATAAGCAGTATGTCCATGAAAAAAATGCAGTACTATTAACTAGTGGTGAAAAACTTAAAGTTCATTCAAGTGATAAGGGAATGCGTTTTTCAGTATTTATGGGTAACCCTCTTAAAGAACCAGTAGCTTGGGGTGGACCAATTGTTATGAATACAAAAGAAGAACTTAAAAATGCCTTCGATGAAATTGAGAAGGGAACATTCGTGAAAAATGGCAACAATAATTATAAGGCACATTCAAATAAATAACTAGTCAGTATGCTAGTCTATTTTGAATCCTACTACGTCAACAGAACCTTCAGATAGCTCACTATCTGAAGAACCTATTTCCTTGTAGGCTTCAAAATATACGTCGCATCTTTGACTTACTATTTATTTTCATGTGCCTAAATTGAATTTGTAATTTTTATATAAGGACTACTATAGTAAATAATCTAACTTCACGTTACTTTATTTAGGATTTAATTTTAAGAATATAGGAAAAATTTACATTAAGTTAAAATGAATTAAATAGCTTGAAATTGGAAAATATTGATGATAGAATGTAAATACTAATTTAGTGGTGGTGAAAAAATGGAAAATGAAATTTTGGAGCTATTAAAAGATATTAACAGTAAACTGGATGGGCATACACAAATATTAAATGAGCACAGTAAAGTTTTAGAAGAGCATACTGAAATTTTAAATGCGCATACTAAAGTTTTAGATGAACATACTAGAGTCTTAGATAAGCATACTATAGTTTTAGATGAAAATACTCAAATATTAAGAGCCTTAGAACATTCAAGTGAGGTCCATAAAACAGAAATAGATAAAGCCAATTATGTGATTGCAAATGTTGAAGGAAATGTTAAGGGAATTAGAGAAGATCTTACAGCAGTAGAGATAATAACATCAAAGAATTGGAATGATATATCAAAATTAAAAGCAGTAAAATAGAATTTATGGATATAGAGATGCTATCTTAAAATGATTTAAAAAATCATTTTAAAATAGCTTATTTTTTTATATGTCTAAAATTCCACTAATATCAATATTCTGTATTGCTCTAATTATTTGTTCTTCATGCTGTACAAGAGCGAAACGTACAAAGCCCTCACCGTGCTCTCCAAAACTGCTGCCGGGAACTACAATAACTCCTGTCTTTTCCATGAGGTCAAAGGTAAATTGCAAAGAGGATTTATACTTTGGGGGAATAGCAGCCCAGACAAACATGCTTCCGCCAGTGTTATCAATAGGCCAGCCAATTTTACATAGGCCTTTTACTAGAAGATCTCTTCTTTTCCTATAAGTATTTTTTACTAATTCAACATAATCTTGAGGCCCTTCTAAAGCCGATATAGCAGCCTTTTGAAAGGGTAAAAACATTCCATAATCCACATGAGATTTTAAAGTTTTAAGCTGTTTTATAACTTCCTTATTTCCAACAGCAAAGGCAATTCTGCAACCGGGTATGCTGTAAGTTTTTGATAGTGAATTAAATTCAATTCCTATATCCTTAGCGCCAGGTATGGATAAAAAGCTTTCGCCCTCAGTGTCATCAAATACAAGCTCACTATAGGCATTGTCATGAAGTACAATTATGTTATATTTCTTTGCAAATTTCACCAGGTCTTTATAAAAGTTCTTGGGAGCTGTAGCAGCAGTAGGATTATTTGGATAAGACACTACCATAAGTTTTGCTTTTTTAGCTATTTCCGTATCTATTGAACTAAAGTCAATGAGATAATTATTTTCTTTTAAAAGCGGCATTTTAACTATTTGTGCACCAGCAAGATAAGGACCTACAGTGAAAATAGGATATCCTGGATCTGGCGTTAATACCACATCACCTGCATCTAAAATGGATAATGATAATTCTGCAAAACCACTTTGAGAACCTAGTAGGGACACTATTTCATCCTTCTCAAGTGTTACTCCGTATCTTCTATAGTACCATTTCTGTACTGAGTTTATTAATTCAGTTGTATCGTTTATAGAATATATGTAGTTTTCTATTTTACTGGATTCCTCAACTATTGTTTTAATAACATGAGGTGCGGGTGGTATATCTGGAGTACCTATGCTAAAATCAATTACTTCTCTACCTTCATTTATAAGATCATTTTTTTTGTAGCTTAGCTGAGAAAATATAGCTGAAGTCAGCTGTTTCATTTTTTTAGAAAAAATCATTTTACACCTCCATGGGTTTATTGTGATATATTTAGATTTAAGCCATGTGAAAATATATTTGTATACTGACTAGTTATTTATTTACCATGCCTAATAATATTATTATATAATAATATGCAGGTGAAAATAAATATTTATTGAAGATAATAATATTATTTTATCCGAATAAAATAAAAAATAGTTGACATATCAAAACGTTTACAGTATAATAAAGACAAGAAGAAGGAAAAAACTTCTTCTAGCATACCTAACTCATGAAGAGAACTAAAGAGTAGTTTTAAAAGTTTAGGAATCTAAAACATTGAATAGTAATACACTTTATAGTAAACAAAGGCAAATATGATTTAATATTTACAGATGTAAGCTATAAGAAGAGGACTATGAGATGTAGTGGACATTTGGTTTATGAGAATGTTCGAGGAAACCAAAGGGCATTTAGTAATGTTAAACTAGAGTAAATGCAAGATACAGATATTAAACCAATATCTAATTGAAAGTATTACTGTAGAATAATAGTTGCAAAGATGCTAAATATAATTAATGTAATTGTAAAGGTATATAGTAGGGTTAACCCATGAACGGCATTGTATATCGATTAAGATTATATAATGAAAATTAAAAGAGTAAATTTTTACAGTGTAATACACATTGTAAAAAATAACTATGGAAAAGGTGATGAATATTCAAGTAGAATCAGATTGTTTTAATGAGTTAGGAGATGCTTGACCACTAATTAGTTTATATAGAAGTATATAGCTAATTAGTGGCCTTATTTTTTGAATGTGCCTTAGGAGTTTAGTCAATAAAATGTGTATAGAGCATAAATAATTAGGCAGGCAACCTCCTAATTATTGAATTTATATATGCTATCCATTATTAAAAACTTTTTAATATAAGTATAGTATTATCAATAGTTTAGTAGTTAACCTGCCCAATTAAAGATTAAAATTTATTATTTATTGTATTGAGGTTCTTCTTCTTGAATGTGTTTTAATCTTCCATTTAAAACTTGTAAAGCATCTTCAAAAGTTTTAGATAATTGCTGGAAATCTTTTTTTGCTGCTTCATTGTCTGTATCCAATGCGAAAGTTTTCATTGTAGCTGCTGCTGTTTCAATACCAGCTACAGCTTGCTGCATCTTTGTTCCCACTGTCATAGTGTTCACCTCCCTTCAAGTATTTTGTGAATAGAACTTTTATATGAAGATAAGATAATACTTAATTATAAACTAGAAGTTGTTATCTAAATATAAAATAAGTATTAACCTTTAGTTCTAAATATTAAGGATGCTAAAAATCCAAAAATTATGGCAGAGGAAATACCTGCACTTGTAATTTCAAATATACCAGTGAGTACTCCAATAATTCCATATTTCTCATCTTCCATTAAAGCTCCTTTAACTAATGCATTACCGAAACTGCATATGGGTACAGAAGCGCCTGCTCCTGCAAACTTTACTATGGGGTCATATAATCCTAAACCTCCAAGTATTGTTCCTACCACAACGAAGGTAGTCATGGTGTGAGCAGGGGTAAGCTTAAAAACATCCATCATTATCTGACCTATAACGCATATAATTCCACCTACTATAAATGCCAAAATAAAAATTCCCAATTTTAACTAACACCTCACTTTAGACATCTAAAAATGATATGGCATCTTTAAAGAAGTCCTATATCTCTATAGATACTGCATGTGCAATACAGGGGATGCTTTCCTTTTGTTGATAGGATAGAGGAGATAAAAGTGCCCCTGTTGCAATAATCAGTATTTTTTTTAATTCTCCATTTTTCATTCTCTTAAGAAGATGACCATAAGTAACAGTAGCCGAGCAACCACAGCCACTTCCACCAGCTATTACGGGCTGATCTTTTTTATAAATTAGAAGTCCACAGTCAGTAAATATATTTTCAGGAATTTTTAGATTGTGTTTATCCAATAAGTCACTGGCAATTCTATGACCAACTTTCCCCAAATCTCCTGTTGCAATTAAGTCATAGTAGGAAGGATCTATATTTAAATCCCTAAAATGGGCTTCTATTGTATCTACTGCGGCTGGTGCCATAGCTGATCCCATATTATATGGATCTGTAATTCCCATATCAACTACTCTACCAATAGTTGCACAGGTTACTCTTGGTCCTTCACCTTTTGCAGCTAATAGGCATGCTCCTGCACCGGTTACCGTCCATTGAGAAGTTGGAGGTTTTTGTGCTCCATATTCTGTAGGATATCTAAATTGTTTTTCAATGGAAATATTGTGGCTGGAAGCACCGGCTACAACATATTTTGCTGATTTACTATCGATTAGCAGAGAAGCCAGTGCAAGACCTTCCATAGAACTTGAACAAGCTCCAAATATTCCAAGAAAGGGAACGCCTAGTGTACGTGCAGTAAAGCTACTGGATATGATTTGATTCATTAAATCTCCACTTATAAAAAATTGAACATCCTCTTTTTGCATATTTCCCTTAGTAATTGCCGTTTCACAAGCCTCTTCCAATAACTTTCTTTCTGCTTTTTCACAGCTTTCCTGTCCGAGCCACACATCCTCATGAAGAATATCAAAGTCATCAGCTAATGCTCCATTAGCTTCAAAGGGTCCGCCAACGGCAGCGGAGGATAGTATTACTGGTTTAGAATCAAAAACCCATGTTTGATGTCCTTTAAGCATTTACATCCCACCTAACCACATGACAGTTATTTTTACTATTGCAACAACAAAAGCTGAGAAAACTCCAAAAGCAATCACTGATCCAGCCAGTTTAAACATATTTCCTCCTACACCTAGTACATAACCTTCAGTGTTGTGTTCAATTGCAGCAGAAGCAATGGTATTTGCAAAACCAGTAATAGGCACAGCAGTACCTGCTCCAGCCCATTGAGCTATATGATCATAAACTCCAAAGCCGGTAAGGAGAACAGAAGCTATTATTAGAATAGCAGATGTAGGATTTCCAGCAGTTTTTTCTGTAAAGTTAAAATATGTTATAAAAAACCACTGAAGCCCTTGACCAATTGTACATATAAAACCTCCCACTAGAAAGGCTCTTATGCAATTTTTTAGAACTGGACGTTTAGGCTCTCTATCTGAGGCGAAATCCTGATATTCCTGCTGGGTAGGAGTAAGTTTTTTCTTTTTTTATTGGACATATTTTGTCACCTTCTAACGTAGTAAATATGGTTCTAGTTTATCCATCATTTTCTTTATTTGATTGGCATTATTTGAATACATTTTTCTCATTTTTAAGTCATCTGTTTCCAATGAAAAGGTAAGTAAATCAGATTGAACTTTTGAAATACTGGCATAAAGGAGTTCTTTAACCTGAGGTTGTGTAATTTGTATTGAATCGTCAAAGATATCTATGAATAAATCTCCAGAAGAATCTACTTGACCAATGAACACATTATCAAGGGACACTCCGAGGCCCGATAATTGAACCTTTAGCCATTCTCTATCTAAACCTCTATTTTTTAGAGATTCATCAAGAATATTTCCATCCAATATAACTGTTTCTGGTTCGGATAAAGGTGCTACCTTTCTTTGTAAGTCATGTGAAGTAACTGGCTTTTTATCGGACTTTAATAACACATTTACTTCCCCAGTTGATTCCATTACTGCAAATTCAACATCTGCTAGATTAAAGGCATTTTTTGAACGCAATTCTCTTAACAACTCTTCACCTGTGTACCTAACATCCATTAGATTTTCTTCCATAACCTTGCCATCTTTCATTAGTATGGTTTCTCTTCCATTTACAAAATCATGTATTAGCTTACTTCTTAGTGATAAATAGTCCAGTGCTAAGGAGAGTAGAACCCAAGTAGCTAATACTATAAAGCCAAAAGCAATGTTTTGTATTAAACCTAGTGAAATGGACGCGGCAATAACAGCTATTACTATGTAACTCACAAATTTAAAGGGTGTTACTTTTGCTAAGTTTACTTTTCCAATAACTCTAACTATTACTAAAGTTAAAAGAAACAAAATTATAGTTCTTAACAATAATGATATAGCCCAATTCTGCATAATCTTTTTTCCTTTCTTAGACAAGATAAAGAAATAATCAATTCTTTCCTTAGTTAAAATACCTTAATTTCCTTTATATTGAGGTTCTTCAAACTCTAGTGTCTTTATTCTATCTTCTACATTCTTGATAACTGATTCTGTGGTTTTAAGAGCATCCTTATAAACCTTCACATCATCTTTATTTTTACTTTGAACGGAATAAATTCTTAATGTGCTTTCAATTCCCTTTAAGCCAGCCAATGTCTGCTTTACCTTTGAACCTACCGTCATTATTATCAACTCCTTAAACGCATTGATATTAGTATTATCAAAGTTTTACTAAATTATTATTATTTTTTTTGATTTTTTGTATTTAGGCATATTCAAATAAATAACTAGTCAGTATACTAGTATATTTGACTTACTATTTATTTTCATATGCCTTAGATGATGTTAAAACATAATAATTATAGATTAGCAAGAATATACTTATTTTTTTATAATATATGACAATAGATAGGTGATTTAAAGGGAATATTATTAGAATTAAATAATATGTAATTTGTTGTAAAAATATATAATATATGATATGATGTTTTTCAATGAAAGTAATAATTAATATTAAATAATATGTAATTTGTTGTAAAAGTATATGATGCTTTTCAATAGAAATAGTGATAATTAATTAATGTATGCAAGGTGATGTAATGGAATTTTTGACTCCTGGTGAGAGGATAAGAAAACTAAGAACTAAATTAAAGCTAAAACAGGAAGACTTACAGGGGAAAAATGTTACTAGAGCACTTATTAGTATGATAGAGACTAATAAAAGGGAGTTAACCCACAGAGCCGCTGTAAAAATAGCTAAAAAGTTAAAGACAAGAGCAGAGGAACTTAGTATTGATTTATATATAGACAAAGATTATTTAATGTTATCTAAAAGAAAAGAAGCTGAAATATACTGCTTAGACCAGCTTAGAGGTTATAGAAAAAATGTGATTAAAACAAGAGAAGTTTTAAAAATAGCTGCTGAATATGGATTACTGGAAATTCAGGCTAAAGTATACTGTAATCTTGCTGAGATTTGTTCTGATGAAAGAGATTTTTATGAAGCCTATGTTAACTATAAGAGGGCTAAAGATATATATATAAGCATTAATAATAATGAAAAGCTTGGTTATATTTACTGGAAGATTGGAGTTTGTAAGGCCAATAATTTAAAGTATAATATTGCAATTGAATATTATGAATTAAGTCAGTATTATTGCCTAGTAAATAATGATAGTAAGACTGAAAAATTATGCCTGTATTCCTTGGCAAACAGCTATAAAAAAATAAATGAAATAGATTTAGCTTTGAATACTATTGATAAATACTTATCTCTTTGTGATGAAAAAGAGGACTATAGGTTATATATTTACGCTTATGGTGTTAAGGCAACTTGTTACGAAACTAAGAAAGATTATGATGCTGTTATAGATACATATAAATTTATGCTTACTAAGATTTTAGATAGCACAGATATTCCTTTGGGATATATATATAATAATTTGGGACTAGCATACTGCTATAAAAACGATTTTCAGGAGAGCATGAAATACTTTGATTTGGCTGAAAGCCTTAGAAGAAAAATAGATAAAGCAAATTTATCGGCTACGCTTATAGAAAAAGCAAATGTATTTATAAAACAAAATTTATATGCTAAGGCCATTAAAACTATAGAATTAGGTTTGAGCTATGCAAAAACATATAAAAATAGTGAATACTTATTAAAAGGTAACTACATATTGGCGGATATATATGATGATTTAAAGGATAATAAAAATTTGGAGAAGACTTATCTTATAATAATTGAATTATTAAAGAATAATGATGAGGATAATCTTAGACAAATTTATAATAAATTAGCATTTATGTATTTAAAAAATGAGCAAGTAGATCTCTGCGAAAAGTATTTACATTTGCTTTCAGTAGAAGATTTAATAAAATAATATATTAGGTGAAAGAGGTCTTTTATTATGAAAAATAAAATTATTAAAGGATTAGTTGCTGCGATAGGATGTTTAATGCTAATGCTAGCAATATCAACAATTACACTAAGTCATAATAGTTTAAATAATAGTACTAAAAATTCTATAGTACATCCTTTACAAGATATGCCAAATTCTTAATTAAGAATTTAGTTAAGAATTTAGTTAAGAAAGAAAAAAGGTAACTGGATATAAAATTTCCTAGTTACCTTTTTCTCTTGATAATTGTAAGCATCAAATCTATTAAAATTTAATTTTTTAATAAGAGTAGAGTCTTATAAGTTAAACACTATTTTTATAATAGATTAATGTGAATGTAAAGAAATATGAAATACCTTTTTACATTGCCCTTCCAGGAATTATTGCATCTATTATTCCAATAACTAAAGCTGCTAATAATGCACCTATTATAGATGCATGCATATTAGGAACTAAAAATTGTGTTAGATATATTATTATAGCAGAAATAATGAAACCTTTTATTCCTCTTCCAAAAGGTGACGCATCGACGCCCATAAAGGATTCTACTAAATAATCTACTGCAATGATTATAACTGCAGCTAATAAAAAGGACCAAAGTCCATTAATTGTAAAACCAGGTGTTAGATACGATGTTATCACTAAAATAATTGCGACTAATATCAATCTTCCTACCCAATGTAGAAGACTACTACCACCTGAGTGCTGTTCATTACCATTTTTTCTATTCTGTGCCATAAACAATTGCCTCCTTTTAAAATAAAATGTATTGCAAATCAAGATAGATTGTTTTACAAGATTATAATTTGCAAAGTATATAAATAGTATGCACGCAATATTGAAAAATATAATATTTATAAAAATAAACTTTTCTTATCTTTAGAGTTAATATGATATGTAGTATTTTAGTAAATAATAAAATAAAAAATTTAAATTATTTTTTTGATTAGGTGACTAAAAAACAGCCCTACTTATAAAAGTAGAGGGCTGCAAAAGGTATATTGATTTATTTAAACCTGAAAACTCTCAGATGAAGTACTAACTATTTTTGCATCCTTTTTAGCAGTTAGATCTCCAGTTTTACTTACAAATATCTTCTTTTGAATTATGATATCCATAAGACTTTTTACTTGTTCTTCCGTTATATCGGGTTGTCCATTTTCATCTTTTTTTATATTGTCTATAGATAGTGAAAAGTATTTACCATCTTCCTCAGTATTAAATCTCATAGTAAGTTTATGTGACATTTTTTATACCTCCTTGAATAATGTAGTAATAATACTCATTAGAAAGTTATCGTTGTTTAGTTACTGGTCAGTTAGTAAACTATTGTCAATTTTTTGAATGGTTTGAACTGGATAATCTAATACTTCAATTATTGAAGTTACTACATCATAAATGTCTTGATCTGCTGCTGTAGGATCAACTTTTCCAAGATTTAGTCTTGTGATTATATCTTTTCCGTTTTCATCTTTACCAGCTGCTAATTCAATAACTAGAGAAGATGATACTTTGTGTGATGCTACTGTTGCCATGTTATCGCCTCCTTTCTGTGCTTGTGAATATATATATGCTCTAGTAGAATTTATTACAGAAAAAGTTTTTATTTTAATAAATATATTGTAATAAATTATATTATTATAAAATTGCTAGTTTGTTTAGAACTCATCTACTAATTACTATTAATCTATAATCTTAATTGCAACTTATATAAATATTAGATTGTATAATATATACTTAATTGGTAGTTTTGTTTTAATATAGGTTAATAAAAAAGAATTATTTTAAATAATATACAACTATGTTATACTTGTTAGTACAAATAACCTAGATACAAGATTTTAAGGGGGTGTCTAAAATACTGAAAATATTAATTGTAGATGATTCTAATTTTTCTCAAAAAATAACTTCGAATCTAATAAAAAAAACTTTGGGAGATGTAGAAATTTATTTTGCAAATGATGGTAAAGATGGATTTAATGAATACAAGAGAATAAATCCAGATTACATATTTGTGGATTTATTAATGCCAAAGTTAAATGGTAAAGATATGATAAAATTGATAAAGGAATATGATAGTGATTCTAAGATAATCATAATTTCCGCAGATGTACAAAAAAGTATTAAAGATGAAATGGAGCAATTTGGAATACTTGGCTTTGTAAATAAGCCTTTAAATCATGAAAAAATGGAGTTAATATGTAATGATATGATGCAGGTGAGATTACATGACTAATAACATATCAAATGAAGACATATTAAAAGAATTATTTAATATAAGTATAGGAAAAGCATCAAGTGTTTTGTCAGAGATTATTGAAAAAAAGATATTATTAAATGTACCAAATGTAAAAATTTTAAGTTTAGAGGATGAAAAAAATAAAGTACATTTTAATGAATATCTTAACAACATAGCATATGATGCAGTTATGTTATCTTCTATTTCATTTAAAGAAAAATTAGTTGGAAAGGCAAGTCTTATTTTCCCAGCATCTAAAATGAAAAAATTCATAAAACTCTGTTTGCATGAAATAAGTGAGGATCAGTGTGAAGATATAAACTTTACAGACATAGATTTTGATGTGGTAAAGGAGATAGGGAATATAATTTTGAATTCTGTATTGGGTGAATTTGGAAATTATATAAATATAAGGCTTAGTTATACTTTGCCAGAAGTAAAGGTAGTTGATAATTTGGATTTTAAATGTATTGCTGAAAATGAAGAATATCTATATATTTTAATGTTATATATAACCTTTAATATAGAAGGAGAAGCTATAGAGGGTGCTATTATAATTAATGTTACACTAAAATCTATAGAAAATATATTAGAAAAAATTACGATGTTAGAAGATGGTTTTAATGGATAAGATATTAAGTAATGTTTTAAATGATATAAATGAAGGCGTAATTTTAACTGATGAAGATTTAGCAATAATATACTGGAATAATCATATGGAATATGTCACTGGAATAAGTTCTGAAAGTGTAATTAATAAGAAGATATATGATATTTTACAAAACCTAAATAAACCTATTTTGAAAAATTGTATGAAAGACATTGTAATTAATGAATATAGAATTTTTCTATCAGCGGCTATACATAAGAATTTACTTGATAATGATAGATATGTAAATCTAGATATAAGTAAAGTAAATTATGAAAATAAAAGCATAGTATTATTTCAATTTTCTGATGTAACAAATCAGTTTCTTCATATTGCACAGTTAAAGAATCATGTGAATGAATTATATGTTTTAAATAATGAATTGAAGAAAAAGGAAAAGACTATAAATAAGCTGGCTTATTATGATTATTTGACAGGTATTTCAAACAGAAGACTATTTTATAAATTAACTACTGAAATTCTTCAAAAGAAAAGTGAAGGTTCAATTGCACTAATGGTTATAGATATAGATAAATTTAAAAGTGTAAATGATACTTATGGTCATAAAAAAGGTGATGAAGTTATTGTAGCTGTTAGTAAAATTATTTCAAAATCTATAAATAAAGGAGATTTAGCGGCTAGATTCGGTGGAGATGAATTTCTAGTGGTTATGAATTCCTTTAATGATTATAAAGATATTGAAGATACTTTATCAAAAATTTTTAGTGAAAAGATCAAAGTATCAGATGAATCAGGATCTGTAATAGAAGTAACCCTAAGTTTAGGAATAGTTATAGATAAAGAGTATGATAAGAAGTTAGATGTGGACATATTGATATTAAAGGCAGATAAGGCTATGTATGAAGCTAAAAAAAGTGGCGGAAATTGTTGGAGATATTATAAATAAAATTAAAGGCTTGCACAGTATTTATTCTGGAGCAAGCCTTTTGGTTTCGAAATTTTATATAATTAAAGAACTTAAATTGCATATAGAAAGAAGATTATTATAGTAAATAGGTATTAAGTGTAATGGTAAAAAGTACGATTATTCTTTATAGTGAAGTGAATAACTTAATATAAGACAATAAAACGGTAGCAAAAGGAGATATAATTTATGAAAAATAGCAAAAATAAAATTAATTTTAGAAGTATTAAGATTAAGTTATTTATTATATTGCTTTGTTTAGGATTGATTCCAGTATCTATAGTTGGAATATTATCCTATAATGAAGCTAATAAAATAATGTATTCTAATTTACAGACACATACTAAACAAGATCTAAAGGCCATTGATGTTGAAATTGATAATTATTTTATAGGGCTAGAAGGATATTTGAATATTCTATCTAGTAATACAGATACAAAAGATTTAAATGATCACCCTGAATATACACCTTTTCTAATGTCATATTTAGGAAATATAAAGGACAATAATAAAGATATTATTAATTTATATTTTGCTCAGGACAATAAAAAAATGAATATTTATCCAGAACAAAAATTACCTGAAAATTATGATCCAACTTCTAGAGAATGGTATAAAAGTGCTTTAAAGAGTAAAGGAAATATAGTTTATACTAATCCCTATAAAGATGCAGTTACAGGAAAAACAGTTATTACCATTTCTAAAACCGTAGAGAAAAATGGTGAAGTGGTAGGGGCCCTTGGGATGGATATAGATATAAATCAGTTATCTAAAACCATGTCAGGTATAACTATAGGAAATTCAGGACATCTTTATATAGTGGATTCAAGTGGAGTAATAATTTCTAATCCTGATAAGGCTATGGAAGGTAAAAGTGTGTCTTCCATAGTTGGAATATGGGATACCATAAAGAATTCTGGGAAAACTGGATTTGGAGAATATCAATACAATGGAAATAAAAAATATGTGAGTTATAGAACAGATAACGTTAAAAAGTGGAAGCTTATGGCTGTTCTTGATGAGAGTGAATTACTAAGAGATACTTCTATAATTAAGAACTTAACTGCTATAATGCTTTTAATTATGTTTATTGTAAGTATAATTATTGCAGTAATTGTAGCTGAAAAAATAAATGCGCCTATATTAAGAATTAGAAAGTTGGCAGAGAATTTTTCTAAATTTGATTTTTCTTCTCCAATAATATTGAAATCAAAGGACGAGTTTGGGGAAATGGCATTTATGTTAAATGAATCACGAAATAATATAGTGGATTTATTAAAATCAATTGTGATTAGTTCTGAAGAAATAAGTAGTTCCAGTGAAGAACTATCTGCAACTTCAGAAGAATTACTATCGAAAACTGAGACCATAGATGAAGCAATAAATGTTATATCGAGTGGTGTAGTAGAAAATAGTGCAACCTCAGAGGAAATAACAGCTTCTATTGAAGAGATAGATTCCAGTGTAAATGAACTTTCACAAAAAGCTATGGAAGGAAGCAGTAATGCAAGTAAATTTAAAGAAAGAGCTCTTAAGGTTCAAGAACATGGCAAATTGGCAGTGGAGGATGCAAAAAATTTATATAGTGAAAAAAGAGCATCAATATTAGAAGCTATCGAGCGTGGAAAGATAGTAGAAAATGTAAAGGCTATGGCAGGAACTATTGAGTCTATAGCTAAACAGACAAATTTACTAGCACTTAATGCAGCTATAGAGGCAGCAAGGGCAGGAGAACAGGGAAAAGGTTTTGCAGTTGTGGCAGAGCAGGTGAGAAAGCTTGCGGAGCAGTCGCAGAAATCAGTTACAGAGATAAATAGTAATATTATAAAGGTTAATGAAGCCTTTGATGATCTTTCTGGTAGTAGTAATGATATTCTAGAGTTTATACATGAAAAAGTTAATCCTCAATTGGATAGATTTATGAAAATGGGTAATGATTATTATAATGATTCTGATTTTGTAAGTAAGATGTCAGAAGAAGTAGCTGCTATGTCAGAAGAACTAACTGCAACTATAGGACAAGTAAGTGAAGCGGTACAGAATATGGCAAATGGCCAGCAGAAGTCTTCTGAAAACACAGAAGCAATAAGAAATAGTATTGATGAAAATACAAAAGCTGTGGAACAGGTTTCACTAACGGCGCAAAGTCAAGCTGAATTAGCCTTAAAACTCAATGATTTGGTGCAGAAGTTTAAGATATAATAATAAAAAAGGACTATGAAGTATAGAATAGGGGAAAAGCGAGGAACAAAGATTTGAACCAGATACTTATATAACATATATTATATAGTTCTAGAAAAATTACAAGATTATTGAAGATATATGGTGATTTTACAAGAAATAAATGAAGGAATTTAGAACTAATACTAGAATACATTATAAAGATAGATTTATGGTAACTGAAAATATTACATTGAAAAACAACAGATACTGTAATAACATAAATATATAATTATTTTAGGGGGACGTATAACATGAGTAAAATAAGGAAAGCAGTAATACCCGCTGCAGGTCTTGGAACAAGATTTTTGCCAGCAACAAAAGCACAGCCAAAGGAGATGCTTCCTATTGTTGATAAGCCAACTATACAGTATATAATAGAAGAAGCAGTGGCCTCTGGTATAGAAGAGATACTTATAATAACAGGAAGAAATAAGAGATCAATAGAAGATCATTTTGATAAATCAGTGGAATTAGAATTAGAACTTGAAAGTCACAATAAGAAGGAATTATTAAAGATAGTAAAGGATGTAACTAATTTGGCAAACATCCACTTTATTAGACAAAAAGAGCCTAGAGGATTAGGTCATGCTATTCACTGTGCAAAGAGTTTTGTAGGTGATGAACCTTTTGCAGTAATGCTAGGTGATGATGTTGTAGATGCTGAAATTCCATGCTTAAAACAACTTATAAACTGCTATGATGAATATAAAACATCAATTTTAGGTGTTCAGAGAGTAGAAAAAAGCCAGGTATCTAAATATGGAATAGTTAAGAATTTAAACATAGAAAAGGGAGTATATAAGGTTAAAGATTTAATTGAAAAACCAAGTGTACAAGAATCACCTTCTAATATAGCGATTCTTGGAAGATATATATTAATGCCAGATATATTTGATGTGCTAGAAAAGACTAAACCGGGAAAAGGTGATGAAATACAATTAACAGATGCCTTAAAGAATCTTCTTGGACATCAGGCTATTTATGCCTATGAATTCAAGGGAAGAAGATATGATGTAGGAGATAAATTTGGATATTTACAAGCTACAGTAGAGATGGCATTGAAAAGAGAAGATTTAAGAGAGCCATTCATGAAATATCTAATAGAATTATCTAACAGTAAAGCTTGGAAAAAGTTAGCTGAAAAGAACTTTACTCAGGTGGCAGCTACTGTGGATGGTCCCGATAAAAAAGATAAATAGACATAGCTTTTTAAGTGAAAAAGGAGTTGTCTCTTGAGACAGCCCTTTTTTATTAATAATATTGTCATGAAATTGTAACAAAAAAGAAGTAATATAATACTAGAGTATTATGGGGAGGTAATAGCATGAAATTTGTAAAATTGGGTATTGGCTTACTTCTAATATTATGTATTATATTGCCTAGTCAGGTTTTAGCCGTAGCTAAACATGGAAAGGTTGAAAGTATTAAGAATAATTCTATTAGTAAAGGATTACATAAAGGCCAATTAGAAATTAAAGGTTTATATAATAAGGTAACTAATGGTAAAACTGAAGAACAACAGCTTAAAGATGCAAAAAAGGATAAGCTAGAGAGTGACATAAAAAATTATCTTGGTAATAATATAGATAGTGTAGGACTAAGTTATTATGATATAACTTCTGGAGGGCAAATAGATATAAATCCCAATAAAGTATTTTTGGCAGGAAGTACGGTAAAGGTACAATTAAATATGGTTTTAGGAGACCAATTCGCTAATGGACAAGCTAGCAAAAATGAACAATTAACCTATAAGGATAGTGATTACGAAGATGGAGCAGGAGTACTTCAGGGTACTGACTTGTCAAAGCCTTATGATATAACTACCCTGTCAGATTATTCAATAATTCATTCCGATAATATAGCTACTAATATGATTGAAGATAGACTTGGATATGAAAATTTCAGAAAGGCAGTGGATAAAAAACTTGGACAGGCAACTGATCATTCTGGTAACTACATTACGTCTAGGGATGAGACAAAACTATTAAGACAATTATATGAAAATAAAGATGAAAACTCTTATTATTCTCATATAGTAGATATAATGAAAAAAACTGATTTTCATGATAGACTGGACAAATATGTGGATAAAAGTATAGTGGCACATAAAATTGGGGATTATAGTGATTATGTAAATGATGTGGGTATAATATATACAGACAAGCCTTATATAATATCAGTTTATACAAAAGGGGTTACTAATGCAGATGAAGTAATTGCTCATATATCCAAGATGATATATGATTATCAAACAGCTCAGTGATTAGCTTAGGATTAAGATAAAGGGATTTATTAATTATGAAAATTTGTATAAAAGTAAATGGTAATTATGAAATAATAGAATAGGAATTAAATATATGGATGATAAAAGGTTTTATTAGTGGGGGTGTGAAAATGAATAAGGTTTGCGTACTGGGAAGTATAAATATGGATTTAGTAATAAAGGTTAATTCAATGCCTAAGGTGGGCGAAACCATATTATCAGAGGATATGAAAAAGATTCCTGGTGGCAAGGGTGCTAACCAAGCTATTGCAGCTAAGAGAAGTGGAGCGGAAGTTCATATTATAGGAAAAGTGGGAAAGGATGAATATGGAAAGGTTTTAACAGAAAAACTTTCAGAAGATGGCATTGAAATAAAAAATATATTTAAAGATGATAATAAAAATACCGGTATGGCATTAATAACAGTAAATAAAGCTGGCAATAATTCAATAATAGTAGTTCCTGGATCAAATATGTCAATTTCAAAGAAAGATATATTGAAGGCAGAAAGTGTAATAGGGTATTGTGATATTTTAGTTTCTCAGCTTGAAGTACCTATAGAGAGGGTGAAGGAGGCTTTTATAATAGCAAAAAAATACAATAAACTTACAGTTTTAAACCCTTCACCTTCAAAAGAAATTCATGAGCAACTTATGAAAAATACAGATATGATAATACCAAATGAAACTGAAGCTTATGACTTAACAGGAATAAAGGTTCAGGATTTAGAGAGTTGTAGGAAGGCGGCACAATTTTTTATTGAAAGAGGTGTAAAAGTTGTAATAATTACATTGGGAGAAAAGGGTGCTGCCATAATTACAGAAAATCATGGAGAAATAATACCAGCCTATAGAGTTAAGGTAGTGGATACTACTGCAGCGGGAGACAGCTTTCTAGGGGCTTTAGTGTCAAAAATAGATAGTAAAGATATTAGCTTTGAGAGTATTAAAGAAGGTGTGAAATTTGGGAATCAGGTATCTTCTATAACTATTCAAAGGAAAGGAGCTCAGCCTTCTATTCCATATGCAGAAGAAGTTGAGAAAGTCTATAGGTGAATATAAATTATAGAATATAATTTTATTAATATAATTGGAATAATATTAAGTATTATACAATATATATATAGTACCTTCAAAATTAAATTATATGTAACTAGAAATATCCCCTAAGTGCTATAAACATTTAGGGGATATTTTTATATTGTTATTTTAATATTGTTCAGCGCATCTACCTAATGTAAATAAAAAATTATAAAGGTTTGCATGTCTAATCTCATCGGTTATAATTTCTGTAAGCATATTTATATGAACTCTATTTTGAAGAGCGAAAAGAATTCTTCTATATCTTTGAACAGCTGCTAATTCTCCTTGCAGTGCTTTTTTAATTCCATCACAGTATGAGCTAGGTCTTTCAAAATTTACATTTTGATTAACTGGCAGTACTTTTCCTGTTAAATCAGTATAAATTTTTCTGAAAAGTTTGTTATGCTTTATTTCGTTGTCTCTGATACCTCCAATTATATTTTTAGCTTCCTGCGTAGGAGCAGCACTTATTAAATAATCATAAAAAAGTTCATCTTCTCTTTCACCAGTTACTGCTTCTTCAATAAGTCTTAGTGCCCCTGGAAAATTCCCTGGGTAAGTATAGGGATCAGGTTGAATATTCCCTTCATTTCTATACATACTATAATAATGTTGATTGTAAGCAAAAGGACATCTATAGTAATGTTCCATTAAATTTGACCTCCAAAATTAATTAACTACAACATATATTATGAGATTATGCTTAAAAAGGTTAATCTGAGGATTATAGTCTAGTGATAGAATATATTTTATCCGATGACTACTAGATATAATACTCCTATCGCACTCTGTGAAAGCGATTCACAGAAAATCAAAGATTTTTGTTCTCTGCTTGCACTCTGTGAAAGCGATTCACACAAAATTAAAAATTTTGGTTCTCTGCTTTTCTATGAAAGTGGGAGATAACGGCTGCTACGTACTTGGATAAGGATTTACCATAAAGGACAAAGAGTTCTAAGTATCACAAACCGATACTTAGAACTCTGTTAGTAAGTTTCAGAGGTGGAAAACAAAAAAACTCCACCTGAAACAAAGAACTCTGTTTATAGGAAAAGTTTAGTCCAAGTGTTAATACCAACAATTCCATCTACTAAGAGACCATTGTTCCTTTGAAAGGCCAGTACTGCATCAAAAGTGTATTTTCCAAAATAGCCGTCAGCACCAAAGTTTCCTAGATTATATCCTAAATTAATGAGTTTTTGTTGAAAGAGTTTAACATTGCTATTATAAGTTCTTGGATTCATTTTCATCATGTAACCTGGGTATGGAGGTGAGAACTTGGGATTAGTATTTTGGCTGCTAGTTAAAGTGCTTGTCCGATTACTACTGCTGGTTTGTGTGCTAGTAGAGGAACTTGTTCCATTATTTAACTCATTCTTTATCCTATCTAAAGGAAAGTTTTTACCAGGGCAATCCGTTGAGCACAGTTCTCTGTGAGCACGTACTTTATGAATGTTGTATTTTTTTAGAAGGTTACTGACGAGTTCTTTCAGTGCATTGTACTGAACTTCTCCCATATTTTCAATATTAAAATTGCCTTCTGTACATATTCCTATGGCTTTTTCATTGTAACCAAGGCAGTGAGCACCAATGGCAGCCTCAGGTCTTCCTGCATATATGCTTCCATTCTTTTTTACCAGATAGTGATATCCACATCCGGACCAACCGTTTTGAAGATGCCATTGATGTATGTCCTCTATGCTGCAATTCACTGCATCAGCATGATGTAATACCACCATTTCAGGGATGTTTCCATAGGTGGATAAGGATTTGAATTTTAAATTACTGTTTATTATATTCATTTGCTGCCTCCTTGCTAATTTAAGAATATGTATGCTATTTCTAGGAGTGTTTACACTACTTTTCTTTTACCCCAGGGGTGTAAATTTTTCCATATGTGAAATTTTTTACACCCCTGGGGTGCAATTATTGGAAAGGATTTGAAAACTTTATTTTTTCTTTATTTTTACTATATAAGATATGAATTTTCTCTCTATATAATTAGAAACATAGAATTTAATAAAGGGGCTGAATATAAAGTATGTTAAAAAAGATAGTAGTGATTTTAAGTGTGGTAGTAATTATTTTTGGAGTAGGTGTTTTGGGATTTTATAAATTTCAACAGTTGAATCATCCTTATTTGGGAATTAATCCAGAGAAACTTCCGAGGGTAATAACAGATAAAATTTTAGAAAAACATAATTCAGAAAGGGAAACAACATACGGTTTTTCAGGAAAGAATATAGAACAGAAGGACATGTCGCAGGTTTCATTATCGGTGATTTCAAATATATCTTTTGATCAAAGTACAAAATGGCCTGCAAAGGATAAATTACCAAAGGGATTTGATCTTAGTTTGATTATTGATATGATTTTTTTCATAAAATAACAGATTTTGTGAAAGAATAAAATAGAAATTAACATATATTGAAAGTTAACATATATTAAATGAAAGTTTAAGAGGTTGGAAAAATGAAGGAAAAAATAACTTCATATCAGTTTCTAGCAATAATGTTTTTAGTACCCTATGGAAGTGCCGGGTTATTTTTTCTAACACCGGAAACTAAAAATGATGTTTGGATTGCATTATTGTTTTATGCGGTTGTTTCTATAATTATTCAAATGATTTATATAAGTCTCTTTAATAAATATCCTAAGGATTCTATAGTACAGTATTTGCCTAAGGTATATGGAAAGTTTATTGGATTCATATTAAGTATTGCATACATAGGGTATTTTGTATATAATGCTGGCAGAAATCTGAGAGATTTTACTGAACTCATAGAAGTATTTTCACTAACAAGAGCGCCTAGATATGTTATTGAAATAATTTTCATGCTTGTTATTACCTATGCAGTTTATAAAGGTATTGAGAATATAGGTAGTATGGCACAAATGGGAGTTGTAATTATTATATCTTCAACTATTCTCATTATAGTGCTGCTACTTATTAGTAAGGGGTGCGTTGAATTCGCTAACTTATTACCTATTTTACATCAAGGCTTTATAAATGTGGTTTTAAAGGGATGGAAACTTTCTATGTTTCCATATGGTGAATTTATAGCAATGACCATGCTTTATCCTGTTTTAATTGAAAAAACTCGATTAAAAAAAACTGTAATTTTTACATCGATTTTAGAAGGAACATTTCTAGCATTAAATAATATGCTATTTATAGTGGCTTTAGGCTATAAATTTGCCAGAGTAAACAATTATCCTCTCCTGGAAACACTTAGACTTGTGCATATTGGGGATTTCCTAAATAGATTGGATATAATATTTGTAGTGGTTTTAATGCTAGGGGGATTCTTTAAAATATCCATACTTATATATGTATCAGCACTAGGAATTTCACAAGTATTTAAGACTAAAAAGTGGGGAGCAATATGTAGTATATTGGGAATAATAGTAATCATCATTTCAGATGTAATTGCAAAAACTTATCCAGAGCACATATATACTGGTTGGCATTTTGTATTAACATATATTTCCTTACCTGTTGTAGTTATAATCCCAGTAATGACTCTAATAGTTTATTATTTAAAGAAGTTAATAAAAGCATGATTTTTTTATGACTAAGAAGACTAAGGCACATTCAAATAAATAACTAGTGTATGCTAGTCTATTTTGAATCCTACCACGTCAACAGAACCCTCAGATAGCCCCACTATCTGAAGAACCTATTTCCTTGTAGGCTTCAAAATATACGTCGCATCTTTGACTTACTATTTATTTTCATATGCCTAAAATTAAAAAATATTAAAAGACACCATTTATTCAACTATGAATTTTATGGTGTCTTTTCCATAGGAATTAAACTTTTTTAAAATTAATTTTTATTATAGAAATGCTATAACAAAAGAATAATAAAAGTAAGAAAGTAAAAGATAATTATAAAATAATTGTATTTAGGCACATTGAAATAAATAACTGGTTAGTATGCTAGTCTATTTATTTTCATATGCTTTAATAAAAATTTTTAATGCTGAATAATGAATCCTATAGGAAAGCAAATAATTAAATAAGCATTAAAAAAATAAATATTCAGTAGGTGTACTGATATGAGGATTAAAAATTTAAAAAATTAAAGTACAATATAAAAATATTTAAAAATAGTAAACTAAATTGTATATTAAAAAGAATAGCATTTTTTATTATAATAATTAGTCTGATTTTTCATGGGAACTATAAGGCAGCTTCACAAAAGATTGAATTAAATTTTAATAAAAAGGGTGAATTCAAAATTATACAATTTACGGATTTACATGAACATCCTTCAAAAAATGAAAAAACTATAAAATTCATGGAGAATACTTTGGATTCTGAAAAACCAGATCTTGTAGTGTTAACTGGAGACAATATAGAAGGTAAACATTGCATGTTTAGAGATGGTGTTGAAAAAGCAATTTCTGATATTGCAAAGCCTATGGAAGATAGAAAAATTCCTTGGGCAGTACTGCTAGGCAATCATGATAGTGAATTTTGCAAAATAAGCAGAAAAAGTCAGATGAAAATATATATGTCTTATAAATACAATCTTAGTCAAAGTTTTTCAACTATTACTACTAGAGCTGGAGATTATAACATTTTAATAAAGGACTCAAAACACAAAAGTCCTGTATTTAATGTTTATATGATTGACTCTGGGGATTACTTTCTAGGTGGTTATGGTTATATAAAACCACAACAAATAGCTTGGTATAAAAAAGTATCTTCCAATCTTAAAAATGATTTTGGAAGGAAGATTCCGTCACTTATGTTTTTTCATATTCCACTACATCAGCATAACAAAGTATGGAAAAGTGGAAAGTTTGTAGGAGTTAGAAATGAAAAGGAGTGTCCTCAGAAATTTGATAGTGGATTATTCTCTGCGTTGCTTCAAATGGGAGATGTAAAAGGAGTATTTGTAGGTCATGATCATACAAATGCTTACGTTGGGAATCTTAAGGGTATTACTTTAGGATATGGGCGTTGTACTGGCTATGGTGGATATGGAAAAAATGACTTTGCAAGAGGTGTAAGGGTATTTGTAATAAATGAAAATAAACCAGAGGAATTTGAAACCTATGAAAAAATGGAATGAATTTGTTCTATTACTTATATATAAGCATGAATATATGAAAATAATATGTAAAAGGGAGCTGTCTCAAAATACATACATTTTGAGACTTTACTATGGCAGATCATTGTACAGTTTATCGCTTTGATCAGGTTCATCTTTCTTATCTTCCTTATTAGGCTCAATATTTTGTTGTTGAGTTGATATTGAAAGTATTGTAGTTCCAATGGCAGTTATAAAAGTTCCTAGCATATTATTATCCTCTGCTGATTTGCCTTCTGAAAGTGTAAATGCAATTAAATTTGCTAAAATAACAAATTCTTTAGGACTTAGTGAATCAAACAATGCCATTATAGCTCACCTCGAATTAATATATTATATTCATATAATTTGAGGTGAGTTACATTTACTAGATTAAGTTTAGGTCCAGTGATACCTTCAACTAATGGTATAGGCATCATGTTAAGCTTTGTTTTCCATGCTACTGTTTTTGCCACATGATTAATTATATAATGGTATAATATACTCAATTGTAAGCGTTAGGAGTAAACAGCTCAATTGTATTGGAATTATATATAGGGCTACATAAGATAGAATTAAGAGGTGATTTTTTATGAAATCTTTAAAAAAACTTTCCATGGATGAATCAATTTTCATTGCAAGTGCAATAAAATGGACTCTTTTATCTATACTAATAGGATTATTAGTAGGATCTTTTACAACACTATTTATAAAAATTATAGTAATTGGTGTTAATTTTACATCAAAGTTTAAATTTTATTATTTATTTCTTCCAATAGCACTTTTTTTTAGTAGTTTTATAATATATAAGTTTGCTCCTGATGCAAAAGGTCATGGTACAGAAAAAGCTATTGAAAGCGTAAATAAAAATAATGGTAACATGAAGCTAGCTGTAGTTCCTGTAAAACTCTTAACTACATTTATAACTATAATTTTTGGTGGGTCAGTTGGCCTTGAAGGGCCAGCAACTCAAATAGGTGGTGCTATTTCATCTTTTATAGGTAATATAACAAAAATGAATATTATGGACAAGCGCCGCCTTGTAGTATGTGGAATAAGTGCTGGATTTGTTTCTGTATTTAATGCTCCAGTTGGTGCGGCAATATTTGCTTGTGAAGTTCTATACATAGGGAAGCTTTCTTACATCTCGCTACTTCCTTCTCTTATAGCTTCCTTTGTAAGTTACTATGTTGGATTATATATGGGAAATAAGCCATTAATTTTTACTATAAAATATATACCTAATAATCATATAACTGCATTTTTAGAAGTATTTGTTTTTGGTATTGCTATTGGATTTTTAGCTATATTATTTATAAAATTAGTTAAATATCTTGAAAAAGGATTTAAAAAGATCAAAATATATGCTCCATTAAGAGGAATTATAGGTGGTATTTTAATAATAATTATAATTTATATGTTTAATTCTTTTGAATCACTTGGAATAGGAGATGGAACTATAAATAGAATAATTTCAGGTGAAGGATTTAGTAAATTTTTATTTATAAATAAATCCTTAGTAACTGCTTTGACACTAGGTTCTGGTGGAAGTGGCGGAATCCTCACTCCTATGCTTTTCATCGGATCATCTTTTGGAAATGCTTGGGCCCAAATCACAGGTTCAAATATAGCTTTTTATTCTGCAATAGGTATGGCATCATTTTTAGCAGCATGCTCAAATGTCCCTATTTCTTCGATTATAATTGCCATGGAGCTTTTCGGAAATCAAGTTGGAATATATGCTGCTATAGCGATTGGAGTAAGTTATATAATAGTTGGACATACAAGTATATATCCAACTCAGATTATTATATATTCTAAGACTCCTTCACTATCAATTGATACAAATATTGAAGTAAAGGATGTTAAAGAAGAAAAAATGTCACAAAAAAAACATATAGTAAAAGGGTTTTTTACAAGGAACTAGTAGAGTTATAAAAATTGTATATGGATACAAAAAGGAGAGTTACATAAGATGAATTTAAAAATTAAGAGAATAAATGAGGAAGCTATACTTCCAGAATATGCCCATGAAGGTGATGCTGGGTTAGACTTATTTTCAATAGAAGATAAAATTATTAAACCAGGTGAAACAACACTAATACACACAGGAATTCAAATGGAATTACCTAAGAATACAGAAGCACAAGTTAGGCCTAGAAGTGGACTCGCTTTGAAACATTCTATAACGGTACTGAATACTCCTGGGACTATAGATGAGGGTTACAGAGGCGAAGTGGGAGTAATTCTAATAAACCATGGCAAGGCCAATTTCAAAGTGGAAAAGCAGATGAAAATTGCTCAGATGGTGATAAAGCCAGTGTTTAGAGTTCAAATTGAAGAAGTTAGTGAACTATCTGAAACTGAAAGATCAGAAGGTGGATTTGGATCTACTGGACTGAAGTAGATAGGGATCATGAGGAAAGAAAAATAAACTAATAAAAAATATGTAAATACCGTAAATTCAATTGGAATTTTACGGTATTTATTTTTAGGTGTTCATATCTAGTATAAAAGCTTTCATCGCTGCTGTTACCCATTTGTTTTTATGATAAAGCAATTGTGTAGTCATATTAAATTCACAATTAATTAAGTCTAGAGTAACCAATTTTTTCTGAGACAATTCGTTTTTTACAGTCATAACGGGTAGCAAAGTAATTCCAAGATTACTCATTACAAAGGTTTTAATGGTTTCTATGCTTCCTACTTCTAAAGATAAATAAGGCTGAAGACCTTCTTTATAGAACATTGAGATAAAAACATTTCTATAACTACAACCATTTTCTGTAAGAATTAATGGCTCATCTGAAATATCTTTTAGTGTTAAATTCTTTTTATTTATAAGCATATTTAATGGAGAAGCTAAAAGTGCCATATCCTCCTTGTAGGACATACATGAAATTAAGTCTGAATCGTTAATTGGTTCCCCTAAAATAAGTACTAAGTCAACTAGATTGTCTTTAAGCATATTATGTAGGTCTGAGCAAGTACCTATTTTAATTATGATTTCTACTTCAGGATATTTTAGATGATAGCTTTCAAGTATTTCTGGAAGTTTCATTGTACAAAGTGATTCAACAACTCCAATTTTTAAAGTTCCTTGAGGTACCTCTGTATCAATTACTGCTTCTTTAGCTTCCTTTGTAAGGTTTATAATCTTTTCAGCATATTCAAGAAAAGTTGAACCCTTTGAAGTTAATTTCATGTTTTTACCAACTCGTTCAAATAGTTTTACTCCAAGTTCTTGCTCAAGAAGTTGAATCTGAGTTGTAATTGTGGATTGAGCATATCCAAGTTCTTTTGCTGCTTTTATAAAACTTTTTACATGTGTAATTTTAGAAAATGTTATTAGATTTCTAATCTCCATTTCGTACAATCTCCATACTTCAATAATTTTAAACTATAACTTCTAATAATTCAATTATACTAATAATTAATATTATGTTAATATAAATTTAATGTAAATTCAAGAAATTTTTAAATGATTTTTTAAAAATTATAACTAGTAGATGAATACAGCTGACTGGAAAACTAGAGGTTGTATCTTTATAAAAAAATTTTATAAAATTAATGAATCTAGACTTAGTGAGAGTTTGTATTCCAACTAAGTTTAGATGGATTATCCATGAACGTGATACTGTTATCAGTATTACAGTAGTTAGTCATTGGATTGAAAGGAAGGCGAAAAGTATTGAAAGTGGAGTTAAGTAAAGAAAATTTAAAAAAATCATTAATTAGTGGATTGGCAGGAGGTTTAGCTATTTTACTTATTTCAATCTTTGGCATTATTTTAAAGAATCCTATATTAATAGCGCCTTTTGGTGCAAGTTGTGTTTTACTATTTGGTTTACATGATAGTCCTTTAGCCAAATCAAAAAATTTAATTGGAAGTCATCTTATTAGTTCATTAATAGGGTTAGTAATGTTGTATTTTTTTGGTAAATCCTATTTGGTAATTTCTGCAGCTGTAGGTTTGACAATATTTGTTATGATTTTTACCGGTATAATTCATCCACCTGCTGGAGCAAATCCTATTTTGATAATTTCAACAGCTGCAAGTTGGAAATTCTTATATATAAACATCATTCTGGGTCTAATAATTTTAGTAATAGCAACTTTTATTTACAATAAGGTTAGAAAAATAAGTATCTAAACGAAAACAAGAGTAGCTTAGTAGAAAAGCAGTTCACATTATATAATTTATATAAAGTATTTCTATTTATCTATATAGAGTAAATATTAATCTTCATGTAATAAATTACATGTTTAATAAAAGTTTAATTACAGATAATACATATGTAAACAAATTTAATGGAGGTATTATACATGAGAAAACTTTCTGAAGCAGAAGTTATATCTTTAACAGGAATATTAACAATGGAAAAGGATGGATTGGCAGTAGCGAGGACTATGAAGGATCTTATAGTTGATGAGGAAATAAAAAGACAGGCTGATACTGGAATATTAGCTACTGAAAGTAGAATAAAGGGTATACAACAGTTTATTAACGAAAATCATGTAATAGAAACTAAGGGGGTACAATAATATGCCATCATTATTAGAGAATATCACAAGAAAAACTACATCAATAAATGATGAAGTTATAGTTAATAGTATGATTACTGCAGCATCAGGTGCTGCAACTGTGTATCTTGGTGCGGCTATGACAAGTCCTACTCCAGAGTTAAGAGCTATGTATTCATCTGTTTTAAGTCAGATTATTATTGGACATTCTGCCCTTACAGATATAGTTATAAAAAAAGGTTGGCAGCAGCCTTATAATGCACCAGCACAACAGTTATCCAGTGCTTACGATAAATCAACAAAAATGCTTCAGGAAAAATAAAAAATATCTATTATTTTAATATAGAATAATTCATAGAAGTTGTGTAAATTATATATTTGTATACTAAATACTTTGATTTATTAAATATATATACTAGAAATAGATGCAGTTAGTCAGGGCTGCATCTATTTTAATATAAAATAAATTATATTTTGACTTATCAACACCAGACAAGTATTTCTAAATATTGATGGTAAGAGAATGTCAAGGCTAATTGCTAATCTGGTTTCCAATGCATTGAAATATTCTCTGATGCATCTAATCCTCACCAGCAAGTTTTGCCAGAACAAAAAGATAAAATTAAAAGAGCTCATAATAGGGCTCTTTTACATTTTATCTATAATAATGGGTTATATAGAATGATATGGTATAATGTCTATATTAATCATGATAGGAATTAAATTAATCCAAATCAGAAATGGGAAAATTATGAATATGAATATAGAGAAAAATGAATTTGATTCAGAATTTAGTAATGTAAAATATATGTCAGAAGACAATATAGTATTTCTTACATGTAATATATTGAGAAGTAAAGATAATATAGTAGTGATATTATGAAAAAGCCAAAATCATTAGTTAGAGGAGATAAAGTCGCAGTTATAAGTTTATCCAGTGGCATGCTTGGTGAAAATTTTGCAAAACATGAATTAGATTTAGGACTAAAGAGAATAAAAGAGTTTGGGATAGTACCTGTTATTATGCCAAATGTATTAAAGGGAATAGAGTATTTAAAAAATCATCCAGAATCCAGAGCACAGGATTTAAAAGATGCTTTTTATGATACATCCATAAAAGGAATTATATGTGCAATAGGTGGAGATGATACTTATAGAACGTTACCATATTTAATGGAAGATAAGGATTTTATCAATGCTGTTCATATTAGTCCTAAGTTATTTACAGGATTTTCAGATACCACAATTAATCATTTGATGTTTTATAAACTTGGAATGGCTACTTTTTATGGACCTAATTTTGTTTGTGATTTAGCTGAATTGGATAAAGAAATGTTGCCATATACAAGAAAAGAATTTTGGAAGTACTTTAAAAATTATAATGAAAATTATATAGAATCAAGTAATGTGTGGTACGAAGAACGAACAGATTTTTCTGTGGATGTAGTAGGAAACGCCAGAGTAGAACATTTTGAAGAAAGAGGATATGAAGTTTTACAGGGTAGAGGGCGGTTTAATGGAAGACTTTTAGGTGGTTGTCTTGAAAGTTTATATGATATATTAACTAATACACGTTATGACGATGAAAAAGGTATATGTGAAAAGTATGGTCTGTTTCCATCTTTAGATGAATGGAAAAATAAAATATTGTTTATTGAAACTTGTGAGGAAAAACCAGAACCAGAAGTATTTGAAAAAGAATTAATTGCATTAAAAAGCACGGGTATTTTTAATGCAATTAATGGCATAATTATTGGAAAGCCTCAGGATGAACAATATTATGAGGAATATAAAGAAATTTATTATAAGATTATTGAAAATAAAGATTTACCAATAATCTATAATGTGAATTTCGGTCATGCATATCCAAGATGTATTATTCCATATGGAATTGAAACAGAGATTGATTTGGATAAAAAAACCATTAAATTTAAAGAATCTTTTTTTCAGTGATTTTGTTATTTTACCATAATATGAAGCTGAATTAATTCATTAGATTTCTTCTGATAGGTTGAATTAGGTAATGATTATTGTATTAATGTAACATAGTAACATATGTTGAACTTATTTTTGAAAAAATATAAAAAATAAGCGTAAAGCCTTATAAATTAAGGCTTTACGCTTATTTAAAGAATTCCAAAATTTAAATTATATTTAGTTTTTAATGAATTTAAAGTTCCCATTAATTCACTAACTTCCTTAGGTGCTTTTAAATTATTTTTTAAAATACACATAGAAATTTTACCTGTTAGACTATTTAATAGAGGTATATAATTATCTTGAGTATTTAATTTATTCTTATATTCATTTAATAAATTAATTAATGGTTTATGCTGTTTAATATCTAATTTTTTTAATGTATTTTCTATAGCTTCTATAGCCTCTGTATTTTTTTCTTTAGAGTTTTTCATTTTCAACACTCCCTTAATACTTTATATACTTATGTATTACTATATCCGTGACCACAAAACAAGTAAAAGCGTTCATTTTTTTTCGACATTTTGATATAATAAAAAAGTATAGAATCAAGCATTCTGAAGGTTTTGAATAAAGTTTAATCAAAATACTTGTTACAGCGTTAAATAAAAATATTGGTTTTAGAACAAAGTTGTATGAAAATATAAATTTTTAAATAATATTAGTTTTCATTTTTATAATAAAGTTAAGTCATAATTTTCTTATAGGTTAAATTAGGTAAATAATTGCGAATATTATTGGTAAAATCAATGGTATTAATTTTGGTGTTTCAACTGAATTTAAAAGTAAGTATCTTACAACAACAATATTAAAATCAAGTCATCTAAAGGCATTTTCTATGTATAGTCGTTTAGGTACTGAAATAGGAGAATATACAATTGAAATTCACTAAATGATAACAGCATTAAAATTTGCTATAGTTTGTGACGGAAATGGTAGATGGGCTAAAAAAGAAAGGTTTCCTGTGATTTAGGTAATGGGATTTGTATTTAAATCAGGTAAGGAAGTAGAAGAAAAATAAAGTAATAAAAAATATGTACCGTAAAATTTTAACTGGAATTTTACGGTACTGTTTTTGTATATTAAGGATTTACTATACATGATTAATACAGATGAGTATTATATGTGGACTATTTTTATTAAGGCACATTCAAATAAATAACTAGTCAGTATGCTAGTCTAGTTTGAATCCCCCACGTCAATAGAACCCTCAGATAGCTCACTATCTGAGGGTTCTATTTCCTTGTAGGCTTCAAAATATACGTCGCATCTTTGACTTACTATTTATTTTCATATGCCTTATTTGATATATATAGATACATTTTTAGCATGTTCAGCATAGGTTTTAGAAAATACATGCTCATTAGTTTTACTATTTAATACATAATAGAGATAATCAGTATTTGCTGGGTGGATAGCAGCATTTATTGACTTGATTCCTGGATTGCATATTGGTGAGGGTGGCAATCCCTTATTTAAGTAGGTATTATAGGGGGATTTTACCGCTAAGTCTTTATTGTACAATTTGTCCCTATGTCCAATTACATACAGTATGGTTGCATCTATTTGTAAGGGCATATTTTTATTTAACCTATTGTAAATAACGCTTGCTATCTTTGGTCTGTCTACATCTTTTCCCGCTTCTTTTTCTATTAGAGAAGCTGTTGTTATAACATTTTTTATATTTAGTTTGTTTTTAGTTATATAATTTTTATTAGGTTCCATATTTGTTTCAAAAGTTTTAAGCATTTTATTTATAATTATTTTACTTGATGTATTCTTTTGAAAAGAATATGTGTCAGGATATAAGAAGCCATCTAATTTATGTTTACCATTGGGCACTCCTTTTAAAAACCAGTAATTATTATCTGTCCAGTTGTCAGCTTCATTTATAAAATCTTTTTCTGTGACCAATCCTGATTTTTGCAATACTTGTGCTACTTCTTCAGTTGTATATCCTTCAGGTATGGTAAATGTTACCGTATTAACTTTTTTATATAAAGCATTGCCTAGGCGAAATATTCCATAGGATGCTAAAATAAAAACGACAATTATAAATATAAATTTTTTAAATTTCATAATTATAGGGTTCATATTCTAAGCAACTCATTAGTTTGATAAGAACCAAACTCAACTCCTTTTTATTGATAAATTCATGTTTTTAGTATAACATAAATGAAAAATATCATTATTTAAAATTCTAAGAACAATATTAACTGTACTTTCGTTTCGGCTACATCTAAAGATCAAGTTGGTTCATTTTTCCTTGTAAGATTCAAAATATACGTCGTATCTTTGACTTGTTATTTATTTTCATATGCCTAAATTATGTAGTATAATTATTTAAAAGGATATTTATCCGATGACTAATCACTATAATACTCCTATCACACTATGTGAAAGTGGATTCGTTCATAGAAATTGAATGTACAGCGGCTAGGCATGGATAAAATATCTAAAAATAAAAGATTACATTGAAGCAAGTTCTTAATTCAGGTGGGGATTCTTTTACCCCATATGAATTTTAGAACTGCAAATGCATGGCTTACTTGGCGTTGGACTCCCACTTGAAGAAAAGCAGAGAACCAAAATCTTCTTTTTGATTTTGTGTGAATCGCTTTCACAGAGTGCGTGGGAGACTTACACCAAGTTAGTCAGGTTAAAATGAATAGAAGATTGCAGGAAAGGGTAGATTGTTATTATGATGAAGGTAGATAGTGAGAAGTGTATAGGCTGTGGGCAATGCATTAAAGATTGTTTCCCAATGGATATAGAAATGGTTGATGGTAAGGCAAAGATCAATAATAAAGCCTGTATTAAATGTGGACATTGTATTGCAGTATGTCCTAAAGACGCGGTATCAACAGATGATTACAGTATGGAAGATGTAAAAGCTTATAATAGAGAACGTTTTTCAATAGATTCTGATACTCTATTAAATTTTATAAAATTCAGAAGAACTGTAAGACAATTTAAAGATAAAGAAGTGGAAGAAGAAAAGATTGCTAAAATTATAGAAGCTGGAAGGTTTACTCAAACTGGAAGCAATATGCAGGATGTATCTTACATAGTAGTAAGAGAAGGATTAGATAAGCTGAAAGCTTTAGCTTTTGAAAGCATAAAGACAATGTCAGAATATGTTCTTAACAATCGAACTCTGGAAACTAGAATGTATAAAAGATATGCTAAGATGCTTATAAAAATGTACGAGGAATACAAAGAAAATCCTAGTGTAAATGATAGATTGTTTTTTAATGCTCCAGCAGTAATAATTGTTACAGCGGGTTCCCCGGTAGATGGAGCTTTGGCTTCTTCTAATATGGAACTTATGGCTGATGCATTAGGCCTTGGAACATTTTTCAGTGGATTTTTTGTAAAGTCTGCAAAAGATAATAAAGAGATTATAGATTTCTTAGGCGTTAAAAAAAGAAAAGAAATTGTAACATGTATGATACTAGGTTATGCAGATGTAAAATATCTAAGGACAGTACCAAGGAAGAAAGCAGATGTAAGTTGGAAATAAAATAAAAAATAATATTTGTAAATACCGTATTATTCAGAATGAATTTGCGGTATTTTTTATTAAGGCACATTCAAATAAATAACTAGTCAGTATGCTAGTCTATTTTGAATTCTACCACGTCAACAGAACCTTCAGATAGCTCACTATCTGAAGAACCTATTTCCTTGTAGGCTTCAAAATATACGTCACATCTTTGACTTACTATTTATTTTCATATGCCTAATTACTAGCAATAATACATAATGTATTTATGTATTTTGAAATGAAGATGTAATAAAATTTAAATACTTTATAAGTTATTAGAAAGAAAATTTGATAAATATGTAAAAGTCAATACTTGCAAGTTTGAAAAAATAGGAGTATTTTCTATATAGTATATATATATTAATTTTCAATGGACATAATAGACTTATATACTAGACATAATAGGAGGAATATAATGTTAAATAAATTTTTGAATCTATTAACGGGAAAGCCATTAGCAAATGAACAACGAGCTGGTGAAAAATATAATGTGCCATTTGGTCTTGCTATAATGGCTAGCGATGCAGTTTCATCTGTAGCTTATGCAGCAGAAGAAATTTTGAGTGTATTAATAGGAGTTATAGGTTTATTAGCCTATCAATGGCTTGGATGGGTTTCTTTAATGATTATAGGATTACTTTTTATACTTACAATCTCCTATATTCAGATTATAAAGGCATATCCTCACGGTGGAGGAGCCTATGTTGTAGCAAAAGAAAATCTGGGAGTTAAAGCTGGTTTAATTGCAGCAGCAGCATTGCTTATTGATTATATACTTACAGTTGCAGTTAGTGCCAGTGCTGGAATGGAAGCAATAGTATCTGCATTTCCTAATCTTGCAGAACATAAAGTTGTATTAGTTGTACTTCTTATTATAGTATTGACTATATTAAATTTAAGAGGTGTTAGTGAATCAGGGAAAATATTTAGTATACCTACATATCTATTTATATTCAGTATGCTATTTATGATTGTCTATGGTTTAATAAGATATTCTTTATATGGAGCCCCAGCGCCTATGATAAATACACAAATTAAAATGGCTGGAGATATAAGTTTATATCTAATTTTAAAGGCCTTTTCATCGGGATGTTCAGCCTTAACGGGACTTGAAGCCGTAAGTAATTCAGTTCCCAATTTTAAAAAGCCAAGTCAAAAAAATGCTATATTTGTTATGATTTTGTTATCCACTTTAATATTACTCATATTTGGTGGTACCTCAATACTAGCAAGATTTTATCATGCATATCCAACTGCACAAGGTAGTCCAACGGTAGTAGCACAAATTGCCTATGGTGTCTTTGGACAAACATTTATGTTCTATATTGTACAAATTACTACTGCCATTATACTGCTTATGGCCTGTAATACTGCATTTACTGGATTTCCAATGCTTATGTATGTAATTGGAAGGGATCGTTTTGCACCAAGACAATTTACAATAAGAGGTAAGAGATTAAGTTTTTCCACAGGGATTATAGCACTTTCATTTATAGCATGTATACTTGTTATTATTTTTAATGCAACAACCCATAGATTAATTCCATTGTATTCAGTAGGCGTGTTCCTTTCGTTTATATTAGCTCAAACGGGAATGGTTATACATTGGAAGAAGAGAAAAGAAAGTGGATGGAGAAAACGTGTATTAATTAATGGATTTGGAGCTTTAATTTCTATAATAACGGCAATAATTATTATATATGAGAAATTTACTGAAGGTGCATGGATAGTTATAATAGTTATACCTATTCTAGTACTTATTATGATGGCTATAGAAAAACATTATACTAAGGTAGCTGCTAACTTAAGTACATCTCATGAAGAATTAATTAATGCTAATATAGACAAAGAATTTACTCATATTTTTGTAATACCTATACAGAGTTTAAATAAAGCTTCGTTAAATGCACTACAATATGCAAGAAGTATTACACCTAATGTAATAGCTATTAGTATTTATACAGATAAAGTTCAAGCAGATAAATTGCAAAATAAATGGAAGGAATTAAATACTGATATACTTTTAGTATCAAAGTATTCACCTTATAGAGCAATAGTTACTCCTTTAATAAGCTATATTGATATTATAGCAAAAGCAGCAGGAAAAGATGAGAAAATTACATTGCTATTGTCTCAATTTATGGTTGATGAATGGTGGGGAAGTTTGCTTCATAACCATACAAGTTTCTTATTAAGAGAGACAATTTTACACAATGAAAATATTACAGTAGCAACTTGTCCTTATCATTTCAATGATAAATACTCAGCAAATGAAAACAAGATGAATTAAATTATTAAATAAATACTTAAACTATTGGGACTTACTTTTTGGAGTAAGTCCCAATAGTTTTATATATTCTTATTTTACAGTGTGATAAATTTAATGTTTCTTCTAGGCATATTTATGTTTTACATTCAAAATTTATTAATTTATATTTAAAATAATGTATACATTATTGAGAAGAAATTGTAACAATGATTATGTATTATATTGAATATAAAGAATACCCCATAAACAATAATTTGTGAAAAAGCACAGATAGAAATATTGGTGCTTTTTCTGTATTAAAAATTTTACTGAATACTTAAGATAATATATATAATATTGAAAGAAATTTGTAATAATATTTTGATATATTATTAATACTAAAATATATGTTTAGGAGATGATGTTATGCTAGAATTTAAATTTAAAAGAAAAATTGGGAAAAAAGCACCATCAAATTATTTGAAAATAAGTTTAACTGAACAAGATGAAATAAATTGGTGGTGTGAAGAATTAAATTGTACAGAAGAAGAATTAACAGATGCAGTTAATAGAGTTGGAGAGTCTACTGCTAGAGTAAAGGAATACTTGGGAGAATATTAATTGGAATGAAAAATATAATTGAATGACTTAAACAAAGTTATGAAATGGAAAAGGGTCTTATCAGATAAAACTCTTTTCCATTTTTGGAGTTTATGAATGTGGAGTGGAGCTCAAATAAAGAATAAAGTGTTTTACTTTAGGCATGTGAAAATAAATAGGCTAGCATACTGACTAGTTATTTATTTGAATATGCCTTATGAGTTGAACTTCCTTCTATAGTCACATTTTTGGCATAGAGGTTCAACTACATTTCTATTGGAAAATCCGTCGTATAATGCATTAGACCTTTCATTTTCTATGATCTTTTGAAAGTTAGTATAATTTATATTTCCTAAATTAATTATGCCTTCACCATCAAGACAGCAGGGAACTACAGTACCATCTACTAGAATAGCCACTTGATCCCGTAGGCCATAACAAAAGCCACAAAGGCTATTTTCACTTTCATTTATGCCAGGCCAATTAAAACGGGAAGCCTGATTTAAATATACGTTGTGGGCAAGCTTTATACCCCTTTGTTCAGCTAGTTTTTCTTCTATCATATAATCAAGATTAAAAGTATCCTCTATTTGCCTAAGAATAGATCTATTCTTCTCTTCACTAAGATTAATACTGTTGTCTTCACTTAGATTCCACAATCTCAGTGCCGAAATGACATTTGTATTCATTGAGGCTTCTTTTGCAAAGACTAGGATATCATTTAAATATTTCTCCATAGTAGTAGTTTTTATATTGGCATCAAAGCTGTGCAGTGAAAAATTTACTTGTCTAAGGGCAGGTTTATTTAATAGCATTTGCTTTGAACTTTCTATAAGTGTACCATTTGTGGTTATATTTACTTTATAGCCATAAGTGTGAGCCATATCTAAAAATGTGCCTAGTTGTGGGTGTAGTGAAGGTTCTCCCTTAACATGAAAATATATATGCTTAGAATGATTTTTTATTTGACTTAGTATCTTTTCAAATAGTTCAATTTTCATAAATTCTGGATTTCTTTCACACTTAGGACAAAATTCACAATTTAAATTACAAACATTAGTTATTTCTATATAGGTCTTCTTAAATTTTTTCATTGGATCTCCTTGTATTGAATAAAGCACATTCAAATAAATAACTAGTCAGTATGCTAGCCTATTTTGAATTCTACTGCGTCAGCAGAACCCTCTGATAGCACCACTATTATCAGGACCTGTTTCCTTGTATAATTCAAAATACACCTCGCATCTTTGACTTGTTATTTATTTTCACATGCCTAAAGTGCTGTAAATGATTTTAGCTATCTTAAAAAAAATGACATTACTATTCAAGTCACATTATAAGAAATATAATTAATATTGGCAAGAAAATAAATTAATTCATCTAAATATAAACGTTTACTAGAATTGTCAATATGCTAAAGTATAGAAAAAGAACTATGTAATTATAAGTATTTCTAAATTTATAAAAAACTATTGACTTAAGGGTAGATTTAAGTATAAATATATAGATTGTACGATAAATATAAATTATGTTATTACAGAACTAAAAGTTAGGCACATTCAAATAAATAACTAGTCAGTATGCTAGCCTATTTTGAATTCTACTGCGTCAGCAGAACCCTCTGATAGCACCACTATCATCAGGACCTGTTTCCTTGTATAATTCAAAATAGACGTCGCATCTTTGACTTGTTATTTATTTTCACATGCCTTAGAGTAGAATTTGAAATTTTATAGACAAAGGTAGGTAGTTTTTATGACAAGAGACATAACAAAGGGAAATCCCGCTAAACTGATTATTTTTTTCACAATCCCATTACTTATTGGGAACATTTTTCAACAATTTTACAGTATTGCGGATACGTTAATTGTAGGACGTACTCTTGGTGTAAATGCTCTAGCGGCAGTAGGTTGTACAGCAAGCCTTATGTTTCTCATCATAGGCTTTGCACAGGGACTAACTGCTGGATTTTCCATAATTACAGCTCAACGTTTTGGAGCTAGGGATGATCAGGGAGTAAGGCAAAGTTATGTGGCAAGTATTGTACTAAGTCTTGCAATCACAGTAGTGCTAACAATTATTAGTGTTGCATTAGCACGACCAATTTTAGAAATAATGCATACACCATCAGAAATTATAGAAGATGCTTATAATTTTATCATTATAATTTACTGGGGAATTATAGCTGCAATGATGTTTAACTTGTTTTCTAATATTATAAGAGCTTTAGGTGACAGTCGAACACCACTGATATTTTTAGTCGTTGCCAGTATTTTAAACATAGTTTTAGATTTTATATTTATTTTGAAATTCTCCATGGGAGTTTCAGGAGCAGCATGGGCAACCACAATATCACAGGGGGTTGCAGCCATATTATGCCTTAGCTATATTATGAGAAAAATACCAATTTTAAATCTCCATAAGGAAGATTGGCGTTTGACAAAGGAAATATTATGGGAGCATTTAAGAATGGGAATTCCTATGGGATTTCAGGCTTCTATCATTGCCATTGGTGCCATTATTATTCAATTTGCACTGAATAATTTAGGTGAGGTATCTGTAGCCGCATATACTGCAGCACAGAAGATTGATACGCTAGCTATTCAACCTATGATGTCATTTGGAATTACAATGGCCACATATGTAGCACAAAACTATGGAGCTAACAAAATTCAGAGAATCCGTATTGGTATAAAACAATGCAGCATTATATCTGTAGGATTTAGTATTGTTGTTGGTGCGGTTAATATTTTGGCTGGTCATTGGATGATAAAACTTTTTGTAGGGGAGGGTCAGCCAGAAGTAGTGTCTCTTGCACAAACCTATTTAAATATCAATGGGGCAATGTATTTTATATTGGCACTGCTGTTTATCTATAGGTATAGTCTTCAGGGCCTTGGACAGAGCTTTGCACCTACTGTAGCAGGAATTATGGAACTAGCAATGAGGACCTTCGCAGCTATGGTTTTGTCAAAACACTTAGGTTTTGCTGGGGCATCTCTTGCTAATCCTCTTGCATGGATTGGGTCCTGCATACCCTTAGGAATTGCTTATTATGTAACTGTAAAAAAACTGTATAAAATTGCACCCCAGGGGTGAATATTTTTACAAAGGTAGAATTCTTTACACCCCAGGGGTGTAAATTTTTCCATAAAATCTAGCTTTTCCTTAAGGTGTGTAGTCTATTGATGAGATAGAAATTAAAGTCATTCATATATTAAATTTTTATAAAGAAATATTTACATTCTTGACTTTTAATTTTGACTGGAAGATAATAACTTGTAAATATGATTCTTGAAAATATAAATTATATTCAATAACAACTGTTTTCATATAGAAAGGAGATTTACAAAATGGCAAAAATTTTAATGCTTAACATACCAATGCATGGACATGTCAATCCCACTATCGCTCTTACTAAAGAATTGGTAGATAGGGGACATGAGGTTACTTATCTCATAAGCGAAGAATTCCGAGAAAAAATAGCTTCTGTAGGGGCAAATGTTATCACTTATAAAGCACAAACTGGCAAAAAACTAGTAGTTAGAGATATTTTTGCCATCATGTCAACCATCTACTACAAAGCCTTAGAAATCGGCAAAAATTTTGACTGTATTATCTATGAAATGGGCTTTTTCTTTGGTGCTAAGCTTGGCGAAGAGTTACACATAAAAACAGTCTGTTTAACCTCCACCTTTGCTTTAAATAAAAAGATTACAAATGATTCTACCAAAGGTAAAGGATTCTTGCGTAAAATCATGGAAAGCAAGTTATTCAGAAAAGCACTTTCAAGATTTTTAATCAAAGATAAAAAATTGAGACATACTGATTTGATATATGAATTAATTGATCACAATCCAGATTTAAATATTGTTTATACCTCTAGAAAATTTCAGATCTATAACGAAGATTTTGATGAAAAACAATTTGTATTTATAGGTCCTTCTGTGGGCGGGCGTGTGCAAGAAAGTGATATTCCTTTTGATCATATGAAAGAAAAAATTATCTACATTTCGTTGGGAACCGTATCTACAAATGTCCTTAAATTCTTTAAAACTTGCATGGAAGCCTTTAAAGACACTAATGTTTCTGTGGTTATGTCCATTGGTAAACAAATAAACATTGAAGATTTGGGTAACATCCCTGCTAATTTCTATGTATATTCTTTCGTTCCACAAGTGGCAGTATTAGAACATACCGATTTATTTATTACCCACTGCGGTATGAACAGTGCAAATGAATCCATGTATTACGGGATTCCGGTGATCGGAATTCCACAGAGGGCCGATCAGCCAATTGTAGCCAAGCGCATGATAGAACTTGGTCTTGGGGAAATGATTGATAAGAAACATGTTACTGCCACTAATTTAAGGGTAGCGGCAAGCAAGATTTTGAATGACTCCACCTATAAAGCCAATATGGACAAGATGCGCCAAGAAATGCTGTCATCAGGGGGATATGTCAAAGCAGCAGATGCAATCGAAACATATATTTATAAAGATGACTTTGCCTACAACGCTGCTTCTTATTAGGCACTAATCTAATTAGGATAATAAAAATTTAATCGATAAAAACAATAGATTTTATAATGCAGAGAGCATATAAAAATCAAAAAAAGGTGACGAATATTCAAATAATATAAGAGGATTAAGTATTTGAATGTGCCTTAAATGAATTAGGTGTTGCTTAACCACCAATTAGTTTATATATTATATATGACTAATTGGTGGTTTGATTTTTGGTAGTTATTGAACTGGACTTTATTGATTATATTTAATTAAATCATATACATAAAGTAAACTAAAAAAATAAAATTAATACACGATATATAAAGTATAATAATTATAAAATAATAATTTAACTTATGACAGTAATAACAGTGGCATGGACATGAATAATTCATCTAAATTTAGTGAGAGTACAAATATTGATAAGGGAAGTGATTTATATGTCAAATAATACATCAAAAACATACAAAATTATAATAGCAATAATAGAATTATTTTTAGGGATACCATTTCTAGGAGGAATCTTTATAGTAGCCCACGGGTGGGCACCATTAGTTCTATTATTTGTACTGCATATTGTTGGTGTAGTTATTGCGGATAAAGAGTATAAAAGTAAAGCAGGTCACATATTAGGGATAGTAGGTAATGCATTGGGATGGATACCGTTTTTAGGATGGATATTCCATTTGATTATAGGGATAACACTTTTGATAGAAAGCTTAAATGATAGATAATTGACCTTAGAAAGAAGATTACAAAGATAAGTAATATATATATTTTTGTATCTTTTATTTGATTTTTTTGTAGTTACGGATCCTATTATTTGTACTGCATATTCTTGGTATGGTTATTGAGGATAAAGATTGTAAAAGTAAAATAGGTCACTATAGAATAAGACTGCAATTTGTTTTTATCTGTAATAATGGATTATATGGGGTAATATGGTATGATATCTATATGAATTAAGCCGAAACTGTAGATTATTATTTAAATAACTGTAAGTGATTACAAATCAATTGAGGCATGCAAGACTCTTTTTTTGGACAAATTAATTGATGTGCATTTTTCTTAAGATGTATCGTAAGAGTATTTCAGTGTGAAGCAAGGACAACAGAGCTTTAAGTATTATATACTTAGAACTCTGTTTATAAACATTAATAAATCTTGATATATTCCTATTGGAGAATTTCTAAAAAATATAGGTTAAACTTTCTGAGATATGGAACTATCATTTCCATTTTGATTTTGTTGAACAGACTGAATCAGGGTATTCATTAATTGTGACATATCAGTACTATTTCCTCCAATGCTGCCTATACAAGTGTCAGTATTAGAATCGTCATTACTATCATTACTAGATATACTTGACATTTCATTTTGTAGAGCTTGTAATTGAACCATTTGATTTAATTTTTGTGTCTGTAACTGCGATAAAGAGTCCAATCCATTCACATTACTCACATTGTTACCAGTACTTTTTGAATATTCACTACTACTATTAACGGCGTTGCTGTTAGTAGTATTACCATTAGTAGCATTACTAAGTAGACCTTCAAGCATAGTAGAAAATAGTGAATCATCATTACTTGTATTACTATTACTCTGAATACTAGATAATTGTTGCAATGCATTAAGTTGGTTTAATTGAGAAGTAGAGTCTATTGCCATTATATGCCTCCTTGCATTTTACTTATTTCATGCTAATTCTACAACTTTCATATTAGTTTTTCTACAATAGCAAAATATGTTAACAGAATGTTTTTTATATATTATCATACTATAGCAGATTTATTTTCAGAAGTAAGATACAGTTCTTCTACATTAAAAGTTACTTTTGAATTTTCTATTGATGATTTTAAAAGTTCTATATATCTTATTTCAATTGATCTACCTGTAGCTTTTATAAGTTTTTCATGAAGTTTTAACATATATTCAAGTGAAATGTATTTCATTTAGCTAATTCATTAAATGCTTCTATATTATCTCCTAATATTCTATCCGCAATATTATCTAATTTTTCTTCTTCAGAAGTGGCTTCTTTGCTAAATTCTTCAAAATCTAAAAGAACATATTTAGGTTTATTATTTTTCATTATTACTACAGATTTATCTTCATCAACCATTTTTGCTATTTTAGAAAAGTTTTAATTAGCTTCAGACATAGAAATTATTTTCTGAGTATTTACTAACATATATAAATCCCTCCAAATATTTATTTTATATATCTTATATTTAGGATGAATTTATCCTATTTTTAAAAAATTATTATACTAACATTAAGATATAATTTACATTTAGGGATAATATCAGTATCTTGTAATGCACTAGAAAGTAAATTACGTATACACGGAGATATTTTATGGTCTGTTACCATGCGTTTTAATCCAACATAATGCTAATTTTTATTATAATATGTTGAATTAGCTTTTGCAATTCCAATTTTAAAACAGAAAAAATAAGCGTAAAGCCTTTATTTATGATCTTTAATTCTAGTAATTATAATTTACTACCTAACCAATAATATGGTACTATTTTAATATATAATTAATACAGGTTAGTAATTTATTGTGATATAAGATGTTATTTACAAAACATTAAAAATGAAAGAAGTGTTACTTATGAATCGTGTGAATGAATTTATGAATCATGTATCAAGGTATGGTATCATAGTTCTTTTTTTAGGAATTTTATTGTCCTCATTATTCAGTAAATATCATATATTAGCATTAAACATGGTAATATACTTATTGTTTTTAGTAGGTGTGATACTTGTTGGTTATTACATAGGCAAAACAGTAGGAGAAAGTAAAAATAAAAATACTTATAAATAAACTTAGCTTAAATATAATATTAATTTGTTAAGAAGCTTAGAATTTTATTATATTGTTGAACAATGGTAATTTAAAGAGAACTATATGTTAAATTAAGAAAGGGGAAAAATATACAATGAAAGCACAAATTAATCTTATTACGATTTGGACAAATGATATAGATAAAATGAAAAATTTCTATAATCAAGTTCTCGGATTTAGAATTGAAAATGACCTTGGTAATTATGTTGAATTTGAAAACGATGGAGCAAGATTTGCTATTTGTATGAGAGATGTTATGTATGTGTATAGTAGCGAATATAGGAAAGAGTCATTTGGACAGGGCTTTGAACTTGCTTTCCCATGTGAAAATCCTAATGATGTTGATGAATCATTTAAGAAGTTAATCTCTAAAGGAGCAACTTCTATTCATGAACCACAAGATATGCCTTGGAATCAAAGAACAGCACTATTTGCCGACCCAGATGGAAATATACATGAAATTTTTGCAGAAATTAAATAGTACGTAGTTTTCTTATAAAACGTACTAAAATATTATTGAAAAAGGGGAACATGATAGATGATTAAAGAAATTGAAATGCGTAGAAGCATTAGAAAATATATTGACAAGCCAGTTGAAAATGAAAAAATAACAGATTACTAGATTATACCAATATAATTTAGTAATCAGATAGAAATTAATGAGTATTTAAGATACAAATAAATTATTGGGAGACAAAGCATGGATTATAAAAGAAAATTAATTGAGCTTATTGATTATGTCAATATTCAGGAAGAAAATTTTATAATTAAATTGGCAGATAAAAAGGAAAATTTTTTAGGTAGTTATGATAACTGGACATTTAAAGATGTTGCTTCACATATAAGCGAATGGAGGATTTTAGCCTCTAAAAAATTAGAATCAGTAAAAAAGATTGAATATGTTTCATTCCATGAAGATCTTGATGTTTTAAATAGACAAAATTATAAAAGACACAAAAATCAGTCAATTGAAGAAGTGAAATTATTATCTATAAAGAGTTATAAGGTATTGAAAAAGCAAATAGAGTCATTTGATAATTCGGAACTCATAGGTGAAAGTAAAATTGATGGGTTTAAAGATGCCTTATGGCAGTATATTCTTATAGATAGTTTTCTGCATCCAACAATACATATGGTTTTTTATTATATAAAAATTCAAGAGTTTGAAAAAGCATTCAAAATTTTAGAGAATAATTATATATTGTTACTCGAAGTAGATAATAGCAAAGAAGTGGTAACTGATTTTTTTCGTTTGGGAGAACTATTGGAAGAATTGGAAGAAATGAAAAATAAAGATGTTATTTTATTTAACCTGAAAGATTTTTACGAAAAAAACATAAATAACGGGATTGTATCTACTGTAGTATTAAACCACTTTATGACTATTAATAATATCTGAAGTTTAATAATAATTTTTATAAACCATTACAGTAGTAAATTAGGAAGAAGAATATCTATTTAAAGGAGATAGCTACGATACAACTTAAAGAATGATGACAAATTTGGTACATTAATAATGTAAAAACCAATATATTTTTAGAAAGAAGGATATGATTGATGAGATATTATGTTGTGGACGCTTTTGCTGATGAAATATTTAAAGGAAACCCAGCAGGGGTGTGTGTATTAAATGAATGGTTAAAGGATGATATAATGCAAAAAATTGCAGCAGAAAATAATTTATCAGAAACAGCCTTTGTGCTTAAAAAAGGAAATGAGTATGAGCTAAGATGGTTCACACCAAAAGCAGAGATAGATTTATGTGGACATGCTACAATGGGAACCGCCTATGTTATTTCAAATTATATTGATATAGGAATAGAAAAAATGATATTTAATACTAGGAGTGGAATACTTGAGGTTAAACGTAAGGCAGATTTGTATGAGATGGATCTTCCGTTAAGAGAGCCAGAAAAGATTCCATTGTTAGAAACAATTTCAGATGTTATTGGCATAAAACCTATTGAATTATATTTATCAAGAGATTTATTTGTGGTATTAGAAACGGAATATCAGGTGAAAAATTTAAGCCCTGACTTTTCTAAGGTATTAAGACTTGATAAGGGTTTAGGTATTATTGTTACAGCTAAGGGTAATGATGTGGATTTTGTATCCCGTTGCTTTTATCCTAAACTCGGTGTAAATGAAGATCCTGTAACAGGTTCGGCATATAGTAATTTAATACCATTTTGGTCAAAAAGATTGAGTAAAGATAAAATGATATCCAAACAGTTATCAAAACGAGGAGGATTGTTATATTGTGAGATGGCTGGTGACAGAGTTAAGGTAAGCGGAAAAGCGGTACTTTATATGACAGGAAATATTAATCTAAATTAGGAAGAAAAGTGATATAATTGACACAATTTTATTTCATTAGACAGGTAGAGTAAGAGTGGGACAGCATAGATAAATATAATTTAAAAGGACAAGCAATGGACTTAATACCATTAACAAATAATGGTATTAAACAGGCTAAAAGGGCTTCTAGAGATGCTAGGATAGGCAAGTCAGATATTATTCTCTATTCACCGTATACTCGAGCACTACAAACGGCTTCTATTATATCAAAAGAGAATCTTAAAAAAGAATCAATTCAGATTTTGATAACGTAGTAAATACAGCAGTTCATGAGTTTGTTCATATCTTAGTAAACAAAATAAATGGGAATACGCCAAGATGGTTGAATGAAGGAATTGCCTGTTATGAAGCAAAAGACAATGATGAAAACTGGATAAGAAAAACCGTTAAGAATAGAGTGATAAATAATATGCTGTGGCGCTATATTAATAATTTATAAAATACTGTATTACATAATTTTACGGTATTTTTTGCGTCGCACTTCAAAAATATTTCAATATGCAGTTTCTATTTAAAAATCACACAAAATTAACATATTTATTTTATATTTATACCATTATTTACTTATAAAATGGTAAGTAAGAAATACAACAGTTATTAAAAATCATGATACACAGTTTATTTACTTTTTTCTTAGTAAATTTTAAGCTAACTCTAAGTTTATATTAAAATTTAAGCAATATACTTTAAGTATCTAGAAACATATGAAAAAATATTATTTTTAAGAGGGAATATATATGAAAAATATAATTAGATTTATACCTAACAGTATTACAATAACAAGAATAATTATGACTTTTATATTTTTATACTTTATTGTAGAACAATTTGCATATGGAAGAGGAAATTTTATAAATTTAATAGTTATGTTTCTGGCAATTTGTTTTTCAGATTTATTAGATGGCAAAATTGCAAGAGGAATGGGAGCCGTTTCCATAATAGGAGCTAAACTTGATGTGTTTGCAGATTTATTATATATAATTCTTTCATATACAGCGCTAATAATTCTAAAAATGTTACCTTTATGGTTTTTAGTTTTTGTATGTTTAAAATTTTTAGAGTTTGTAATAACATCAAAATTTATTAAATCTTATAATAGAGAATCAAATAAAGCATTTGTTTTTGATAAGATTGGAAGGTTAGTATCTGCAACGTTTTTTATTATTCCAGGCATAGTTTGCATTTATAAATGTTTTGCGGTTGATAATTCAGTATATTTAATCAATTGTCTACTTTATATAATCTTTGCAGCTGGAATTTATTCTTCTTATTTAAGGATAAAAAGCTGTTTTATGCTGCTTTCTTTAAATAATAGTAAATGTGAAAATTAATTTTAGGGGATTTGTTTTAAATTTTGAAATAAAAATATTATTCTTAGAGTATAGTTTAAAGGATTATTTAGTTATCAGTGAATTACAGGAGATGTTGTATAATGAAAAAAAAATCAGGTATTTTAATTATTTTATTTAGCATTTTAATAACAGGGGTGTCTTGGTTATTTATTAAGCCTACAAGAGACATTCCGCTAATAAGTCAATATTCTCAATTATTGGCTGCTTTTGCCCTAGTTGGCTTTGCTTTAATAAATTTTATTTCTACCAGACATAAGGTTTTAGATAATCTGTTTGATGGATTAGATAAGTCATATATTTATCATAAGTACTTAGGTATTTCAGCGCTTCTTATGGTTTTCGTTCATGATATAACAATAAGTATAGGTAAAAGAATTGAAATTCAAGCAGGTAACCATATACCTAGAGATCCATATGCTATGTATGGAAGTTTTAGTATGTATTTGTTTGTAATTATTATACTTATTGCTATTTTGGCAAAAAAATTAAATTATGAAAGATGGAAGACAATTCATAAATTCATGTTGATTGGATATATCTTAGGTATTTATCACTATTATGGAAGTGCAAATTATGCTGTTTTTTCTATGAATGCTTTTAGCATATGGCTAAACATTGTAAATTGTATAGGTATTTTGTCTGCTATTTACAGTATATTCTTTTATGAAAAAACTGCTTTTAAATATCGTTTCAAAGTTAAAAAATTAGAGACAGTTGCAAAAGGTACATTAGAGATTACAGGAAGTGCCTTAGGAACTAACATGAATTTTAAATCAGGGCAATTTGCTTTTCTAAAAATACTGGATAAAGACAATAAATTTGCATCTCATCCATTTACTATAAGTGAAGCACCTAAAGATGGAGAATTGCAATTTACAATTAAAGATTTAGGTGATGATACAAAGGCTTTATTTGATACACTGAAGGTTGGTGATGAATTTGTTGTAGAAGGACCTCACGGAAAATTTAATTACAAGACAGGAACTAAAAATCAAATATGGATTGCAGGTGGAATTGGAGTGACACCATTCAGAAGTTTTTCACAAGTGGATATACCAAAAGATTACTCTATTGATTTCTTCTATGCATATAATAATGAAGAAGAAGGGGCTTATGTGAATGAATTACAGGAGCTAATAGGCAGTGATAACTTAAGATTACATTTGTTTAATTCAAAAGAAAAAGGATTTTTATCAGTAGAGGAAATTAGTAAACATGTAAAGACTGAGGAAACTATCGATGTATATTTTTGTGGTCCTAAACCAATGAGAGAAAATTTAAAAAAACAATTCATAAGCAGTAAATTAAAGGTTGGAAAGTTTCATTATGAAAACTTTCAATTTAGATAGATAAGACGCTAAATTGTAAAATAATATTTTAAAAAGTCTACGCTATACTTATTATGGTGAGGCATATCATAAATGAAAAATATTTTGCTAAATAAATATTAAAAAAGAGTTGACAAATATAAACGTTTACATTACAATAAAAGCATGAAGAAGATATAAAAAACTTCTTCTAGCAACCCTAATTCATAAAAGGATTAAGAAAAAATGTTTAAAGGCATTAGGGTATAGAAAATACAGATATTAAGTATTTGATTTAAAGTATGACTATATAATAATGTTATTACAGTTTAAAAGATTGAGAATATGGAAATGAAATAAATATAATTAGCTTACTAGATATACTAGAGGCTAAGCTATATTGGAACACAAAATTTAGTGGCTTTTATCTTAAAAATTATATTTAATTCAAGGCTTATGTACAGATGATTATAGTACAGTATCCTCGGTGCAAGGGGATTTCAAGCCTATAAAGAGTCTAAATTATGAACTCTCGGAAGTAGAAAACTCTTACTTCTATATGTCGGAGCAGTTCACAAGCTATATAAATATAATTTATACGGATGTTAATTATCAAATCATATGTGTTCAATAAAAATTTAATCAATAAAAATAATAGATTTTATAATGTAGAAAGCATATAAAAATCAAAAAAAGGTGATGAATATTCAAATAATATCAGAAAATTTAAATGAATTAGGTGTTGCTTAACCACCAATTAGTTTATATATAATATATGGCTAATTGGTGGTTTGATTTTTTGTGGTTGTTAACCTTATTTTTTGTACTGCATATTCTTGGTATAGTTATTGGGGATAAAGAGTATAAAAGTAAAGCAGATCGCTATAGAATAAGCCTACAATTTATTTTATCTGTAATAATGGATTATATGGGGTAATATGGTATAATCTCTATATGAATTAAGCTGAAACTGTAGATTATTGTTTAAATAACCGTAAGTGATTATAAATCAATTTAGGTATGCAAGACTCTTTTCTTGAAGAAATTAATGTGATAATTTAGTGAGACATAATTACTACATAAAAAGGAATGATGTTATTGAAAAGAAAAAATTATGAAAAATCTGGGGTAATGGTATTTTGTACAACATTGGCTACATTTTCCTTGTTAAATACAATAAATCATAAAGTTGGATTGTTAAAAAAAAATATATATTTTAATATTGGTATGTATATTAACTTCAACAATACTATTAGTATGTACAGCTTCTAAAGATGATAACAAAGAATAGAAATTAAATTTTATTATGAAGATAAGATTAATATGGTAAATTATGATAAACTAAGGGGGCATAAATTTATGAAAGTTTTTTTAAAACTATTTAGTCAAGTAATATCACTTATTTCTATTATCATGTTTTTCTTTATTTTAAAACTTTGGATTGCTAATGACCAATTGCTACATGAAACTAAAGGTTTTGTAATGTGGGGAATATTCATAATTATTGGCGGTGGAGTTGCCATACTAATGAGAAAATATAAAATTTCTAATTTGTTAGCCAAAATAACATTAGTTATGAGCATATTATCTATAGGCTTATTGGTATTAACTGGACTTATCTTTTTTACAGTATCATCAATGCCATAAATATTTCACAATCTTATTATAAAGTTCACTAAATGACAAATTTCATTGATAAATAATAGTAAGATGAGAAGAATTATACAAGGGGGATAGTATGAAATATTTAAGAAAAATAAGTATATTATTATCAATGTGTATAATTATTGGAGGATTTATTATAGTTCATGTAACTCCTTCTAGATCCATTAGAACACATTTATTTATGATAGGTCATCCAGCTTCAGCTTTTAAGGAAAATTTTGATATTAATGAACCGCAATATAAAATGGATAAATATATTCTTGATTATGAGAATGCAATGATTTATCGTGTTAAATATCATCCTATAGGTGGTATAGGCACAGCAAATGAGATATATAATTTTAAGGTTAAAAAAATAGGCTTTTTATATTTTACCGAATTATATGGTGAAGGTTAGTAAAATAAGATGAAACGGTGAGGTGATTCAATATTAATACTCAAATAATACCAATTATTGCATTTTCATTATTAATAATATTAATTTTTATGGATTATATAACTGTAAAGAAACCATATAAATACATAATTATTTTATTTATAATACCAGCATTAATAATTGCAACACCAATAGCTAAAAGTATAAATAAAACTTTAGGGTTAATATTAGGTATTATATATTTTATACTTGTCATTATTTTTTTAATTTTCTATGCTATTAATAATAAAAATTAATTCATAATCTGAATTTAGTTTGAATTAATTTTTATTATTATATTAATGTAAAATAGGTTAGTAAGAAATTGCGAAGGAAAGATTATGTGTGTTAGTTTTATTGTGAGGACATCAATATGAAAGATGAAAATATTAAGAAACACATTGTTCTATTTTTGATTTTTGCTTTTGGGCTGCCGTTGATATGTGTATTCTTAGTAAAAAATTTCAGTGTTTTTCAATCGGGAGCGCTAAGTTTTATTTTGTATGGAATTGAAGC
>NZ_BAEV01000010.1 GCF_000246895.1 Clostridium arbusti SL206 | reverse complement strand
TAATTGACAGTGAATATATTTTGCATATGTGCTAATAATATAAATGCGTTTTCTGTAACTGTCTCATTTAAATGGGTGTAGTCTTATGACTACATCTATTTTATTTCGTAAATAAAATCTGGAAATACTGTTTAATTCAATAAAAAATTAAGAAATAGAAATCTTTATTGTATTATATTACAATAAGTATTATAATATACGTAACTCGTAATAAACGTATAGCGTAAATTACTTAACAAGAATGAACTTTTGATAAATTGATGAAAGATAATATTTCCTTATAGTCATATGTAATAATGAAAAGTAGATATTATATGTTTTTTTTAACAATATAATTTAAAGGGGGGAGATTGTCTTGGATGAAAATATTTTATTGCATAAATTGATAGAAATTTTACAATATAAAAATCTGTATCAATTTGAAACATCAAATATTCAGCCACAGGACATGTATATTTTAGAAAGAATATATTTTGGCAAGAAGTTAAAAGTTAAGGATATATCAAAGGAATATAATATACCAGCTTCAACGGCTACAGGGATTATTGATAGATTAGAATCTAAAAATTATATCAAAAGAATTAGAAATAATACAGATAGGAGGATTGTTGAACTTATTGTAACTGAAGAGGGCAGTCAGGTGATACAGGATCATATTAATCAAGATAAAATATTTGCACATAATCTATTTAATACATTTGAAGAAGATAAAAAAATGGTATTTACACAGTTGCTATTTGAATTGATTAGCAATGTAAATAAAGAAGAATTGTTTAAACAAAATAATAATTAGAGAAGGTGTTCATAGTGCCTTTATTGGACTTTAAAAATGTTATGTATACTAATGATAATAAAGTCATATTAAAAGATATATCAATAAATATTAATCGTGGAGATTTTATTTCGATAGTAGGGCCTTCTGGTAGCGGAAAGAGTACATTTTTAAAATTGTGTTCTCAGCTTATAAGCCCAACAGAGGGTAGTATACTTTATAAAGATAAATCTTATACGGAGTATAGTCCTAATGAATGGAGAAGAAATATAGCTTATTGCTTTCAAAATCCTTATTTATTTGGGGATACTGTAATTGATAATTGTAAATTTCCATATTCAATACGAAATACGAAGATTGATTTGAAAAGAGTAGACAAACTTCTATCAATTTTTGGACTCGAGAAGGGCTCTATAAATAAGAAGGTAAAGAATCTTTCGGGTGGAGAGAAACAAAGGATAGCATTAATTAGAACTTTATTATTTAAACCAGAAATTTTGCTGTTAGATGAAGTTACCTCAGCACTTGATGTAGACAATACATTAATAGTTGAAAATATAATTCAATCCTTAAATAGAGAAGGTATCACTATTTTATGGATAACTCATAATCTTGATCAGAGTAAAAAATATGCAAATAAAATAATATCTATGGAGAAGGGTGAAATAACATCTTTGGAGGTTTTAAGATGAATACTGGAACAAACATTAATATTTCTTCAATATTAATATCTTCATTACTTGTACTAATTTCTATTTTTTTCTCATACTTTCAGAAGCTTAAACTTGAAAAGGAAATAATTATAGGTGTAATCAGAGGTATAATACAGTTGATTGCTCTTGGCTATGTGCTTAACTATATATTTGGATTCAAGAATCCACTTTTCACCACATTCTTACTAGTTTTTATGACCTTTAATGCGGCATATAATGCTGCTAAAAGGGGTAAGGTTAAGAATGCTTTAGTAATCTCATTTATTTCAATAGCTGTAGGAACTATTAGTACTTTATCAATACTTGTATTTTCAGGAACTATAAAATATGAGGCTTATCAAATAATACCTGTAAGTGGAATGATTATAAGTAATGCAATGGTGGCGTTGGGATTATGTTTTAAACAGATGAGTTCAGATTTTAAAAATAAACGTGAAGAAGTTGAGACAAAACTTTCGTTGGGAGCAGATATTTTACCATCTTCTATAGAGATAATAAGAAATGCCATTAAGACAGGTATGCTGCCTACAATAGATTCAACAAAAACATTAGGAATTGTATCAATGCCGGGTATGATGACTGGACTTATTTTAGCTGGTACTTCACCTGTTAATGCTATTAAATATCAAATTATAGTTATGTTTATGCTTCTCTCAACTACAGCTATATCTTCATTTATAGCATGCTATATGTGTTATAGTAATTTCTTTAATAAGCGAAAGCAGTTGATTTAAGAGGAGAATTAAAAACCCCCATCCACTTGTGGGTGGGGTTAAGTACATTAATAATAATTTTCTTCAAATATTTTCTTTATTTCAGATAAATCATCAGTAAGTCCGAGAGTCACCATTAACTTAATTCTAGCCTTTTGACCTGGAAGGTTATCACCAAGAATTACTCCTCTTTTAGTTAAGTCTTTTCCAGCACCTTCATAACCATAATTATCAGAAACTTTTCCAGAAATACATCTAGAAACTAAAATCACAGGTATATTTTTACTCAGTGCATAGTCAACTCCAGAAAGCATTTTCGGAGGAATATTCCCCCTGCCCATACCTTCAATTACTATGCCATTTGTTCCTGAATCTACACAGAATTTTAAGAGACGATGATCCATACCACAGGCACATTTTATAAGGTCCACATTGCTTTGAATTTTTTTCGTAGGTATATGCTCATGCCTTGTATAGTTAAAATAAAAATAAACTTTATTGTTGTCAACAAAACCTATAGGGCCAAAATCTAAACTTTTAAAAGTATCTAGTGAGGAGGTGTTTGTCTTAGTAACTTGTGCAGCGCAATGTATTTCGTTATTCATTACTACTAAGACACCTCTGTTTTTTGCATCTTCAGAGATAGATGTAGTAACAGCATTTATAATATTTAAAGGGCCGTCCCATCCTAGTTCTGAACTATTTCTCATTGAACCTACAAAAACTACAGGCTTTAAATTATTATAAGTAAGATCTATAAGATAGGCCGTTTCCTCAAGGGAATCTGTTCCATGAGTAACTACTATACCATCATAATCTTTAGATTTATCACTTATTATTTTGGATAATTCCATCATTTTTTCTGGAGTCATATGGGGACCGGGTATTATGCCGAAATCCATGCAATCAATATTTGCTATACTATCCATACCAGGAATTAACTTTAGTATATCTTCGCCACATAAAGAGGGTACAGCAGAGTTACTTTTTTTATCTGTTTTCATGGATATAGTCCCGCCAGTGAATATAATAATAATGTTCTTCATTTTAATACTCCTCATATATTAATTTATTAGTTAATTGGAAAATTTGTTTTCGGTAATGAGATTGACTTTTGTACAAAAGATTTTAATATAAACTTCTTGTTTCTTAATATATACAAGCTATTGAAATTACTCTTATTTTAGCATAATTTAATGAAGAGGTATATGTGTAAAATAATGAAATTTAATATATAAATGCTTGAAAATTAGCAAATTAATAAAATGTACATTGCATTTATAGATATAATTGATAGATTAATAATTTTATTAAAAATATTAAAATAGAAAAGCTATAAAATATTTTATAATAATCTGCTTTATCAATGAATATTAATGCATAAACAGAATTTGTAGAGTGATTAGCTAGGTATAAACAAGATTTATTTACGAGATATCCATCTTTTAATTGATTTTTTTAGTAAATATAAAAAAATAATAATTAATAACGTGAAATTCAATAATAAAATATATTTTTTTATTAAGTTGTGGTATTATAGAATAAAGTTAAAAAAGAGAAACTGTTATATAACGGTATGAAAATATGAGTTTATAATTTTAAAGATAGCTGGTGGATATTATGAATAAAGTGGAACAAGCCGTAGGCAAATTTAGTAGAGGAGCCAATTGTGCTCAAAGCGTATTATTAACTTACTGCAATGAATTGGATCTAGATATGAGCTCACTATTAAAAGTAGGTACAGGCTTTGGCGGTGGAATACGTCAAGGTGAAGTTTGTGGTGCTGTAGCTGGAGCAATAATGGTTTTAGGACTTAAATATGGTCCAGACAAGATTGAAGATAAGGAATCTAAAGAAAAAGTTTATGAAATGGTTGGAATCTTCAATGAAAAGTTTAAAAAAATGAATTCTTCAATTACCTGTAGGGATCTGCTTGGATGTAATTTAAACCAAAAAGGTATGAGGGAATATGCTAGAGAAAAAGGTTTATTCAAAGATATATGCCCTAAACTTATAAAAGATGCTATAAATATATTAGATGAAATTTAGGATTAATGAATATTACATATAAGTATTAACAGAAGTTTTAAAACTCATAAATAAACAGAATGAGGTATATGCATATATAAAATATCAGGTGATTATTATGAAATTAAAAATTAGGTATGCTGGTGAAGATATAGAATTTCAAGTGTTATTTAGTAAACGAAAGACCATGGGAATATCTATAGAACCTACGGGGGATATTAAAGTAAGATCACCTATTGGAATACCAGAGGATGTAATAATAGAAATGGTAAAGGGAAAGGCAGCATGGATTTCTAAAAAACTTTACTATTTTAAACATAGGCCCTATCAGTCTGCAAGTAGGGAATTTGTTACGGGTGAATTGTTTATGTACCTTGGAAGAGAGTGTCCTATTGAGATAAACTTAGATGTTAATATAGATAGGCCAAATGTTACTATTTTGAATGATAAAATCATAGTAACTACTAAGAATAACGATAAAGAATACATAAGAAAAGCTCTGGAATTGTGGTATAGAGAAATGGCAAAAAAGGAGATAAATAAGAGGGTCAGTTTTTATCAAAAGTATTTTAATATGAAGCCTTCAGAAATTAAAGTAAAAGAACAAAAGAGAAGATGGGGAAGTTGTACTTATAAAGATGCACTTCTGTTTAACTGGAGATGTGTTATGGCTAAAGAATCTGTACTTGACTATATAGTAGTTCATGAAATGTGCCACATGGTTCATAAGAACCATTCTAAGGATTACTGGAAAGCAGTAGCTTCTATATTGCCAGATTATAAGCAAAGAGATCAGTGGCTTAAAAATAACGGAGTAAAGATGAATTTGTAATATGCTTTATAAAGCTAAAGCCTCAATATTGTATTATTAAATGTGTTTTACAGTAATAGATATAAATTATTCATAATTGCTCCATAATTTAATTTTATAATTTAATTATAGAAAATTAAAAGGAGGAGGATATTATGTTTGGTTGTGGTTATGGTAATGGATTCATAGGCTGGGGAAGTCCATACCTTATAATATTTATGATAATACGATTTTTAATAATTATAGGAATAGTTGTTGTAGGAATAAAATTATTAAAAGGCTATTTCAATGGAAATAACAACGCAATTAAAACTCTTAACAGTATGTATGCCAAAGGAGAAATTACCGAAGAAGAATATAAAAAGAGAAAAGAATTTATCAAAAATAACTAGAGAGTAATCTCTAGTTATTTTTGATATAATTATAATTGAATGAAGTAATAAATTGTATTGAGGTGTTTGAAAAATGAAGGATACTATTAATATACTGGTAGTTGATGATGAAGATAATATATTGGAAGTAATTAAAGCTTATTTGGAAAAGGATAAATTTAAAATATATACAGCAACAGATGGTGAAGAGGCAATTAGAATCTTTAAAGAAGAAAATATTAAACTCATTGTATTGGATTTAATGCTTCCTAAAATTTCTGGAGAAGAAGTTTGTAGAAAGATAAGAGCAGTGTCTGATGTTCCTATTATTATGCTTACTGCTAAAATAGAGGAAGATGATAAAATTGAAGGATTAGCAATGGGCGCAGATGATTATCTTACAAAACCTTTTAGTGTAAGAGAACTAGTTGAAAGAGTCAGAGCACTTCTTAGAAGAGCTTATAGAGACCAGAATCCACTTGCAGATTATCTTGTATTTAATGATGGGGATTTGGAAATAGATGTAACAAAAATGAAGGTTAAAAAGAGAACTAAAGAAATAGATATTACTCCCTATGAATTCAAAGTACTATTAGCATTACTTACAAATCCCGGTCAGGTATTCACAAGAGAACAGTTAGTAAAAAAAGCCTTTGGAATTGAATATGAAGGATTTGATAGAACTGTGGACAGCTATATAAAGAATATAAGACATAAAATTGAGGATGACACTAAGAATCCTAAATACATAAATACAATTTATGGAGTAGGTTATAAATTTACAGGCTCAAAGAGTTGATAGTATTGTAGTTAATATAAATAATGCAGGAGGTCATAGTAGTGAAAATAACACTTGGTAAAAAACTATCTTTGGGTTTTTTAATTGCACTTATTGGCTCTTTAATTATTACCAGTATTATTTCAAATGTAAGAATTTCTAATGAATTTAAAAAATATCTAGTGGATGAACACAACACAAAGATAAATGAAATAGTTAAATTTATTGAAGGTTCATATAATAAAAATAATGGGTTCTCAAATGATAGCCAAGAATCAATAGTTAGGAATGCAAATATGGACGAATTATATATTGAAGTAAGAGATAATTCAGGTAATACTCTATTTTCTTCAGGGACTGCATATATGCAGCATAAAAATATGATGAATTCAATGATGGGTGGAAGAAAAAGCAGTATGATGGGTGATTTATCAAATATTAATACTGGAGAATATAAAGAAGAAAAACATGAAATAACTAAGGATAACAGTGTAGTGGGGACAATAATTATTGGTTACTACGGCAGTTCTTATTTTTCTTCAAACTCATTGACTTTTATAAATAATCTTAATCAATCCTTTATAATCTCTTTTTTTATAACACTAATTCTTGGATTATTAATAAGTTTTTTTCTATCAAGACAGATTGCATCTCCACTTGAAAAAATAACTAAAACTGCTTCGGATATGAGAAGAGGAAATTTAGGAGTTCGTTCTAATATAAAATGTAATACAAAAGAAATAGAAGAACTAGCTTGTTCAATAAACTACCTTGCAGAAACATTACAGAATCAAGAAGAACTCAGGAAAAGACTTACTTCCGATATGGCCCATGAAATAAGGACTCCACTTACTACACTAAAAACTCATGTGGAAGCCTTAATTGATGGCATATGGGAACCCTCAAAAGAAAGGTTTCAAGTATTTTATGAAGAATTAGATAGACTTTCAAAATTAGTAAATAATCTTAGAAACATATCAAAGCTTGAGCAAGCAGGTATAACTCTTAATAAAAGTAAATTTGATTTATCTTCTGAAATTACAAATATTGTAGATACTTTTAAACCTATATTTATGAAACAAAATTATTTGATTACAACTGAAATTACAGAAAAAATAATTGTATATATGGATAAAGATAATTTAAAACAAATACTGTATAATCTTCTTTCAAATGCGAATAAGTATCTTGAAATTAATGGTAGAGTAAAAGTATCTTTATTTGAAAGTAGAGGTTATATTGTAATAGAGGTAGAAGACAATGGTATAGGTATTTCTGAAAAAGATTTACCATATATATTTGAGAGATTTTATAGAAGTGATATATCAAGAGATAAAAATAGCGGTGGATCAGGTCTTGGACTCACTATAACTAAAAGTTTAGTAGAAGCCAATGGAGGGAAAATTCAGGTTAAAAGTAAGATAGGTGAAGGTACTGCGTTTAGTATAGAATTTCCTAAAAAAGATATATGCATGTAATATATTTTAGGGGCTAAAATTTGATAAATTTAAATTAGGTTATTTCATTTAGTTTTTGCAAATAACAGTTGGAATGATTTAGTATAAAATCTAGTCAATTCAACTGTTATTTTACATATTGATTATATTTTATATTAATTAAGCATTCTGAGCTTTGCTGTGGGAAAATGTTAAAATGTAATTAACCAAATTTGTTAAGCTATCCTTATATGAAGAAGCTTCAAAATTTCTTAATGCATCTATAGCTTTTTGAGCAAAATAATGAGCATCTTCCATGGTTACATTACTTTTCGCTTTAATATCGCCATCCATATAATCATCAATTATTTGGTAGGCCATACCAAGATTTAAACCGTATTCTTCTAAAATTAGAATTTCTTTCTCACTTCCACCTGAAATTTCACCACCCAAGCGGCAGCAAAGTCCCATGAATGAGGCTGTTTTGCCTTTAATAATATTAAAATACATTTCTTTATTAGGTAAATTATATTGAGCCTGATCTATCTCAGCAGCACACATCTCAGTAGTTAATTGAACGATAGGCTTCACAAACTTTTTAGGGAGTGATTCGTTAATTATTGAAAAAGCATGAGAAAAAATCACATCACCAGCAAGAACAGCAACCTTTCTACCATAAATTTTGTTTAAAGTTTTTTGACCTCTACGACAAAAATCATTATCAATTATATCGTCATGGATTAAACTTGCACTATGAATGAGTTCTACTACTACAGCTAATTGTATTAATGAAGAGTTAGGGCTTGTTGAGAGTTTTGAATTTACTGTTCCTGCGGATAATAAGACTAAAGTGGGACGAAGGTGTTTGCCAGGAATTTTAAAAAAGTATTCAATTATTTCAGGTAGTGAGCTATTAGGTATATCTGAACTCAAATTTTTAAGATCTGATTTTACTTGATCTAATTCTTTTTTTATCGGTTTATGAATTTCTTGAAATTTCATTTGTTTTCACCCCTTTCTTAATTACTAAGGATAATAAAAAATTTATTTATTAATAATTAAAATAGCATCATCAATTATGTTAAATATCCTATAATTTATGCTGCGGTTAATTATATAAAAAAAATGTAAAGATAATATGTAGATATTAAGTGCACTAAAAAAGTTTATCTGTTTATTTTTTCAATCTACATAAAGTCTTCATAAGAATTGGGTAGTATGTAAGCAAAGAGAAAGATATCAATAACTTAGTAGTTTTTAAGTGATATCCTCCCACTATAGGGAGGAAAAATAAATTAAAACATTTCGCTTTAAGAGTTAAATAGAAATGAGGAATGCAAATGAATAAAGATAAAGGACAATCAGATAGGAGGAAAAAGTGGATGCAATAAATGAGTTACTTGCTAAATTATAAGTAAATTACGTTTTAGGAGGTGATAAAAATGCTACAAGATTTTCTAATGGTTGGAATTTTTCTCATAGCCTCATTCATCTTTGGAGTGGTTGTTTTGTTAACTGCTTCCTTTGTAAGGCCTAATAAGCCGAATAAAGAAAAGTTATCTACTTATGAATGTGGTGTTGAAACTACTGGATCAACCTGGATTAGATTTAAAGCCAGTTATTTTATGTATGCTTTGGTATTTTTATTTTTTGATGTTGAAACAGTTTTTCTTTTGCCATGGGCAGTGAAATTTAAGACACTGGGTTTATTCGCTTTTGCTGAGATGTTTATTTTTATTGGAATTCTAATCATTGGGTTATGGTATGCGTGGAAAGAGGGGGCATTAGAGTGGAAATGAAATTTGAACAGAATAAATACATTCAAGAAGAGATAGAAAAAAATATTAAATTAACCAAATTAGATGATGCATTAAATTTTTGTCGTGCTCATTCATTTTGGCCTCTGACATTTGGTTTAGCCTGCTGTGCTATTGAAATGATGGCGGCTGGAGGCGCTCGTTATGATATTGCACGCTTTGGCTATGAAGTTTTTCGTGCTTCACCAAGGCAAGCAGATTTGATGATCGTTGCTGGAACTGTTACTGAAAAAATGGCACCTATTGTGAAAAGAATTTACGAACAAATGCCGGAACCTAAATGGGTAATTGCTATGGGGAGCTGCGCTACTAGTGGTGGTCCTTTTGTAGACTCCTATAATGTTGTCCCTGGTGCAGACACATTTTTACCAGTAGATGTATATATTCCAGGCTGTCCTCCGCGTCCTGAGGCATTACTTCACGGTCTTTTAACTTTAAAAGAAAAAATTATTCATCCGGAAGAGGTGAGTATAGGTGAGTAGAATTAGTGAAAAGCTGATTTTGGCATTAAAAGAAGAGTATCAACAAAATGTTGAAATCATGGAAAACACGCAAATAGCTATTTGTATAGAAATTAATACTTTTCTAGGTATTGTAAAAAAGGTAAAAGAGTATGGCTTTAATTTTTTAGTGGATTTAACTGCAGTTGAAGAAGAAAGATTAAGCTGTATTTATCATTTTATGTCATTAAGGACCCATGAGCTAATTAGAATCAAGGTAAAACTTGATGAAAAACTTGAGATTCCTTCATTGACTAAGGAGTGGGCGGCGGCAAATGTTCAGGAAAGAGAAGTATATGATCTATTTGGAATTAACTTTATTGGTCATCCCAATTTAAAGAGAATATTGTGTTCAGATAATTTTGTTGGGCATCCTTTACGAAAAGATTTTAAAATTATTGAGAGAAGATAGAGAGGAGGTTTGGTGATGATACGACAGAAAATGTTTCATACTGAGGAAATGACTCTGAATTTTGGCCCACAGCACCCTAGTACTCATGGAGTATATCGAGCAATTTTCACTTTGGATGGAGAGAGTATTGTTAATGTTGAAAATGTCATTGGCTACTTACATAGAGGTATGGAAAAATTAGCTGAATCTAGAACCTATACTCAATTTATACCTTATACCGATAGATTGGATTACTTGTCTGGGATGTTAAATGAATTAGGTTATGTCCAAACGGTGGAGAAGCTTATGGAAATTGAAGTTCCGGAAAGAGCTGAATATCTTCGCATCATTATGGCTGAACTACAGAGAATTGCCAGTCACCAAGTTTTTTTAGGGAGCATGGCAATTGATCTCAACGGAGCTACTCCTTGGATGTATTTTTTTAGAGATAGAGAAAAAGTTCTGGATTTATTTGAAATGGTTTGTGGCTCTAGAATGACAACAAATTATATGCGCATTGGAGGAGTAAGTCAGGAGCTGCCTGAGGAATTTATACCAGAGTTAAGAAATTTCCTTACAGATATGGACAAAAATTTTGTGGAATATGAACGCATCATTACAGGCAATGAAATTTTTCAAGCCAGAACTAAAGATGTTGGAATTATTAGCGGGGAAAGAGCTTTGGCTTATGGATTAACAGGCCCAAATTTGAGAGCTTCTGGTATCGATTTGGACTTAAGACGTGATGTACCTTATGGTATTTATCAACGTTTCGAATTTAAGGTGATTGTTGGAAAAAATGGTGACTGCTATGAGCGATGGTTAATGCGTATTGGCGAAATGGAGGAAAGTTTAAAAATTATTAAGCAAGCGCTACAGCAAATTCAAGAGGGACCAATTTTAGCTAAAGTTCCTAGGATGATAAAACTACCAAAAGGAGATATTTATCACCAAATTGAGGGGTCTAAAGGTACTCTAGGTTATTATCTGGTAAGCGATGGATTGAATAAACCTTATAGACTTCACATACATGGACCATCTTTTGTTAATATTGGTGCCTTTCCTGAAATGGCTAAAGAAAGTACAATTCAGGATGCAGTTGCTATTTTAGCATCACTTGATCCTATATTAGGTGAAGTCGATCGATAATAGGAGGGAAAAATGGAGAATATCTTTATAAATATATCTAGCTTGGCCAAAAAATTGATTTTGGCATTAGGAATACCACATATTTTTGTGAGTATAATTATGAGCGTGCTTTATTTTATAGCTATTGTAGTTTTTGTTTTGTTAAATGCTATGTATCTGATTTATCTAGAGAGAAAATTTTGTGGCTTTCTGCAGCAGCGTCTAGGTCCAAATCGATTTGGGCCTAGAGGGTTGTTTCAGAGCTTAGCTGATGTGGTCAAGCTTTTAGGTAAAGAGGATATTATTCCGAGCAAAGCAGACCGATGGGTTTTTCGGTTAGCATCTTTATTAGTGATGGTTCCTGCGCTATTAATCTACGTGGTTTTACCCTTTGGCAAAAATATGATTGCAGCTAATTTAAACTTGGGTGTAATTTATTTTATAGCCATTTCCGGAACTGCTTCTGTACCCATTCTAATGGCGGGATGGGGATCTAATAATAAATATTCTCTCTTAGGAGGAATGCGAGTAGTTGCTCAAATGATTAGCTATGAAATACCTATGATTTTTTCTCTTCTTGGCATTGTCATGCTAAGTGGTTCTTTAAAATTGACAGAAATCGTTGGAGCACAACATAATGTCTGGTTCATTTTTCTACAGCCTATTGCCTTTGTTGTCTACTTTATTGCTGCAACAGCTGAGTTAAATAGAGGACCTTTTGACTTGCCTGAAGGAGAACAGGAAATAGTAGCTGGACCATTTACAGAATATAGTGGAATGCGCTATGCACTTTTTTATCTTGCTGAATACACCAATATGTTTGCTATTTCAGCACTTATAGTCACTTTGTTTTTAGGTGGAGCAAGTGGTCCTATATTACCTTCCTGGATTTGGTTTATATTAAAAACCTATGTAATAATTTTATTATTCATGTTGGTTCGCTGGACTTTTCCTAGATTTAGACTGGATCATATGATGTCTTTAAATTGGAAATATCTTATTCCTATTTCTTTAATGAATGTTTTATTTACAGGGATAGGTATTAAAATCTTTCAGTTAATTAAGGGGTGAGTTAGATGTTTGGTAAAGGATTAATCAATGGTCTTAGAGTAACCTTAGGGCATTTATTTGAAAAAAATATTACAGAGCAGTATCCAGAACAGCATCCTAAGTTACCACCACGTTCACGTTGTTCTTTTAAACTGGATTCAGAGAAATGTATTTCTTGTGGTATTTGTGCTTTGAGCTGTCCTAATAGAGTTATTACCATTGACAGTTATAAAGATGAAAATAATAAAAGACATTTAAGTAAGTATGAAATGGAATTAATGTATTGCCTTTTTTGTGGACTTTGTGTTGAAAGCTGTCCTAGTAAAGCGTTACAGTCTACTACTAATTTTGAATTAAGTACTTATAATAGAGCTGAAACCAAATTGACACTATTCAGCAGTAAGGGGGACTTATTATGATTTCATCTTTTGTTTTTTGGCCTATAGCAATTCTAATTTTAGCTTGTGCCATAGGCGTGGTCCGTTCAAAAAATATTGTACATAGTGCACTATTACTGATATTAACATTTATAGGTATCGCAGTAGTTTTCATTTTACTTGAAGCGGATTTTCTGGGTTTAGTACAGATTTTAATTTATGCGGGTGCTATTTCTATTTTAATAGTATTTGCTATAATGCTTACACGAAAAAATGAAATGAAAAATAGTAATCCATTTAATAAATTAAAATGGGTCAGTCTAATATTTTGTTTAGGATTTTTTGCGCTGATTGCACGTTTGATTCTAGTGAGTCGTTTTACTTATGAAAATTTAGAAGTAAAAAATACCATTGGTTCTATTGCAGAAGGATTCTTTGGAAATTATATGATTCCATTTGAAATTTCTGCCATACTTTTGTTAATTGCTATGGTAGGAGCCATTATTTTAGCTAAAGGAGTGAAAAATTAAATGGTTGGTTTAGAGGGTTATCTTCTATTAGCAGCAGCTTTGTTTTGTGTTGGACTTTATGGAGCTTTTGCAAAAAGAAATGTTATCAGTGTATTAATGTCGGTGGAAATTATGATGAATGCAGTCAATATTAATTTAGTAGCTTTTAATAAATTCTTAGCACCCGCAAAAGTTACAGGACAGCTTTTCGCTATTTTTGTCATTGTGGTTGCAGCAGCTGAAATTGCTGTAGGTTTAGCTATTATCTTAAATATTTACCGCAGCCGTAATACAACTAATGTAGAGGATTTCAATATTTTGAAATGGTAGGTGTTATTATGATATTTATAGGTTTAGCTTGGTTAATTCCAATATTTCCAGCAATTACATTTTTACTTATAGCCTTTATTACAAAAAGATTTAAACGTATTAGTGCAATAATTGCAATAACAGGAATGTCCCTTTCGCTTATATTTTCTTTAGGTGTTTTTTATGACGTTATTGCTTCTGGAGTTAGTATTAATCAGCCTGTTGAATATGCTGTTTCATGGCTTTCGGTTCCAATTAATATTGCAGCAGGAGTATTAATGGATCCACTTACCGCAATTATGCTTCTAATTGTGACTTTTATTGGATTGTTGGTGGAAATATATTCCTTAGGATACATGCAAAATGATCCAGGGTTTTCTAGATTCTTTGCAAATTTATCGCTGTTCAGCAGCTCTATGTTAGGTTTAGTTATTGCCAATAACTATTTTCAGATGTTTTTTTTCTGGGAATTGGTAGGTTTATGTTCCTATCTTCTCATTGGTTTTTATTTTCATAAGCATTCAGCTGCAAGAGCTAGTAAGAAAGCATTTATTGCCAATAGAGTGGGAGATTTTGGATTTTTATTAGGAATCCTTTGTCTTTTCATAGCTTTTGGAACTTTTAATTTTAGGGAACTTGCTGTTAGTATTCCCACTTATCCCAATGTTTTCTTCCTTACTATTGCAGCATTATTAATTTTTGCAGGTCCAGTTGCAAAGTCAGCTCAATTTCCACTGCATGTCTGGCTTCCGGATGCTATGGAAGGACCAACACCAGTAAGTGCTTTAATTCATGCAGCTACAATGGTGGCAGCAGGTGTGTATCTCCTTGCACGCGGTTATATCTTATTTTCCTCATTACATGAAGTGAGTTTAGTAATTGCTTACATTGGAGGAATAACTGCCTTTATGGCAGGTACTATTGCTTTGGTGCAGAGGGATTTAAAAAGGATATTGGCTTTTTCAACAATGAGCCAGTTAGGTTATATGGTTATGGCAATGGGTGTAGGTGGATTTACCGCTGGTGTATTTCATCTTACCAGTCACGCATTTTTTAAAGCTTTATTATTTTTAGGTGCTGGTAGTATTATTCATGCTATTGGTGTACAGGACATTTTTAAAATGGGTGGTCTAATTAAAAAAATGAAAATTACCAGCTGGACTTTCATTATTGGTTCTTTAGCCTTGGCAGGGATTCCACCTTTGTCTGGTTTTTTCAGCAAGGATGAAATTTTGTCTGTAACTTACGAACATGGCTATAAGTTCTTATATTATTTAGGTTTAATAACAGCATTTTTAACAGCTTTTTATATGGCGCGTCTGGTTTTTACCGTCTTCTTTGGCCAGGAAAAGCAGAAGCATTCAGTACACGAAAATCCTTGGAATATGACATTGCCTTTAATAATATTATCAGTTTTTGCAATATTCTATGGTTTCCTCAATAAGACTTTTGCTTCATACATATATTTTCAGGCGGCCCAAAGTACATTACCAAACCCAATCATTATGGGTGAATCGGTGGCGGCAGCTTTTGGTGGAATCATATTAAGCTGGCTTATTTATGGTAAGCAAGTAGTGTCAAGTGAAGCCCTTAGTGTGAGATTCAAACCAATTCATCAACTTCTTTTTAATCAATATTATTTCAATGAGTTTTATAATTGGATATACGATAGAATTGTTTTAAATATTTCTCATTTCTTCCATTGGTGTGATCGAAAGATAGTAGATGGAATTTTTGATAATACTACTTCTTTAATAAAAAGGATGGGTATAAGACTTAGATTTGTTAACTCGGGTAGTGTGCAGAATTATGCTTTCATTTTTTTTATAGCAATTGCTTTCATAATTCTATGGTTAGCAGCACCGATTTTAGGAGGGATATAGATGCAATTTCCGATATTAACATTAATATTATTAGCACCGATTTTAGGTATTATGATAATACTTTTGCTTCCAGCAACTAAGGTGAAGGAAATAAAAGTAACCGCAGCAATTGTCACTTCAATTTCATTGTTGTTATCCATTGTAGCTTTTGTAACTTATAATAGAGGAATAGGTGGGCTTCAATTTATGGAGACATATCCATGGATACCTGCCTTCGGAATTAATTATTCTGTGGGAGTAGATGGTTTAAGCTTGCCTTTGATACTGCTTACCTCCATTGTTATTTTTACAGGTGTTTTTGCATCATGGAAAATGGAGAATAGAATCAAGGAATTCTTCATATTTCTACTATTATTGGTTGCAGGTGTTTTTGGGGTATTTATTTCCCAAGATTTATTTTTCTTCTTTCTATTCTTTGAAATAGCTGTTATTCCAATGTATATCTTAATCGGCGTTTGGGGAAGTACTCGGAAAGACTACGCAGCAATGAAGTTAACTCTGTATTTATTGGTAGGTAGTTCAATTGTTTTAGTTGGGATCATTGCAACCTTTGTATATGGCAATAGCCTAGGGATAAGAAGTTTCGATATTCAAACTCTTAGCAGTATTAATTATAGTTTTGGTTTTCAGAAATTTGCTTTTTTTCTAATGCTAATAGGCTTTGGCATTTTAGTTCCTATGTGGCCCTTTCATACATGGTCTCCTGATGGGCACGTAGCTGCACCAACAGCTGTGAGCATGCTCCATGCTGGAGTTTTGATGAAACTAGGCGGTTATGGAATTATCAGGGCAGGAATATTTCTTTTCCCAGAAGGTGCAAAATACTGGGTTCCTTTAATTGCAGTACTATCTATTGCCAATGTAGTATATGGTGCTTTGGTTGCCATGGCTCAAAAGGACTTGAAATTTGTAATTGGCTATTCTAGCGTAAGTCATATGGGATATGTACTTTTGGGGATTGCCTCTTTAAATTTTGCAGGAATTGACGGGGCAGTAGCGCAGATGTTTGCTCATGGTATTATGACAGCTTTGTTCTTTACTTTAATAGGTAATATTTATCATAAGGCTCATACAAGAGAAATTGCTCAATTTGGAGGACTAATGCATCAGATGCCAAGAATAGCCATTGGTTTTATAATTGCCGGCTTTGCATCACTGGGTTTGCCAGGGCTAAATAATTTTGTTGCTGAATTTCTCATATTTGTAGGTTCCTTTAGCAAAACAACAAAATTATTTTCAGTTATACCTTTTAAAGTCATCTCAATTTTAGCTGTTCTAGGAATTGTCATTACAGCTGTTTATATATTGAAGGTGATTCAAGATACTTTCCTTGGTCCTAGAAAAAAAGAATGGGATCACTTAAAAGATGCTAAAGGTGTGGAAATGATTCCTATAGTTATCTTATCAGGTGTATTAATATTTTTTGGCCTATTCCCAGCACCGTTAATTAATCTTATTCATAGTGGGGCAATTCCCTTGATTAAGAGAATATCAGAAGCAGGGATTATCGGGAGGGGATTTTAATGGTTAGCTATATAGTTGAACTCTTAACTGCGACTTTATGTATTATTCTTTTGGTAGTAAATTTATTACTGCCAAAGCATAAAGAGAAATTTGCATTGCTCACAGGAATAGGTCTTTTCACAATTTTAATAATTTCTTTATTTAATGGCAGTCATCCACAAAATTTGTTTGGTGGAGCTTACATTATTGATTCTTTTAGTATTTTTTTTAAACAGCTATTTTTAATTGCTGCCATTTTAACTGTTTTAGTTTCTAAAGATCATATAGTATCTAAACAAGGAGAGTTCTATGCCTTAATTGTTTCAGCACTTTTGGGAATGATGGTTATGGCATCCTCTGGAGAACTTATAACCCTGTATATGGGGCTAGAACTAATGACCATTTCTTTTTGTATTTTAATTGCTTATCAAGGGGATGAAAAGTCCAAAGAAGCAAGTTTAAAATATATTATTTTGGGTGCAATGTCTTCAGCAATTTTTCTGTATGGATTAAGTCTAATGTACGGTGTAACGCAAACTACCATTATTAAAGAAATTGCAGATGTGTTAAGAGCAGGACAGTTTGTACCATTAGAAATACTGGGAATGATATTTCTAATGGCAGGTTTTGCTTTTAAAATTTCTATTGTTCCTTTTCATATGTGGGCACCAGATATTTACGAAGGAGCACCTACTTCAATCACTGTATTTTTGGCAGTAGCATCTAAAACTGCTGCTTTGGTAGTACTACTAAGACTTTTTATAGGCGGCATGTCATCTGTTTCTAGTTATTGGGTTGAATTAATCATTCTCTTATCTGTTTTAACCGTTATATTAGGTAATCTAGTTGCCATTCCTCAGACCAATATCAAAAGAATGTTAGCTTACTCAAGTATTGCACAAGCTGGCTATTTTTTATTGGGTGTTATTGCTAATTCAAGCCTTGGTGTGGCATCCATTTTACTATATAGCTTATTTTACATTTTTGCCAATATGGGTGCTTTTGGGGTTGCAATTGCTGTTTCTAAAGCAACAGGTAGTAATGAAATTAAAGATTATGCTTGTTTAGCGCGAAGGTCACCTTTTCTGGCGGCTGTCATGCTCATTTCTTTACTTTCCCTGGCAGGAATGCCACCATTGGCTGGATTTATAGGAAAATTTTATCTTTTCTTAGCTATAATAGAGAAGGGACAATTATGGCTAGCATTTTTAAGTATTGGTATGAGCGTGGTATCATCATACTACTATCTTAGAGTGGTTAAGGTCATGTACTTTGGAGAAGGGCCTAAGGAATTTGAAGCAATTACTGTTTCCAAAAGCACCAAATTAGCATTATCCGTATCCATGATAGCGCTTGTTATTCTTGGAATTTACCCAAACCAATTAATCAATGTGGTCTTAGCGGTTTCTAAAGCGTTTTTGCCGTAACAAAAGAAGTGCAGGACCTTTAATTTGGGGAATAATTTAAGGCAGTCCAACGGTAGAATGGGCGAAAAGTAGATTATTTGAAAAAACATTAAAACTCGCTATAGAAAAGTAGCGAGTTTTTTATGTGTTACAAATACGTGTAAACAGGTTATTTAAGTACAACTGGTTTTGTACCGTAGTGTATAGAAGCTATACCTCCAGACAGAGATTTGTAGTTAGCATCATTGAAGCCTATGGATTTAAAGGCATATTTAAGTTCAGCTTTTGACATAAATTTGTTTACAGAGTCTCTAAGATAGGAATAGGCATTTTTACTACCAGTGCCTAAATATCCAATAATGGGAAGCATATTGTTAAAATACAATCCATATAATTGCTTAAATATAGGTATTTGTGGAGTTGATAATTCTAAGCATATTACCTTTCCACCTGGCTTTAGTACTCTGTAGATTTCAGATAGTGCCTTTGTTTTATTGGGAATGTTTCTTAATCCAAAGGCAATAGTTACACAATCAAAGCTGCAATCTCTAAAGGGAAGTGCTTGCACATCACCTTTAAGTAATTTAAATTTATAGTCAGTAATACTTTTATTAAGATTTTTATAACCTACCTCAAGCATAGCTTCATTGAAATCTAAACCTATAACTTCAGTGCTCTTACCAACTTTTTTGCAGGTATAGTATACCATTTTACCAGTACCGCAGCATAAATCTAAAACTTTACTATTTTCATTTATATTTGAAATATTTATAGCTTTTTTTCTCCAAAGACTATCAATATTAAGAGTTAATACTGTATTCAACATATCATATTTTTCAGCAATAGATGAAAAGATATTTTGAACATTTGACTTTTGACTGAGCATATTATAACCTCCTTTTTATATTAGTGGGAATAAAACAAATATTGTAAGATCCCAAAGTGCGTGTGATATAATTACTGGTATAAGAGTTTGTTCTTTCTTATAAAGCCATCCCCAGTATAATCCACATACAAAAGCTGCCAAAACTAACATGATGTTTCCAGTGATAATGTGTACTAATGCATAAAGTACTGCTGATAAGATATATCCTTTATTTTCTCCTAATATTCTAGCTAAGGTTGTTTGAATAAAGCCTCTCCAGTAAATTTCTTCTCCTGGACCAATTAAGAAAAGAAGTAGTACACTTATAAGTTTTAGATTTTCTTGTGATCTATTATTGTAAATTGATAATATTTCTGTATCCTTGAATGAAAACAAATATCCTGATACTATATTTCCAAAATAAAATATAGCATATAACACAATAGCTGAAAAAATACCTAAAAGTATATCTCTAAAGCTTACTTTCTTAAATATAAAAAAGCTATTTTTTGAAAATGAAGCACTAAGTATTAGAACAAGAATAGAAAAGCTCATTTCTATCCAAAAGTTAAAAGGCTTAATAACAAACAATAGATACCATAGAACTGATGCTAAAATTAATGTGAAAAATATATAAGTCAAACTTTTTTTATTTTCAGCCAAAATATCATCTCCATCTAAAGGTTAAAAATTCATATTAGCTAATTTAAACAAAATAATATTTGTTATATGAAATCAATATATAAGAAGAAATAATAATAATAGAAATTATATGGCTATATGGCTAATATAATGAATTAATATAAATATTTTATAAAGAGAGACCATACTATCATCATTTATCTGATAACTAGGAGCTATAGCATTTGAAGCTACATGTCTAAGTCATTGATTTTTGATGAAAGATATGGTCTTAAAATTTTAATATCTAGATTTTAATAGCTTAAATTACATACGCATTGCCATTGGAAGAGCAAATAATATAATATTTACAACTGCTAAAAACACTATTAAGATTGTATAAACAACTGTGGTTTTCAAAGCATTTTTGTTGCCATAAGTATGCTTTGAAATCCTATAAACGGTGTATATTGAACCTAAAGCTCCAAGCCCAATTAAAATGAACTGAAGTGCTTGTATAGTTTTATTGTCTAAGATGGCTGTTGACCCATGCATCTCTACTCCAAAAAGTTCTACAAAGGTGAAAATTACAGATTTACCTTCTGCTAGTAAATGAAATAAGTTATGAGCTATATGACCTGCTAAATCCAATGGTATAATAGCATATCCGAATCTAGCAAAGTTTTGTTTAACTGAATCTCCATTAAATTTCTTTGCAATTAATCCTGTTACAGAAAGTAAAAAAATAGGAATTAGCATTGCAATAATAAAAGTTACAGTGAAGGTTACATAGTAACTTGTAGTTCCAGTTACATTTTCCAGCCAGTTTAAGATATCTTTCCATATATCCACCATAGTAATATTTTGAACAAATACGATACCCATAATTACAACAGCTAGAAATGATTCTGGAAGCTTAGGTTTACGAATAAACCATAATTCTTTAGTAGGTACACGTGGGTACACTTTAATAGAATCATTAGGGCAGTTCTTTACACAGTTACCACAAAAATTACATTCTGCATTGCTTTCCATGGTTCTTGGGAACTCAAACATTGGGCATCCATCGGCTTTTTCACTACCTTTATAACAGGCAAGTACCTTACATTTAGCACATTTTTCTGGAGTTGCTCTTAATTCCATCATGCCAACTCTTGTATAGTTACCAGATACACCACCAAGGAAGCATAGATATCTACACCAAGTTCTGCGTTCAAAGAATGCACCTGAAAAAATAACTCCAGCAGTAATAAGTAGCAGTACAACTGCTGAACCACGAGGTGATTCAACAACTCCCCAAACATGGTCACTCCAGGTTATCATTATAAACATTGCATCTATAATCCATATTCCGTATTTTCTTAAGAATTTAGGAACTGGTCGGTTGTTTCCCACAAACTTTTGAACAAGATCATTTATAAGGCCAAAGGGACATATAGCACACCAGAATCTACCAAGAACAAATAACATAATTGGAAGTATAGGCCACCATAGTACCCATGTACCAGCTGTACCAAAGTTATCATGAGCAGTAGATGGACCAACTAATAATTCATAGACAATAAAAGCAAAAATAATTAAAACTGGCCATTGGAATATACCAGGATACCATTTACTTTGTATAAACTTTTTAAATATTTTATTGTTAAGTAAATTTACCTTAGATGAAGAATTAGAATCTTTTTTATCTGTATGTTTTTTCTTTTCTTCCATAAGAATTAATTCCTCACTTTCTATGCTGCTGAAGCTTTTTTCTTATTTTTAGATACTGCAGCAATAATGATAATTATAACGACTACTCCTAGAAATCCACCTATGATGAACCAATTAGGACCAGAGCTAGCTATTTTTACATCAAAATCAGCCATTTTTTCCTGATTTTCTACCGTGAAATCTGTTTTTACTGTCCAATTACCCTTATCAGAAAAATTTATATTTCCTGTATATTCGCCCTTTTCATGTCCTGCTTTAAAGCTAATAGCTTCAGGTTTAGAATTATTCATCTTCATATCATCCATACTGTTTCCTGGCATTTCAGCAGTTACTTTAACATTTGCATTTTCTAACGGTTGTCCTTTTTCATCATAAAGCTTAATTGTTAACTCATTATCACCGGTTTTTACTGTATCACCGCTTAAAATTAAATCAACTTTTATTCCATCCACATTTTTTTCAATTTTAGTTCCACCACCGCTATTCGCTAGTGCAGTTGTGGATAATATAAGTGTAAAAAGTAATCCTAAAAGCAGATTTTTCATTAATTTTTTTCCCATGTTATAAAATTCCTCCTAAATATAATTAATTTAATAAATTGAATTCCATATACATTCTATTAAGATTTTAACTAGTTACTTTTTATAAAATACGCTGCTTATTCTAGGTAAAATAAATCTATCAAGACCTAAAATATATGCATTAGTACCAGCAACCATGAGCAGAATAGCTGCAGTATACAAAATAGGGTTTGTGCTGGTTGTACCTGCTAACATATAGTTCAAATTCATGAAAGCTCCTGCAATAAGACCAATAATAGTTAAAGCTCCAAGAATTAAAGAAATACCAACTAATATTTCTCCAAATGCAACCAAGTAACTAAAAACTTCAGCGTTGGGTAAGGCAAAGCTTTTAATAAAACTTGCATACCATCCTTGCACTAATGGATGTTCTCCAGTTGCTTTTGATAGTGCACCTTTTAAAAATCCAGTTATAGATACGCCAGCTTTACTACCAATCCAACCTTGACCGGTAACTTTTGCTATTCCTGCAGTCAGCCATTGATATCCAAGCCAAACACGAAGAACTGTCCAAATTATACTAAATCTTTTGTCACGAAATATTTTCATAGTTTTAATCTCCAATCTATTTTTTTATTTTATATTTCAATGCTAGACATTTCAATGGTAGGTTCATAGAAATCTAATACATAATCCACTAGATTAATCAGGCTTTCAATATAAATAGAATTTTTAATATTTTTAAGGGCATCTTTAGCAGTAGATGCAAATTTAAAAGCATCTTCTATGCTTATATTTTTTATAGCAACTGGATCCTTATCAATATAGTCATTTAATATTTGATATGCAATACCTAAATTATGACCATAATTCGATAGTGCGTTAATTTCTTTTTCATTTGCACCAGCTAAAGTAGCTCCAAGGCCACAGCATACACTCATAAAAAATGCTGTCTTTCCTTCAACTATTTTCAAATACATTTCACGATTTATAGTTGAGGTTCTAGCATTTAATATTTCAGCTATAGACATAGTTTTTATAACTTTTACCATAGTTTTTGAAAAAATTTTTGGCAGTTTGTCTGAAAAAATAAAAAAAGCTCTGGAATATAATGAATCACCAGCTAGTATAGCTATTTTATTTCCATAAACTTTATTGAGTGCTTGTTGATTACGTATTATTGAGTCTTCATCAATGATATCATCATGAATTAGACTTGCATTATGAATAAGTTCAATACCAACGCATAGTTGCGTTAATTCATGATATACACTTTCAGGCAATTGATTATTTATGGCTTTGGCTGATAATAATGCTAATATCGGGCGAAGATATTTTTCTGAGTCCGAGAAGAAGTATTTAAAAATGTCTCTTGCTGAAGTACCACCTAGACTTTTCATGACAGCTTTTAATTCAGCTTCTACTTCACGAAGTTCTTTGGTTATTGGCAAATAAATTTCACTAAATTCCACTTGTTACACCTCTTTCTATGTGATTTATTAACTCAACTATATTGAACCGAATGGCTTAAGTATATAAATTTTATATGAAGATATTATGAAGATGAAAAATAAAATTAGTAAGCTGATAGATATGGTTTTGCAAGCTAAAATGCTGCGACTGGTGTATTTTTATTTTTGTTAGCTTGTAACTTCATAAAATCAACATATTAATTTGATAAAATAATTTAGAAATATAATAACTAAAATTATCAGATATAATTTCTAAAAATCTATTTAGTATAACGTTATCTGTAACATATGATAAAGCTTGTATAATAAATTTGGAGGTAATATTTTTGCAGAGCATTAGAAGAAGATTGAGTATAATAATAATTTCTTGTTCAATTATTGCTGTTATTTTATCAGCACTGTCTGTTAACTTTACACTTAACAGCACCTTTAATAAATATATGGTGAATATCCAGAACCAAAGGAACAATAGGATTGTAGATTATTTTCAACAAGTATATAAAAGAGATAAAAAATGGACTATAAATTCTGGGGAAGAAATGATGCATGAAGCTTATATGAGCAACTATTGTTTAACTCTTTTAGATGCTAATAAAAATGTAGTTTGGGGTATGAATCCTGATGACATAAGAGAACGAGCTCACACAATAATGCAAAAAGCTGATAATAACAAAGGAATTTATGTATCAAATTCCTTTGAAATTAAGTCGGCTGGAAAATTGGTGGGCTATGTGGAAATTGGTCAGTATTCTCCAATTCTACTAACGCAGCAGGATATAAATTTTAAAATGTCAATAAATAGAAGTATTATTATAAGTGTTTTAATAGCAATTATTATTGCTGTTGTAATAAGTATAATTATATCAAAGCAATTTTCTTCACCTATTAAAGCAGTTTCAGATACTTCTGTTAAACTTTCTAATGGAAACTATGATGCTACCTCAAATATAAAAAGTAATATAAAAGAACTCAATAATTTAACTCAGAGCATAAATACCTTGGGTAAGAGATTAAAAGAGCAGGATCAGCTTAGAAAGAGACTAGTTTCAGATATTTCTCATGAAATAAGGACTCCGTTAAACATTCTTCAAAATAACTTAGAAGCAATGATTGACGGAATATTTCCTGTAAATGAGGAACGCTTGAATTATCTGAATGAAGAGGTCATAAGGTTTGGAAAATTATTGAATAACTTAAATATTTTAAAAGAATTTGAGGAGGAAAAATTAAATTTAAATATGACTACTGTATTTTTAGATGAACTTGTTTCTTCTGTAAGTAATGAGTTTTCTATTGATTTCAGAAACAAAAATATTAAGCTTAATTTGAATATTGAAAAAGATAAAAATTTTAAAATAGTAGGAGATGAAGATAAGCTTAAGCAGGTTTTTATAAATTTATTAACTAATGCTATTAAATTTACTCAGCCTGGAGGAACTGTGTGTATTGATTTGGACGTAAACAAGGATAAGGTTATAATTAAAGTAAAAGATAATGGTATGGGTATAAAAAAGGAAGACTTACCTTATATTTTTGAAAGATTATATAGAGGAGATAGGAGTCGAAATGAGATAGAAGGAAGCGGGATAGGGTTAACTATTGTAAAGAGAATAATTACTCTTCATTCTGCGACTATTAATGTTGATAGTATTGCTGGTATAGGAACATCATTTACATTATGTTTTAATACTAAAATGCTTTAAAATACAAATTGATAATCATTATTTAAAAGATAGGAGAATAAGGATGAATACTATTTTAATAATCGAAGATGAAGTAAAAGTATCAGAGGTAATTAAAGCTTATCTTGAAAAAGAGGGTTACAAAGTATATTGCACAACTAAAGGATATGAGGGACTTAGTTTATTCAATAAAATAGAGTTTCAGCTGGTTATATTAGATCTAATGCTTCCAGATATTGATGGTGAAGAGGTTTGTAAGATTATAAGAAAAACATCAGATGTGCATATATTCATGCTTACTGCAAAGGTAGAGTTAAGTGACAAAATTCAGGGACTTAATATGGGAGCTGATGAATATCTCACTAAACCATTAAGTCCAAGGGAACTTACTGCAAGGGTGAATGCTTTGTTTAGAAGAGTAGATTCTAATAAATTAACAATGCTTTCATATGACAATGGGAAACTTAAGATTGATAAAGAAAAGCGAACTGTGGAGGTAAAAGGAGAATATACAGTTTTGACTCCCAATGAATTTGAACTTCTATATACCCTTGCTTCAAATGAAGGTAAAGTTTTATCACGTGAACAACTTATTCAAAATATATATGGTATTGATTTTGAAGGATATGATAGAACTGTAGATGTTCATATTAAAAATTTAAGAAAAAAAATAGAAGATAACAGTAAGGTACCAAAATACATAATTACTGTTATTAAAGCAGGTTATAAATTTGGTGGTGAGAGAGACTCAAAGTATTAGTTTTCTACTGAGTTTTCGGTTTCATTGGTTTAAAGTAGTGAATGTAAGTGCAGAACCATCTTCATAAAACCTACATAGCGTTATATTATAATAAATCCACAAGAGAACTAAAGATTTATTCGTAATTAATGAGGTGGATAACTTGAAATATCAGAAAATACAAATCAAATTAGATAGTTCACTTACTTTCTTAAAGTACTTTAAAAATGAAGAATGTTTTTCATTTTATAATCCATTAAAAAAGGAATTTATCCTTGGGGCAAAGCGTTTAAAAGCTTTTTATTCGGAGAAAAGTTTAAAAAATTATCCATATACTTTTTCATCAATGACATTCTTTAATTTTATTCAAGATGAAAAGTGGTCAGGTTTTGGAAACGAAAATATTGCATTTGAATATTATTTGGTTGAAAAGGAAGGTAAACAGACACTTTATTATTTAAAGGATTTTGTTGAAATTGAAAGTATGGAAGTGGAAATTTGCAGACATTCTTTCAGATGTGTAATGGATGATTATAAAGATTGGAAGCAACTATTCTCTGCTGCCCATAATGCTATATCAAATAAAGAATTAGATAAAGTTGTTATTTCAAGAGAAGTTAAAATTCAGTGTGATGAATCGATAAACACAGAAAGCATTTTGCAAAATCTTTTGAAGCAGAATGAAAACAGTTTTATATTTTCATACTGTAAAGATGGAAAAACCTTTCTGGGTGCAACACCTGAAATTTTAATTCAAAAAGAAAAAAATAATGTTTTAAGTTATGCCTTAGCTGGTACTGTTTTGCGGAGTGATAAAGAGGATGAATGTGAAAAGAAAAAACTATTAATTGATACTAAAAATCGTCAGGAGCATCAAATCGTCATTGATTCAATAGCTAATTTAATGAGGAATTTTACAGATGAACTGGTAGTGGATGAAACAAAGATTTTGACACTTAAAAATTTATATCATTTACAAACCTGTATTCATGGAAATAATACAAGTAGAACATTGCTTGAATGGGTAAAGCTGTTACATCCTACACCAGCATTAGGTGGAAATCCTGTAAATAAAGCATTGGAACTTATTAGAAGATATGAAAAGCATGAAAGAGGCTTGTATGCTGCTCCAATAGGAATAATAGATGAAGATGGGGACGGGATTTTTGTAGTAGGAATACGATCTGCACTGATTGAAAAAAATACAGTCTATGCATACAGCGGTTGCGGTATAGTGGATAAATCAAATTGTGAAAGTGAATATATTGAAACTACAAATAAATTGAAAACTATAATTGAAAGTTTATAAGATGATTATTTGCTGTAATACTCGATCTTAAAGATTGGGATAACAACGATACGTCATTGGGTAATTTAATTTAAATTTAGTTTGTGAATACAAATTGTCACTAAGTTCAGATTTACCTATAGTTGAGAGGGGAAAGAAATGACAAATTACATTGCAGCTTTAGTGGATGAATTATATGAATTAGGTGTTCGGGATGTTGTAATTAGTCCTGGCTCACGATCTACACCTTTAGCATATTTATTTTGCGAACATAATTTTAATAATTTTGTGAATATTGATGAACGATCTTCTGCCTTCTTTGCACTTGGAATTGCAAAGGAGTATGAAAAACCAGTAGTATTAGTCTGTACTTCAGGCTCAGCATCAGCAAATTATTTACCTGCAATTGTAGAGGCAAAATATTCAGGAGTGCCATTAATTGTTTTAACAGCTGATCGCCCCTTTGAATTGCGTAATGTTGGTGCACCACAGACAATTGATCAAAATAAAATATTTGATAATTTTACTAAGTATTATGAAGAATTACATTTACCAGAGGAAAATGAAAATATGTATCGTTATGTGCGTGTAGTTATGCAAAAGGCATATTCAAATGCTATGTCAAAAGAATATGGGGTAGTTCATATTAATGTGCCACTTAGGGAACCTTTAATTCCAGAGTTTAGCAAGGTAGATTTTAGTAAAGGCCGATTTGAAAATAAATTTGAATATATAAAAGGTGAAAATCAAGTTATTTTTGAACCTTCAATTTTAAAAAACAAGAATGGTATTATTATTTGCGGGGGAGATGCATATTTAAATTATCATAAAGAAGTTATAGAATTAGGAGAACGGTTAAAAGCACCTATATTGGCAGATCCAATTTCAAATTTTAGAAATTATTCAAGTGATATAATTGTTGATAGCTATGATGCATTTCTAAAAAATGATAATATTAAAAGAGAATTGAAGCCTGAGTTTATAATTCACTTTGGGCAAGTAGCTGTATCAAAACGCCTTCAACAATTTTTGTCTATGCATAAAGATGTTCTATACTTACAAGTCTGTGAAACATTTTACTATCATAATCCAGCTCTTTCTACGAAAAAATATATTGTTTCATCACCCAAATTGTTTGCTCAGTTTATTTCTATAGAAAATAGTAGCAAAGCTTACTTATACAAATGGTTAAAATATCAAAATCAAATGCGGAAACAATTAAATAGTGCTAAAGAGGATATAAACTTATTTGAAGGAAAACTAATTCAAATGATGCAAAATATGCTTCCAGATGGAAGTAGATTAGTTGTTTCAAATAGCATGGCAATTCGTGATATGGATTATTTTTTTGAAGCACGAAATCAAAATATAAAGGTATTGTGCAACAGAGGAGCAAATGGAATAGATGGTATTGTTTCTACTGCATTGGGAATATCTACATCAAATAAACCAACGGTATTATTAACTGGCGATTTATCATTTTATTATGATTTAAATGGATTGCTAATTGGAAAAACACATAATTTAAATTTAATTATCCTATTATTGAATAATAATGGTGGAGGTATATTTAGATATTTACCACAAAGTAAAGAAAAAAATTTCAGTTATTTATTTTTAACTCCTCATAAGATAAACTTTGAAGGTATAAAAACTTTATATGGTATAACATATTATAAGGCAATTGACTATAAATCATTTGAAAATGCTTTCAATGAAGCATTAATTTTAGATGGAATTAAGCTTATTGAAGTGAAAATTGATTCTGAGTTAAGTAAGATGCTTCATGATAAATATACAACTTTGTAGAATAAATTAATGTGAGGATAAGTTCTTTAAACTTAGAAAAATTTAATATTATATAGCTTCATAATAGCTCCATAATTAAGCAGTACAATAAACATATAAAGAAAAAATAATTATGGGAGTGATATTAAATGAAAAATAAAATTTTGGTTTTAATAATATCAGGTGTACTTGTAGTAGGTAGTATTTCAGTTGCATATGCAAAGGGAAGAAACAATATAAGTTCCGATAATTCAAGTAGACCAGTGCTGAGTGCACAAAATATAGGATCTCAGTCAAATGATAGCTTTAACAATATGATAAAGATAATGCAAGATAATGGTTTTAGTGATGAAGCAAAGGCTATGCAAAATAGAGATTATGATGCTATGAATAAGTTTATGAATAATTTGAATGATGATGATTATAAAAAGATGATTGATATAATGCAAAACAATGGATATGGATTTATGGCTAAGATGATGGAATCTGTGGGCAAAGACAATATGACAAAAATGCATCAGGACATGATGGGAAACTAATATTGTGCTTTATTAGTCATGTGAAAAGAGTAATTCTCTTTTTACATGACTTTTTTAATAAGGATAAAGGTATAAACAATTTTTAACATTACATTTCTTCATAAAATTTTATAAGTATTTTGTACAACAAGTCTTAGGAAAACAAAGATAGTGATAAATATACAACTCTGTATAATCCAATGATAAACTCAAATTAATCAAGATTAGTGACAAGAAATTTAAGCATATTGATAAAATAAGAGAAATTCTAGCCTGTAGATTAAAATAGAAGCTCTATTGCAGCTTCGTTTTATAAAGTTAAATATAATGAAAAGTATAATTATATTTAACTTTAAATTAAAAATAATTTAACCATTACATAACTTATAAATAGGAAATGTGTTTTATCCTAGTATTAGACATATGTTATTAGTCGGTAAAAGAGGAAGAAATAGAGTTATAGTTTTATCTCCAATTAGGATAACAATGTTAATCCATGCATGAAATCATAAAAAATATTAAAGGAGTGTTACTATGAAAATTAGCAGAAGAGACTTTCTAAAGTGGTCTGCAGCTACAGCAGTAGCTCTAAATCTTGAACTGGATATGGATAAGTTTAATACAGTATTTGCAGCAGAAACAGATCCTCCGGTTATCTGGTTAAATGGAGCTGGATGTTCAGGATGTACCATATCAACTTTAAATGTTACTAATCCAACAACTATTGATGATGTACTTTTAAACAAAATAAGCTTAAAGTACGATACTACACTTATGACACAATCTGGGGATTCTGCAATACAGACTCTTGATCAAGCTGCAAATACTTACAATGGTCAATTTATACTTGTAGTTGAAGGTGCAGTACCAACAGGTTCAAGTGGAAACTACTGCATAATTGGTGAGCAAAATGGTTTACCTTTAACATTACAGCAGGCTTTATTAAATTATGGTCCTATGGCTAAATATGTAGTTTCAGCAGGAACTTGTGCAGCTTTTGGAGGAGTATCGGCAGCTAGCCCTAATAGTACTTCCTGCCAATCAGTAGAAACATTATTAAGTGGTAAAACTGCTAATCCAGTTATAAACCTTTCAGGATGTCCAGTTCATCCAACAGTTATGGTTCAAACACTTTTGAATCTTATATTAACTGGAATGCCAGCTTTAGATAGCGAAAATAGACCAACTCAGTACTATGGGACTGCTCTTCACTTTAACTGTCCTAGACGTGGAGCAGGATCTGCAGGTCAGCCAGGTGTATATGGATGTTACAAAAGCATAGGATGTAAAGGGCCAGGGTGTGAAAATGTATGTTCTACTATGCAGTGGAATAATGGAGTAAGTTTTTGTACTATATCAAATTATCCATGTATTGGTTGTGCTAATCCAACGTTCCCTACAAATCCATTGTGCTAATCATGACTAATAATTAAAAAAAGGAAGGGATGATATATAAATGAGTACATTAGTATTAGATCCAATAACAAGATTAGAAGGACATTTAAAAATTAATGTAACACTTGACTCAAATAATAATGTAACAGCAGCACAGGCTTCAGGAGGTCTTTACAGAGATTTTGAAAATATGCTTCTAAATAGAGTGCCAAAGGATGCAGCATTTTTAACACAGAGAATATGCGGACTATGTCCAGTTTCACATGCTATAGCTTCATCAAAGGCAATAGAGCAAGCAGCTGGATTTACACCTACCCTACAAGGATTACTTTTAAGAGATCTTATTCAAGGTTCCAATTATATAGCAGACAATCTTCTACATTTTTATCATCTATCTTTAATGGATTATGTTCAAGGACCACAAATGTCCCCATGGACACCAGGATACAGCCAGGATTACAGATTTAATTCAACAGATAACCAAAACTTGGTTAACAATTATATAACTGCACTATCAATAAGGAGACAAGCTCACGAAATGGGAGCAATATTTGGTGGTAAGCTTCCACACGTTGCTAATGTTGTACCAGGTGGTGTAACTGCAATACCAACCTCAACAGATATAACTAATTTCAAAAATTATTTAACTACAATAACATCATTTATTACAAATACATATCAAGGGGATGTTAATAATTTAGCTTCCACCTATAGTGATTACTATAGCATAGGTGCTGGCTATGGTAATTTAATAGCTTATGGTGTATTTGATACAAATACCACTGGAGGTAAGTTATTTCCAGCTGGTATAGTAACTAATGGAACATTAGGAAGCTTTAGTCAGGCTAATATAAAAGAATATGTAGGAAATTCCTGGTATTCCTCACCATCTGGAGTAAATCCAGCTAGTGAGACAACAACACCAAGCTATGGAAAATCAGGAGCATATACTTGGCTTAAGGCACCAAGATATAGTGGACAACCTTACGAGGCAGGTTCATTAGCAAGAACTTGGGTAAGTGGAGATTATAGACATGGTGTATCAGTTATGGACAGACATATGGCAAAATATACAGAAACAGCTAAACTTGTAAGCAATATGAGTACTTGGATAAATGAGATAGTAACTGGTACAAGTGGATACACTAATATAGGAACTCCAACTTCAGGAAGTGGAATAGGATTAACAGAAGCATCAAGAGGAGCTCTTGGACACTGGGTATCAGTATCAAGTTCTAAAATATCAAAATATCAGATTATTACACCAACCTGCTGGAATGCTTCACCAATGGATGACAGCGGTAATGTTGGTCCAATAGAAAAAGCACTAATAGGAACTCATGTAGCTAATACAACTCAGCCAGTAGAATTACTAAGAATAGTGCACTCCTTTGACCCATGTACAGGATGTTCAGTACACGTAATGTCACCTGAAGGAGTAGAAATGTCTAAATTTATAGTACAACCAGGAGTTTAATTATGAAAGATACTGTCATCATAGGAATAGGTAATATACTTTTAAAAGATGACGGTGTAGGAGTCTGTACAATAAGAGAGTTAGAGAATGAAAAGCTTCCATCTACTATAGAATTAGTAGATGGAGGTACTTCTACACTGGATACATTAAGTTATTTTCTAGATTATAAAAAAGTAATTATTGTAGACTGTTTAAAAGCTGGATATGAACCTGGTACTATATATAAGATTAATCCAGAAGACATAAAAAGCTATAAAAGTGAAAATTTATCTATACATGATGTTCAAATTTTGGATGTAGTCAAAATAGCAAATATGTTAGGTAAGTTTCCAAAGGTCACAATATTCGGAATAGAGCCTGAAAAAATATGTTTAGATACGGAAATGACAGAAACTATGAAGAATAAAATACCTGAAATTATAAAACTGCTTAAGATGGAGTTAAATCTTAAAGAAAAGCAAGAAAATGTAAGTTAGGTGATAAATATGCATGAAGTTTCAATTATGCAAAATTCTATAAAGATTGTTTTAGAAAAGGCTAAGGAAAATAACTTAAATAATATATCTAAAATTACTATAAAGATTGGAGAACTTTCTGGAGTAATGTCTGATTCACTAATATTTGCATTTAACAGTTTATCTAAAGGAACTATAGCTGAAGGAGCAAAGTTCTTAATAGAAAAAGTTGATGCAACAGCTATGTGTGATGACTGCGGTATTACATTTGAAATAGATCATTTTAATAAATTATGTCCAAATTGCAATAAGTTTTCAACTAACATTTTAAGTGGATATGAACTCTATGTTAATACAATTGAAGGAGAATAAAGAATGAGTGAGATTAAGGTAGTAACAAATATACTTCAAACCAATGACGAAATAACTGCAAAGAATAAAGAAATATTAGACGAAAAGGGTATATATGTTGTTAATTTGATGAGTTCACCTGGTTCAGGTAAAACATCAATACTAGAAAAAGTTATTGCAAAACTTAAAGATGATATAAAAATTGCAGTTATAGAAGGGGATATTTATACCACAAAGGATGCAGAGAGAATTGAAGCACAGGGGATACCGGTTGTACAAATTAATACAGGCGGAGCCTGCCATTTAGATGGAGATATGATTAAAAATTCACTAAATTCATTAAATTTAGATGAGGTTAATCTGCTTGTTATAGAAAACGTAGGTAATCTTGTGTGCCCTGCTGAATTTGAGATTGGTGAGGATATAAAGGTATGCGTTTTAAGCACAACTGAAGGAAATGATAAACCACTTAAGTATCCTTTAATGTTTGAAAAAAGTGGGGCAGTTATTTTGAATAAAGTAGATTTAATGCCATTTACTAATTTTAATAGAGAAGAATTTTATTCAGATATTAATTCTTTAAATGCTAACGCTATTACTTTTGAAACAAGCTGTATAAAAGATGAAGGAATAGCTGAATTATGTGCATGGTTAATAGATAAGGTTTTTGAAAAGAGAAAAAGTAAAAATTCAACATATAAAATAAATTTTTAGGAGGAAGAATATTATGCCAAGAATAGGATTTCCAGAGTTAATTATGATATTAGTAATTGCATTAGTGATTTTTGGACCAGGAAAGTTACCTTCAGTAGGTAAGTCTATAGGGGAATCAATTAAGGAGTTTAAGAAAGCTTCAAGTGAAATTACTAAAGAAAGTACTGCTGAAAGTACCGCTGCTGCAACAAAGTCAGAAGAAAAGAAAGAAGATTAGTTAGAGGTATATCATGATAAAAAGTGAACAAATTGTTAGTGTTGCAAAGCTACTGGAGAAATTTAGAAAGATAATAATAACAATGCTTGTCATTGTTATTATTGCAGCCTCCCTTATGTATTTTGAAGTTGATTCTATAATAGGTATTTTAACAGAACCACTTCATGGGATTAAAATATATTTTATGACGCCAGCTGAAGGAATGATGGTGAAAATGAAGATTGCCTTTTTAGGAGGAATAGTGATTTCATTTCCATTTATAGCATATTTATTAATTTATCAAGCAGGTTCAAGATTAACCGGAAAAGTTAGAAGGATTCTTTATTTTTTTGTAACTCCAGTTGCATTACTGCTTTTTAGTGGTGGAATTTTATTTGGATATAAGCTATTACTTCCTTCCACAATTAGTTTTTTGATGAGTTCTGGAAATGATTTTATGAAAGCAAATTTGTCTGGTGATAATTATTTTTCCTTTGTAGAGACTATACTTCTGGCCGTAGGTCTAATTTTTGAGCTCCCATTGGTTTTAATAGCTTTATCCAGAATAAATATTGTTAATTCAAAAATGCTAAAGGGAAAACGAAAAATTGCTTTAATGATTTCACTTATAGCTGTAGCACTTATAGCACCTTCACTAGATGCTATGACTTTCATTTTAGTAACTTTACCAATAATAGGACTATATGAAATCAGTATTTGGTGTGTATACTTTTTAGAAAAGAGTGATAAAAAGAAGAAATCATCTAAACTTGAAAAAAGTGCTTAAATGTCAACATTAGAGGTGAATATATGACTAATGAAAATATAAAAGATATGTCTGTGGTAGATCATCTCAGTGAACTTAGAAAGAGATTGATAATTATTATAATAGCAATAGCTGCTGCTACTGGAATTATCTATGAGAAAGCTTATTATTTAATCAAATTTTTAATGCTGCCTATAGCCAAATTTAGATTGGAGCTTGTATATTTTTCTTTAACAGAAGGTTTTATGACAAGAATGGGACTATCACTGTTCGCTGGGAGTATAATTGTAAGTCCCATTATATTATACCAATTAGCTGCCTTTGTTAACCCAGGATTGTCTAAAAATGAGAAAAGGTTAGTATATAAAAATTTATTCTTTATGGCTATTCTACTGTTTACTGGTATGACTTTTGGATATATATTAGTACTGCCCTATGCTCTTAATTTTTTAATATCTTATGGAGAAAATTATATGAATCCGCTGCTTTCAGGTAGTACATATTTCAATTTCATAGGTATTTTTTGTTTCTTTACTGGAATTGTATTTTTGATTCCTTATATAATTGTACTTTTGGGTAAGTTGTCATTAATAAATTCAAAACGTCTTAGAAAGTGGAGAAAGTATATTATTATAGCTACGCTGACACTTGAAGGATTATTTATTTCAAATGCGGGCTTAATTACTTGTATACTTGTTGCAGCTCCTATATTGATATTGTATGAGACTAGCATATGGATTGTTTATTTTACAGAAAAAAGGTTAGAAAAGAAAAAAGTAAAAGTTAATATGTCAATTTGGAGGGATTAGTATGTGTTTAGCAGTTCCAGGCAAGGTTTTAAAAATAGATAACTATAAAGGTATTGTAGAAATAGGAAATATGAAAAGAGAAGTATTTATGCACCTTATTCCAGATATAAAAGTTGGTCAATATGTTTTAGTTCATGCAGGCTGTGCAATTGAAACAATTGATGAGGAGGAAGCAGCAAAAACTCTGGAAATAATAAAGGAGCTATCAGAGAATGAAATATGCTGATGAATTTCGGAGCGAAGATTATACTAAAGAACAAGGTAGGTGTGCATAGAGTATTATAATTGCAAATTTTGAATATATGATGTAATAACAACTAGTTATTAATATGAGAAAAGCAGTGTGTAAAATCAGAAATATTACTTAATAAGGCGGGGAGATAAAATGGAGGATAAGATATTATTAAGTCATGGAAGTGGCGGTAAACAAACTAATAATTTAATAAGTGATCTATTTATAAAGTATTTTGATAATGAAACCATAAGACAAATGAATGATTCTGCACAGCTTAATTTAGAACACAATAGAATTGCTTTCACTACAGATTCATTTGTAGTCACACCATCCTTTTTTAAAGGTGGAGATATTGGTAAGCTTGCAGTATGTGGCACAGTAAATGATTTAGCAGTGAGTGGTGCTAAACCGCGTTATTTAACCAGTGCATTTATTATAGAAGAGGGCTATCCAATTGAAAGTCTTGAGACAATTGTAAAATCTATGGCTGAAACGGCAAAGGAAGCAGGAGTTCAAATTGTAGCAGGAGATACAAAAGTAGTAGAAAAAGGTGGAGTAGATGGACTATTCATTAATACTACTGGAATAGGTACAATTTATGAAGGTGTTAATATTAAAGCAAATAACGCTGAAGTTGGAGATGTAGTTATTGTAAATGGAATGCTTGGAGATCACGGAATGACTATTATGTGTGAAAGAAGTGGAATAGATATATATGGTGAATTGAAAAGTGATTGTGCTCCCTTAAATACACTAGTAGATTCAATATTAAACATATGTAAGGATATTCATGTGCTTAGGGATGCTACTAGAGGTGGAGTTGCAGCAGTTCTAAATGAAATTGCGGAAACCAGCAGAGTATCTATTGAATTGGAAGAAGATGCTATTCCTGTAAGCGAAGAAGTAAAGGGTGCCTGTGAATTACTGGGATTAGATCCTTTATACATTGCTAACGAAGGAAAGCTATGCTGCTTTGTACCAGAAAAATATGCTGACAAAGTATTGGAGCAGATGAGAAATCACCAATTAGGATTTAATGCTAAAATTATTGGTAAAGTTGTAGAACAGGTATCACAAAATGTTTATTTGAAAACTATTATCGGTGGAAGAAGAATAGTAGATATGCCATCGGGGCAGCAGTTACCTAGAATATGCTAGAGGGTGTTAGTGTGAAAAGACTATTTTTAAAGGTGGAAGGAATTGTCCAGGGTGTAGGTTTTAGACCTTTTGTTTATAATGAGGCACTTTCCTTTAAACTAAAAGGATGGATTAATAATAACTCCCAGGGAGTACATATTGATATAGAGGGTGAAGAAGAAAAATTAAATAGTTTTATAGAAAAACTAAAATATAAGCATCCTCCCTTGGCTAGAATAGAAAACATAACTGTAGAGGAAAGAAAAACTGTAAATTACAATAGTTTTGAAATAAGGGAGAGTGAGATAAGTAATAAAAAAATTACTCTTATTGCTCCTGATGTGGCTATCTGTGAAGAATGTATTCAGGATATCACAAATCCATTAAATAAAAAATACATGTATCCATTTACTAGTTGCACAAACTGTGGTCCAAGATTTTCTATAATAAAATCTATTCCCTATGATAGGGACAAGACAACAATGAAAAAATTTAATATGTGTGAAGAATGTAATACAGAATATACTGATCGAACTAACAGAAGATTCCATGCTGAACCTAACGCCTGTAAAGCTTGTGGGCCGCATATTTGGATTGAGGATTCTAATGGTATAAAAATAGAAGTCGAGGATGTAATTGATTGGACAAGGCAAAAGCTTAAGGATGGGAAAATTTTTGCTATCAAGGGACTGGGTGGATTTAATCTAGTTTGTGATGCAACAAATGAGCATACAGTGAAATTACTGAGGATCAGAAAAAATAGACCTCATAAACCTTTTGCAGTTATGTTAGGAAATATAGAAACTGTGAAAAAGCATTGTGCTGTAACTGTGGAGGAAGAAAAGATATTGACAGGCTATGTAAAGCCTATAGTAATACTGGATCAAACTAATGGATATGATTTGCCAAAATGTATAGCACCACATCAGAAAACATTAGGAGTTATGCTTCCATATACACCTTTACATCATCTACTATTTGGAAATGACATAGAAGCTTTAATCATGACTAGTGCAAATGGTAATGCATTGCCTTTGGAATATAAAAATGAAAGCGCAGTTGAAAAATTAGGGCATATTGCAGACTATTTTTTACAACACAATAGAGATATTAATGCAGCTATAGATGATTCAGTGGTAAAGGTAATAGATAATGAGATCCATATGATAAGAAGGGCGAGAGGATATGTACCGGAACCCATAAAAAAAGATAATATAAGAGAAATTCTGGCCTGTGGATCAAATATGAAAAATACATTCTGCATAGCAAAGGAGAATTTTATATTTTTGAGCCAACATAATGGGAATTTGGAGAATGTAGAAACAATTGAACATTATAAAAATAACATTGAGCATTTTAAGAATATATTTAATTTTACTCCAAAGTATATAGCTTGTGACATGCATCCAAACTACATATCAAGTGAATATGCATATAGATCGTCGCTGCCTAGAATTGAAGTTCAGCATCATCATGCACATATAGTAAGCTGTTTAGCAGAAAACAATATAGATAGAAAAGTTATTGGAATTGCCTATGATGGAACAGGCTACGGTGTTGATGGAAGAATATGGGGAGGAGAGTTTCTGCTCTGCGATAATAAGGAATTTACTAGGCTGGGACATTTGAATTATGTAAAGATGCCTGGTGGTGAAATGGCAGTGAAGGAACCATGGAGAATGGCCGTTTCTCACATTTATAACACGTTCAAGTCTAGTAAGTATAATGAACTTAACACTAATAAACAGTTAAGAGAAATATTGATTAAGCTATATGGAAATAAGGCAATCAATATTATAGCTATGATTGAAGCAGATATTAACTGCCCTGAAACATCAAGTATGGGACGTTTTTTTGATGCTGCTGCAAGCTTAATTGGAATTAGGGATAGTGTTACATATGAAGGACAGGCGGCTATAGAACTTGAAGCTGTTGCTTCTCAAAAGAGTTCAGATTTCTATGACTATGATGTAGTCAAAGAGAATGGTTATATTGTGAAGACAGAAAAGATTATTATGGGTATTATAAAAGATAAACTGCTGGATGAACAAGATAATGTTATTTCAGATAAATTTCATAACACAATAGTCAATTTTTCAAAAGATATATGCAAACTAATTAGAAAAGATACAGATGTTAACGAAATAGCATTAAGTGGTGGGGTATTTCAGAACTATTATTTACTAGAAAATTTAAAAGATGAATTAAAAAATGAAGGGTTTATTGTTTATATAAATAAATTAATACCTGCAAATGATGGTGGAGTGGCTTTAGGACAAATTGTTATAGCAAATAAGGTTTTAAGTGATAAGTAATTAAGACTTGAAGTTGCAATATTTTATCCGATGACTAGTCGCTGGATAATTCATCTAAACTTGGTGGGAATACAAACTCCCACCAAGTAAGATTCATTGATCTTCTAGTTTATATAGGATTATACAATTCAAATAATTTAAGCTAAAGAAGCAACAAAATTTTAGAATAATAAAGGGGATATAAGTGAATGAAATATGTTGATGAATTTAGAAATGGAGATTATTCTAAAAGCCTGGTAAAATTAATACAAAATATTACTGATAAAAAAATAAATATAATGGAGGTATGTGGTACCCATACTATGGCTATATTTAGATATGGCATTAGAGATATACTTCCAAGCAACATAAATCTCATTTCTGGACCAGGATGTCCAGTTTGTGTTACTCCACAAAGTTATATTGATACTGCTTTAGAACTGACATTAAATAAGGATGTTATTATTGCAACTTTTGGAGATATGATAAGGGTACCTGGAAATAAAACTTCTTTAATGAAAAGAAAAGCAGAGGGCGCTGACATTAAAATTGTATACTCACCAATGGATGCATTGACATTAGCACAGAATAATCCATTAAGAGAAATAGTTTTCCTTTCAGTAGGATTCGAAACAACAACACCAATGACGGCTATAACGGCTATAGAGGCAAGAAAACAGGGGGTTAAAAATTTATTTTTCCTCACTGCGCATAAGATTGTACCACCAGCTATGAGAGCTCTTGTAGATGATAAGGAACTTAATATCAGTGGTTTTTTACTTCCAGGGCATGTTAGTGCTGTTATAGGTAAAGAGCCCTATGAATTTTTAAGCAGTGAATACAGTATACCTGGAGTTATAACTGGCTTTGAACCTTTAGATATACTTAAGGGCTTAAATTCACTTATAAACATGATAAATAATAGGGATTATAATATAATAAATGAATATAAAAGGATAGTACGAAATGATGGAAATTCTCAGGCTATAGAGTATTTACACAAAGTTTTTGAAGTTAGTGATAGCACTTGGAGGGGAATTGGTACTATTCCAAATAGCGGATATACATTTAATAGAGAATATGAAGAATTTGATGCCATAAAGCATTTTAATATAGAGTATAAGGAGTATGATGGCAGTCCGGGCTGCAGATGTGGTGACATACTTAAAGGAAAAATAACTCCGCTTCAATGTCCACTATTTAAGAAGGCGTGCACACCAGAAAATCCTGTAGGTTCTTGTATGGTATCTTCTGAAGGAACTTGTGCGGCTTATTATAGGTATAACAGTTAACTTATATTTTTTAAAGAGCAGATGAAAACTTGCATTGCAGTCAGTGGCACCACAGTAAATCATTTTGCTATAAGTGCTGCTAAATCATTGTATCTAACTAGCACATTTAGTATAGAAGAATGTATTCAATAGATAGCCTGCAGTTTATTGTAAAATATGTGGCTTATCAAGCTAAGAAATTGATGTGATTTATTACCACAAATTAATGATAGGGAGGAGTTTAAAATGAAGGTCCCATTAAAAAAATATCCTAAATGGCTTCCTTATGGTACTATAGTGGTACTATTGCATATTATAGGAGTAATACTTTTATTATCTAACGTCTATAAATACCCTCAGATAGTTGGATTGGCATTTTTAGCCTATACACTTGGATTAAGACATGCTTTTGATGCAGATCATATAGCTTCTATTGATAATACTGTTCGTAAATTAGTACAACAAAAAGAAGAACCTACAGGTGTTGGTTTTTTCTTTTCCATTGGACATTCCTCTGTAGTATTTGTAATGTCAATATTGACTGCATTTTCAATGAAATGGGCTCAATACAATATCCCTCATATGAAAGTGATAGGTAGTATGATTGGTACTACTGTATCAGGTACTTTCCTTATACTTATAGGGATATTAAACCTATATATCTGGTTTGATATTTACAAACTTTTTATTGGAGTACATAAGGGGGAAGTTAATGAAGAACATATGAATCAGCTTTTATTACAACGCGGATTTGTTTCACGTTTTTTCGGATCATTATATCGCTTCATTAATAAGAGTTGGCATGTATATCCACTTGGTTTTCTATTTGGTTTAGGATTCGATACTGCTTCTGAAGTAGCACTTCTAGCTATTTCAGCAAATGCAGCTATCCAAGCTGTTCCATTTTCCATGATAATATCTTTACCTATTATTTTTGCTGCAGGAATGAGCTTAATGGATACTGCCGATGGAGTATTTATGACTACTGCGTATAATTGGGCATTTTCAACACCTTTACGTAAAATTTATTATAATTTATCGGTTACTGGATTGTCTATTGTAGCAGCATTATGTATAGGGTTTATTGAATTAGCTCAAATATTAACACCTAAATTGGGCTTGGATAGTGGAATTTGGAAATGGATACAAAATCTTGAGTTCGGTGGAATTGGATATTTACTAGTAGGCTTATTTATTGTATCATGGGGAGTATCCTACATGATTTGGAAGATGCTGCGTTTTGAAAATGCATAATTTTAAGAGATGATAATATAGGACCTGCGCAGGAAGTACGACCAGCAGTAAAAGCCATCCCAATCAATATTGAAGAAAAAGTATCAGAGATAATTAAAGCTTATTTCGAAAAAAAGGTTATAAAGTACATTGTACAACTAAAGGATATGATGGAATTAGTTTATTCAATGCAATCAGGCTATTATGTGAATTTAATAGCTTGATTTTATTGAACAATAGGTGGTTAATTTAACCACCTATATAATCTTTTCTTATTTTTTCTAAATCTACATTTTTCAGATCATCTACCACAACTACGGCACCTATAACACTACCATCCTTTGAGATTGGATATATGTCATTTTCATTAAAAGAGGTATCAACTTTAATAATCCCTTTTTTACCTTCAAAAGAAGTAACTGGACTACCTGTAGTTGCAGATGAAATTGTAAAAGTTCCGCTTGGATTATCAAAACTATTTAAATCAAAGTTTAAGGTTGTATTAACATTTTTTGTTACAACTACGATTAATGGTTCGAACTCATAGCCTATGCCTTTAAGTGAAGCAGTTTGTATATTTCCAGAAACTACAGCCTTGTGGATAAATCGACTAGTTTCAATTTTACTTAAATCTGTTCCATAAATACTTGGTTTTTCAGGAGCAGCAGGTGATGAAGCTGGCTCATTCATGTTACAACCAGGCATTCCACTGGATGGGGCTGGTATTGAAGAATCAGGTTTTGAGGTATCTACAGTTGAAATATTATCAACTACTTTAATTAAACCTCTAATCATACCCATTCCACAGCTGAAGCTTATATCTTTGTCCTTTGGTGTAAATTCAATTATATTTTCACCAGATTGTAAATCTTTCTGAATATTTAAGGATGGTACAATGATTTGCCCATTGCAGGAATTCAATGCTTTACCGTCTATTATCCATTTAACAGGCATGTTTTTTTGAACATATAGACCATTTGGAGTATATCCTGCATTATCCGCCGTCATTTTAATTACTTGAACTCCATTTTCTATAATTGGCTTAGCAGCTGATGAAGATGCTGATGTTTTATTACTAGATAAACTAGTAGTAAGTGTAGATGGAGTCGGTACGTTTACACCAGCTAAAGCCAGCCCCCTAGTTCCCATTACAATACCTAAAACTACAACTAGGATTCCGCTGAATTTTAATAGAGTTTTTGTATATCCTTTGCTTAATACACCTGATAATGCACCAAAGGTTAACATTAGAGGTATTGTACCAAGAGAAAATATAAACATGGATAATGCACCATTAAAAGCACTTCCAGTTCCTAGGGCATACAGCTGCATTGTCTGAAGTGGTCCACAGGGCATAAGTCCATTGAGAACACCAACTAAAAAAGGTGTTTTGGGTTTTTTCTTAACTGAACAAGCAGACCATGGAAGCTTTAAATTGATCTTTCTAAAAATACTATAACCACTCATATTAAATCCCATTATTATCATAAATATACCAGCAAATATTTGAAGTCCAGCTTTCATGGATATAGATAGAGAAAGTACTGAACCCAGAGCACCAACTAATCCGCCAATTATTGTATAGGATAGAACTCTTCCGGCATTGTATAGAATAGCAGGCTTAATAGAATCAAATTTACTTTTGCTATCCCTATTCATACTTTGTGATAGCATTATTCCTCCACACATACCAACACAATGTATTGATGTAAGTATTCCAACAATGAATAGAACAAAATATGTAGCACCATTAAGTTTAGACGTTATATCAAATCCACCTGATGAATTCCCAATTAATATAATTGCAGCTACGATTACAAATATACCTGCAATTTTGTAGTTATTTGAACTTTTCATACTGTAGCCAGCTGTCTTTATAGCAGCTTTAATCTTATCAGAATTGCAGAGTTTTGTATCATATTCTATAGTTAGAGATTCATCGCTGAAGCTTGCCATAGCATTTTTTACGCCATCTAATTTTTTAACTACTCTTTCTACTCTTAATTCACAGGATGTACATGTCATGTCAAAGACTTTTATTTTTTCTTTTTTAATACTCAAATTTAAACCTCCTGAAAGTTTTTAATATAGTTATTTTGTGTGAGAATAATGTTATATTCAATTAATTTTTATGTTAAAAGTTTTATGAATAGAATATTAAGATTAATTTTCTAATTTTATAAATTTCAATTTAAACTATACAAAAAAGATGTGTAGATTTTATAAAGATGTTAGTATTTATAATAAAAGATATAATTGATACAAACTATTTACATTTATTTATTTTTTTGTTATAATTTATATATTGTTAAAAGGGAGTAACTACCAGTAAGGGAGATAAAGTCAACATACTGGTTTTTTAACCTGGCTTTGTCATGGCATTTGCCACAGTGAGGCTTTCAACACAAGGACACTATTAGTGTTCCATTGTGTTGAAAGTCTTTTCTTATAATGAAATTTTCTATTAAACTAGAGGAGGTGCATAAATATTTTATCTGAAAAAAGATAATTAATATTGAATGGAGGAGAATAAATGGAGTTTTTTCAAAAGTCAATCAATGAGATTCTAAATGAATTTCGTGTGGACAGTTCTAGTGGTGTTATTATTACAGACCCTAAAACTAGTTTGTCAGAGCGTAAAAATATGGTTTTTGCAGGTACTTTTATAACTTATGGTCAAGATATCATTATTTGCTTTCGTTAGCGCCTTTGTATATAATTATACTATACTTTTATACACTTGATAGAGATGGATAGATTACAATAAACTAGACAACTAAATTATCTTATACAAGGAAGTGACATTATGCCAAAAGATAGATTAAATAAAGTTAGTTGTAGTTCCTATAGATGTGAAGTTGAAGTTACTTTAGAAATTTTAAGTGGTAAATGGAAAGCTCTTATTATTTGGAATCTTAGCATACATAAAGTTATAAGATATAATGAATTCAAAAGGTTAATTCCAGGAATAACTCAAAAAATGTTAAGTCAACAATTAAAAGATTTAGAACAAAATGGACTAGTTAATAGAACTGTTTATCATGAAGTACCCCCTATGGTTGAATATTCACTTACTAAAATGGCAGAAGATTTAATTCCTATTTTGGAAGCGATGGATAAATGGGGAAAGTATTTTGTAGATAATTATAAACACTCAAATTTCACCTCTTAAAATCTATTTGATTCTATAAATAATTAAAGTTATAGTTAGTTATTAACCAGCTATAACTTTTGTATAAATTTAGAAATTAACTTCTGTTCCATAATAAGTAGCTTCAAATAATTTCTTCATCTCTTCTAAAGATATTTCTCTTGGATTTGTACCTGTACAAGGATCAGCTACCGCATTTTTAGAAATCTCATCTAATTTAGATTTAAATTCTTCTTCTGACAAACCAAATTCTTTTAAAGTCGCAGGCATATTCATAGCAACTCTAAAATCTTTAACTAATTGAATTAATGATTGAACTAATTCATCTACTGTTTTTCCCTTTAACCCTAATCTCTTAGCTATATCAGCATAAGTAGCTCCAGCTTTTTTTGCATTAAACTGTATAACATACGATAAGTATATTGCATTTGCACAACCATGAGGAATATTGAATATTTTTCCTGTCTTGTGAGACATTGAATGAACTATTCCAAGTATTGCATTAGAGAATGACATACCAGCTAAGCATTGGGATATATGCATAGCTTTTCTAGCTTTCTCTTCTTCTTTAAAGGATTTAATTAAATTATCAACAGTCATTTCTATTGATTTCATAGCCAATGCATCAGTTATTGGATTTCTAACTGTTGAAACATAAGCTTCAAAAGCATGAGTTAAAGCATCCATTCCTGTATTAGCAACTAATGTTTTTGTCATACTTTGAACTAAATTAGTATCAACTATAGCAACATCTGGAGTTATATTATAGTCAGCTATTGGATATTTAACTCCTGTTTCATTATCAGTTATTACTGAGAATGAAGTAACTTCTGTACTTGTACCACTTGTAGTTGGTATAGCTATAAATTTAGCTTTTTGTCTTAACTCCGGTAAGTTAAATGGCTTAGCAGCCTCTTCAAATGTGAACTCTGGATATTCATAAAATATCCACATTGCTTTAGCAGCATCGATTGGTGAACCGCCGCCAATACCTATTATTAAATCTGGATTGAAATTTTCCATAGCTTCAACACCTCTTTTAACCGTTGAAACTGAAGGGTCATTTTCAACTCCTGAAAAGACTGTTGTCTCAATATTAGCTTCTTTTAATAATTCTTGTATTTTGGGAACTGTTCCATCCTTTATTAATCTTTCAGAACCAATAACAAGCATTGCCTTAGTTCCCTTTATTGATTTTAGATGATCTATAGCATTATCTCCAAAATAAACATCTCTTGGTATAGTAAATCTTTGCATTTACATTTCCCCCTTAAATTAATTTTTCTTTGTGACATTGATACGAGTATTAGTATAAACCTATTAATTTCAAAAAAAAAGAAGCCACTTTTCGGTAGGATAGTTTCAAAAAGGTAGGAAATATGATGATTTTAATAAAATAATTATCAAATATTTATTGAATATAAACTTTAAATGGTTAACTGCTTCTCATTATGGCTAAAAAATTAAAATATAAAACACAAAATGAAATTTATTATAGAGAAAGATATATATTTATATTGCAGATTATAAATAAAAGCTACTTTCTTCATAAAATCTTTATAAGTATTTTGTAAAATAAGTTTTGAGAAAATAAAAAGAGTGATAAATATACAACCTTGTAGGGTGATAGTATGATTATTGAAATTGAAAATATTAAATATTATTTTCAAATAAAAGGTGTAGGAAAACCAATTATTTGTTTACATGGTTTTTCTGAAAATTTAAGTACATGGAATTTACTTAAATTAGAGGGATATCAATTGATATTGATAGATTTTATTGGACATGGAAAAAGTGATAAACCATACTCGCGTAAATATTATAGTTTGAAAGTAATGATTAAACACCTAAACAAGATTATTTATGAATTAAACTTAAAAAAATATTCAATGTTAGGTTATTCTATGGGTGGAAGAATTGCCTTAGCTTATGCAATAGCTTATTCAAATGAAATTGACAAACTGATTTTGGAAAGTACATCTTATGGTGAAGCTGGGTTCATAAACCGCTTAAAACGGCGGAGAAAGGATTTGAACTTGGCGAAAAGTATACTGAAAGATGGAATAGAATGGTTTGATGATTATTGGTCAAATTTGAGTATATTTGAATCACAAAGGAAATTATCAAAGTCTATTACAGATGAAATAAGAAAAAGACGTTTATCTAACAGAACTTATGCACTTTCAAATACATTGATGTGCAGTGGGCAAGGAAAATTTCCATGTATGAAAAGTAATATACGTAAATTATCTATGCCTCTATTATACATCAGTGGAGAATATGATAAAAAATATAGGCATGTAGGTGAAAATTTTAAAAAATTCAATGCCAATATCAAACATGAAACAATAAAAGGTGTTGGACATAACACTCATATTGAAGATCCTAATGCCTTTATTGAAGTTTTAAGTAAATTCTTATAAGGAATTTTTCACAGTAAAAATCATATATTCAGTTTTTAATGCAGTAATAATAATTAATAGTCTATAAAAAATTATAAAATATTGAAATTTAGAAAGGGGTCACAAAATGAATAAATTTCCTTGGAGAGAATTAAAACGTAATTATGAAGATGTTATTTATGAAACCTATAATGGAATTGCAAAGATTACAATCAATCGTCCTGAGCTGCGTAATGCATTTCGTCCCAAAACAATTATGGAATTAATTGATGCTTTTACACTAGCTCGTGAAGATAAGAACGTAGGTGTAATTATTTTAACAGGTGCAAATCATGGACAAGGTCAGGATAAAGAAGCATTTTGTTCTGGAGGAGATCAAAAGGTACGTGGTCATGGTGGCTATGTAGGGGATGATAATATACCACGTCTAAATGTTCTAGATTTACAGCATTTGATTAGAATTCTTCCAAAGCCAGTTATTGCAATGGTAAATGGCTATGCAATTGGAGGTGGACATGTACTGCATATAGTATGTGATTTAACAATTGCCTCTGAAAATGCTAAGTTTGGACAAACAGGACCTAAGGTAGGTTCCTTTGATGGTGGATATGGGGCTGGGTATTTGGCACGTATTGTCGGTCATAAAAAAGCACGTGAAATTTGGTATTTATGTCGTCAATACACTGCTAATGAAGCACTTGATATGGGACTCGTGAATAAAGTGGTGACTTTTGATAAATTGGAACAAGAAACAATACAATGGGCAAAAGAAATCTTACAACATTCACCTACTGCTTTACGGTTCTTAAAAGCATCCTTTAATGCAGATACGGATGGATTGGCTGGTTTACAGCAATTAGCTGGAGATGCTACATTATTATTTTACACCACAGAGGAAGCAAAAGAAGGACGGGATGCCTTTAAAGAAAAGCGAAATCCTGATTTTGAGCAATTTCCTAAATTTCCGTAAAGTTCCTGTTACCGAGGTTAGTTATAGATAAAACATATAACTATGTGATAAGAGTAAAAAATAGTGGAAATGAATTTGATAAAGGTGATAGTATGAATTGGCTTAAAAAGTATAGTATTGAAAGACCTTATAAAAAGTTTATTAATGATCTAACATTTAGACAAGTATATGAAAGTGTAGTAGATTTGGCTAAAAAACTATTTTCATATGTAAAAAATGAGAAAAGAGTTGCCATTTATTCAAATAACTCAGTTGATATGGCACTTTTCTTTTTAGCATTTCAATTTTTACAAAAAGAAGTATTGATGCTTAATACATGTTTGACAGATGAAGAAATAGCAAAACAATTAAAAGCATTAAATATTAAAGTTATTTTTTCTTGTGACAATAAATTTATATCTTTTGATAAAGTGTATAAAGGTGAGAGGGAAGATATAAAATCAATTGAAAATTTTGAGGAAGAAAGTATTGCAGTTATTATGAATACCAGTGCTACCACAGGGGAATTTAAATCAGTACCCATAGGATGGAAACAGTTTTATTCCCATGTAAAAGCATCTCAAAAAAGTCTTGGAGTAACAGATGAGGATAATTGGCTTGTGGTGTTACCAATGTATCATATTAGTGGACTATCCATTTTAATACGAAGCTTATACAATGGAACTTCTGTTACCATATTAGAAAAGTTTCACCAAGAAGAAGTTATAAAATTAATTGAGAGCAATACAATAAACATGTTGTCTATTGTACCAACGATGTTAAATAGAATTGTGGATAGAATTGAGAAACATAATTTACGTGTAGTATTGGTAGGTGGTGAATTTATTCCTAAACCATTGATTGAAAAAAGTATAGTAAAAAATATTCCAATTTATAAAACCTACGGAATGACAGAAACAACAAGTCAGGTTACAACATTTTCTGTATTAGATTATCCAGAAAAAATTGATTCTGTGGGAGTGCCACTTGAGAAAGTTGTTATTCACATTGAAAATACCGATAAAAAAGGTATAGGTGAAATTGTAATTAAAAGTTCAATGTTAATGGCCGGATACGTTGGAAAGAAAAAAGTTTTTAATTATTTTAATTCGGAAGATGTGGGTTATATGGATGAGGATGGATTTTTATATATACTTGATCGCCGCAAAAATATAATCATTTCCGGTGGAGAGAATATATATCCAAAAGAGATTGAAAATATTTTATATGCACATCCCAAAATATATGAATGCGCAGTGGTGGGAGAAAAGGATGAAAGATGGGGACAAGTTCCTGTGTTATATGTGGTTTCTTCAATGGATAGACAAAAAATATTAGAATATCTTTCAAATAAATTAGCAAAATATAAATTACCTAAAAAAATTATTTATCTAGAGAAACTACCTAGAAATGCTTCGGGAAAAATATTGAAAAAGAATTTAACCTGACTAACTTGGCGTAAGTCTCCCACGCATTCTGTACAGCCCCCACACAAAATCAAAACTTTGCTTGCACGCTGTGAAAGTGGGAGTTCAACGCCAAGTAAGCCATGAATTTGCAGCTCTAAAATTCAGATGGGGTAAAAGAATCCCCACCTGAATTAAGAACTTGCTTCAAAAGAGGTTAATTAAATGCGGATTAATAAAATAGAACTTTTTCATGTGAAAATTCCTTTAAATTTTATGTTTAAAACATCAAAAACTGCTATAGATCACCGTGAGACAATTATAATTAAAATTACTGATGAACTTCAGAATAAAGGTTATGGTGAAGTAGTTGCATTTACTGAACCATTTTATACTAATGAAACATTAATAGATTCTAAGTATGTATTAATATATAATTATATTCCAAATCTAATACACAAAGATATTAAACATCCATTTGATATTCATAAATGGATCAAGCCATCTTATCCAATGACGCTTGCAGCACTGGAAAATGCTTTGGTGGATTTATATGCTAAAAGGGAAAAGCAATCCATTATGGATGTTGTATTTAATGAAGAAATTAATGATGATATATATGGAGGAATTGTATTAGGGGATCAAGATGTTCAGGAATTAATTAAACAAATTGATCATTATAAGAAGGAAGGATATATTCGATTTAAAATAAAGATTAAACCAGAAGATGGAGTTTTAAAATTAAAGGCTATTAGAGAAAAATATACTAATATTCAATTGTTAGCAGATGCTAACAAAAGTTATAAGATTGAACAAATTGATGAATTGAAGAAATTGGATAAACTAAACTTACTTTGTATTGAAGAACCACTGGATTCAGTGGATTTTTTAGAATATCAAAGCCTTCAAAAAGAGTTGCAAACTTCTATATGTTTGGATGAAAGTATTCAAACAATTAATGATTTAGTAACAGCCATTAAACTTAAAGCTTTTAAAGTATTAAACATAAAAGTAGGACGTGTAGGTGGACTATACTATGTAAAGAAAATGATTGAATTATGCAGAGAAAGCAATATAGAGTATTGGGTAGGAAGTATGGTGGAAAGTGGCATCTCTAAAATATTGCATGTACATTTAGCCAGTTTAAAAGATACTTATATTCCTGGAGATTTGTCATCATCAAACCGGTACTTTAAAAGAGATATAATTAAACCGGAAATAATAGCTAAAAATGGTATTATTAAAATACCAAAAGGCTATGGTTTAGGCGTAGATATTGATGAAACTTTATTAAAAAATTATACAATTGACTACGAAAAAATAGGCGGTGAATAGTATATGAACTTAATAAAAGGTTTAAATATTGAATATGTCCATGTATATGAAAGTGAACTTGAGGCTAAAATGAATTTAACCCAATTCCATGATCAAACTTTTGGATATTTGCATGGTGGTGCAACCATTGCATTTGGAGAAACTATTGCAGGCTATGCTTCAAATAAAAAGATAGATGAAGATGAAATGGCAGTAGGTCAAAATATCACTGCAAATCATATGAGACCAAAAATAATAGAAGGTTATATTATTGCAAAAGGAAAGCTTATGCATAAGGGAAAGACATCTCATGTTTGGAGCATAGAAATGCTTGATGAAAATAAGGTGTTAATTTCATATTTAACTGTTACAAATGTTATTATTAAATTAAATAAAGATTAGTTGTTATGTTTTACTAGAAAGCTATTTTTATATTAAGAATAGACCCTTCAGTGAGGAGTGGTAAGAATATGAGTTTTAAGTCAATAATAAAACTTATGGATATAAAAACTCTTGTTGCAGGAACTATTCCTGTAATTTTAGGTTCAATTTATTCATTTTATGCTTTTAAAAAATTTAATATTATATATTTTATATTACTAATATTTGCTATGATGTTGATTCAAAGTTCCACTAATATGATTAATGATTATTTTGATTTTAAACGAGGAGCAGATAATGAGAAGAGTGGCGATGAAAAAGCTTTAATAAGTGGCGAGATTACTCCGAAGCAAGTAGTGTTTATTATATTTATATATGAATTGATTGCTTTTATAATTGGCATTTTTATAGCTAGCCAAACAAGCTATTATATTTTACTGGTTGCTGTTGTGGGAGGTATTGTTTCAATCTTATATGCTTTTGGGTCTTTACCTATTTCATATACACCCATAGGTGAAGTCGTTTCAGGAGTAACTATGGGTATTGGTATAACTACAACGGTGATTTATATTCATTCAGGTGTATTTAATTTGAATACAGTGCTAGTAGCAGTGCCTACTGTAATATTTATTGGTACCATATTATTATCTAACAATTTAAGTGATTTAGAAGAGGATAAAGTAGTTGGAAGGAAAACTTTACCTATAATTATTGGGATTAAAAATGCTGAGAAGCTTTGGATATTTAATGTAATAGGACTACTTGTATTAACTGTTGTTTTAGTGGTAATACATATTTATCCTATTGTTGTATTGGCACCTGTTATTTTATTTTTCCCATATAAATCAATTTCTAATTTTTTATCCTATGATAAAAATGTTCATACAAAAGGAAGAACAATGGGTCTCATTGGTCAGGTCGGACTAAAATATCATTTGGCTGTGATTGTGGGTTTACTAATATCAATTATGGTATAAAAGCTAGGTATGTTACTTTGATTTTTTTGTTTGAAATAAGTAATTATATAAGTAAAATAATATCATTACTCATTTAATATCTTACAAAGCTCTATATTATAAAAGTATCGGGTTTTGTAATTTTTTGTCTTTATTAATTCAAATCTTCATATGTTCTACATATTAATGTGATAAAATAACCTAGAAATTAATATAGGGAGGTTATAAGCAAAATTTTATTTAGTATTAAATACATGAATTTAGGGGGATAACAATTTGAACAAAAGAATATTATCTGCTGTTATGGCTTTGGGAATAGTACTTACAATGAATGTTAGAACTTTAGCTGCTCCAGCGTTAGATGAACAATTAAATACATCACAGGATCAATATAATCAAAGTAAAAATACGTTAAATGAAGCACAAAAAAGGATTAGTAATATAGAAGCGAATATAGAAATGTTGGATGACCAAATTCAGCAGAGCATGATTGAAATTGATAATTTTAAGAGTAAAATAAGTAAATCAGAGGCAGATATAAACAATGCACAAAAAAGTATCGAGAGATCTGAACAAGATATAAAGGCTGAAAAAGAACTCTATAATAAGAGAATGAGAGCCATGTATATTAATGGAAGTAGTGGATATGTAAGCGTTCTATTAGATTCTAAAGGAATGGGTGACTTTGTTTCAAAAGTAGAAACAATAAGGAATGTGGTTGAATATAATGACAAAATAATATCAAATTTAAGTGAAAGAAGACAAGCTGTACAGCAGAAAAAGGATAAATTTGCAAGTGATAAACAAAAATTAATTGCTTTAAGAAATGATAGTGAGAAAAAACTAAATGATTTAAATAATAAAAAAGCACAGCAGCAGCCACTTATTGCAGAGGCTAAAGCACAGCAGAACTCAGCAGTTGAATTAAGTGAGTCTACAAAGGCTAAAATTGATGAAATAAAGCAGAGAATTTCAGCTGTTAAAGTAGCTGAGCAAGCAGCGCAACAGGCAGCTGCAAATGCAAGTCAAAATAATAGTTCGAATAATCAGAATAGTGAAGCAAATAAATCTAAGAATATTACGGCAAATAACAATTCAAATAGAAATGTTAGTATAAATAGAGGAGGCTCAGTACCAGCAAGTACTAGTGGATCTGTTTCAAATGATTCAGTTATAGCATATGCATCAAGCTTTTTAGGCACACCATACGTATGGGGAGGTACGTCTCCAAGTCCTGGTTTTGATTGTTCTGGATTTACCCAATATGTATATAAAAAATTTGGTGTATCAGTTGGAAGAACTACCTATGATCAAATAAAAGATGGAGTAGGAGTGTCAAGAGATCAGCTTAAGCCAGGAGATTTAGTTTTCTTTGGAACTTATGATAATCCACATCACATGGGTATGTATGTAGGGAATGGTATGTATATACATGCACCACATACAGGAGATGTTGTTAAAATATCACCTTTAGGCAGAAGTGATTATTTAACAGCTAGGAGAGTGAGATAAAATTAGTAAAAAGCTGTGATTTTAAATTCTTCATCTTATCTACACAATTTATATATATAATACATATAGACAATAAATTAAGGAACATGAAAATGAGTAAAGGTCAAAGGTGTAGATTAGTATAATGACTGGCCATTTCTTTTAATATGCATAAATGTATTTGTGTTTTTAATATAAAGAGAGGTGATTGATTTGAAATTTCTAGCTGAGAACTGGTGGTATTTCTTAATTGTTTTTGCAATGGTATTTATGATGTTTAGAAAAGGAGGATGCTGTGGAAGTCATTCCCATCAGGAAGCAAGTGAGGTTAACTCTGAAAAAAATATGAATAGTTGTTGCAAGGATGAACCCTTAGAAAACAAAAGAAAATAAAAATTATTATAAAACTAAGATTACAGATAGACAGAATTTTAAGATTAAGTTGGGGTAAAAATTTAAATTAATCGATGATTTTTATTAAAATTTCAGGAGGTAGACTATGAATTGTCATGATAGTAAAAATGATAATCAAAGTAATCAAGAAAAACCACATAGACCTTTAAAACATGTGCTTCATATGATTCTTTGCTGTGCTATTCCAATTATTTTAGTTGCAGCCCTTCCATTTCTAAAATTAAATGGAGGACTTAATGCAGTTATATTGACTATTTCACCCTTTATTTGTCCTATAATGATGGGATTTATGATTTTTATGATGGTGAAGGGTACAAAAAAGGGAAAAGCAAACAATAAACATCTACAGAAAAGTTCGGATATAGTTAAAAAAGATTAAAAGTTATTTTTTTAATTCATATATATATGATAAAAATCCTGCTAAAAACTTCTAATGATAGATATAAGTAATCATTAGGAACATAATAGCAGGATTTTTACATGACTAATATAATTAGTATATAAACTTAGAGGTAGTATAAATTCTCAATAAATAAGATTTATTGAGAATGTTAATAATATAAGCATTGAAAAAATATGTATTTTATGAAATTATGGTAGATAAGTAATAAAAATCAATAGGTGTGACGTATGTTATATGAAATATATAAAGGAGATGTTATGTTATGAAAGAAAATGTTCAGCTCAATGCAGATAGGTTTTTAGGATTCGCAGATGTGTATAACAATGCGAGACCTACATGCCCAGAAAAAGTTAAAGAAATAATATTAAATTATTTAGGTTATAAACCAAGACTTGTAGTTGATATAGGTTGTGGAACTGGTTTGTCTACAAGAGCCTGGAGTGATACCAGTGACAAGATTATAGGAATAGAACCAGGTAAGGATATGATGAAAATTGCAAAAGAAGAGTCGAGCAAATTAAAAAATATAAGCTTTATTTCTAGATTCTCAGATAATACGGGATTAGAGGATGGGTGTGCGGATGTTGTAACCTGCTCACAATCTTTTCACTGGATGAATCCGAAAACTACTATACCGGAAGTGGAAAGAATACTTAAAAAAGGTGGAGTTTTTGCAGTCTATGATTGCGATTGGCCTCCAGTATGTAATTGGGAAGCTGAACTTGAATATAAGAAGCTCTTTGAAAAGGTAAATAATATTGAGTCTTCTAATACAAAGATTAAGGATAGTTTTATAAAATGGAGTAAAGATAATCATCTTTCTAATATAAAAAATAGTAATAAATTTAGATATGTAAGAGAAATAGTATTTTCAAATAGTGAAAATTGTAGTGCAGCGAGGTTTATTAATCTTGCTTTAAGTCAAGGGGGTCTTCAGTCTATTATAAAAAATGAGATATCTGAAATTAATCCATATCTAATAGATTTTAAAAATAATATTAAGAATATCTTTCGTGATAGTGAATTTGAGGTGTACTTTTGTTACAGAATGAGGATAGCAGTGAAATAGTAATTAAATAAACTAAAAGGTTTTTTGTAGAAGGTGGATATTTACATATAGAGGGGAATTTCCATGCGTATATAAAGGCATTGCTTTATGTAATAGAAGATAATAAAATTACTCTAACTATGTTATAATATATATAAATATAAAGCTTATTGTATTGTATGAGGAGTGATTATTATGAAAAAAGGAAGAACTATTTGTTTTATATTAAGTATTGTTGCAATTCTATCTTTAATCATTGCTATTTGTAAATACTTAAATAGATCATCTTATATTGAGTTGAAAGATAATTGATAATGATGATAAAAATATATGAAAAAGACTATGGCTAATTATAGTAAATAAGATAGCTATAGTCTTATATAAAGGTATCATTCTAATATTTTATGGACAGCTTTAGTACATTCACCAATTAAAATATTCTTATCTAAATTTGACTTGTCATTATATATGATTTCATGGCACATTTCCTCGATTAAAGAATGTACCAAGAATAGTTTTTCTTTTGAGTGAGAGTAGTTTAAATTATATTCTTTAAGTTTCTCAAGATATTTATTTATTAGAAGTTGTTCTTGTTTAGCATAATAATCTTTAATTTCACTGTCCATAGAAGCTAGCATTGTAATCTCTTTATGAAGTCTTGGTGAAAGTTTATGCTTTTCAATTATTGAATTTATGATGGTTTTTACAAATAATTTTAAATCTTTCTTTTCTTTAATTTTATTTAAGTTTTTAATTGTATTATTGTATACTAACCTAGCATACATATCAGAAACTTCTAAAAATATATCTTTTTTATCTTTAAAATAAGCATATACACTTCCAGTGGCTAGACCAGCTTCTTTTGCAATTTCTGCGGTATTAGTATTAAAATAACCTCTATCATTAAATATCTTATTAGCAGTATCGATAATTTTTTTTCTCTTTTCAATAGATCTTTTCTGTATAGGTATTCTTACTTCTCTATTCATAATATCACCTAACTAAATTTTAAGGTCAAATGATTATTTTGTCAAGAATATGGAATTAAATATAAAATTTATAAACTATTTACATTAAATATTAATTTCCAATATTCTTTCGAGAAATGGGAACTGATTTTACCAAGAAAATTATTTATTTCAGAAGAAAATTTAATACATTCTCATTTGTATCCAAATAATATACGTGT
>NZ_BAEV01000011.1 GCF_000246895.1 Clostridium arbusti SL206 | reverse complement strand
TTATTTTAACCTGACTAACTTGGTGTAAGTCTCCCACGCACTCTGTGAAAGCGATTCACACCAAATTAAAATTTGGGTTCTCTACTTTTCTTCAAGGGGGAGTTCAACGCCAAGTAAGCCATGCATTTGCAGTTCTAAAATTCAGATGGGGTAAAAGAATCCCCACCTGAATTAAGAACTTGCTTCAACACACAGATAAAGAGGTGTATAAAATGAAAGTATTAAAAAAATATGTTGACAAGTATTGGAAAGGATTTTCTTTAGCAATAGTGTTTCTTATACTAGAAGCTTGTTGTGATTTACTTCAACCTACTATAATGTCAAAGATAATTGATGTTGGAGTTAAAAATAGACAAATGGATTACGTACTAAAAATGGGAGCAATAATGCTTATGATTACAGCCTTAGGTGCTTTATCTGCTTGTGGCCGAAATTTTTTGTCTAGCAGTGTATCACAAAAATTTTCAGCAAACATAAGATCGGATATATTTAAAAAAATACAAAACTTCTCCCTAGATAATGTTGATAAATTCTCACAGGCCTCTCTTATAACGAGAATTACAAATGACGTAACACAACTGCAAAATTTCGCAAATGGTCTTATGAGAATTTTTGTTAAAGCGCCTATTCTATGTATTGGTAGTATTATTATGGCTGTAAGACTCAATCTTAGACTTTCTGTGGTATTAGTTGCAATAGTACCTATAGTTGGATTATTAATACTTTGTAATATGAATATTGGATATCCGTATTTTGTTAAGGTTCAAAGGGCTTTAGACAATGTTAATAGTATTATGAGAGAATATTTATCTGGAGTTAGAGTGGTTAAGGCTTTTAACAGGTTTAATTATGAAACTACTAGATTTAAAAGAGTAAATAGTGAATATGGTAAGCTATCAATTACAGCAATGCGTATCATGGCAGTATTTTCACCTGCTAATGCCATAGTTGTGAATTTAGGCATAGTAGTAATTTTATGGATTGGGGCAATACATGTTAATATGGGAGATATGGAAGTTGGAAAGATAATAGCATTTATAAATTATATGACCCAAATACTTTTTTCAATTATGATGATATCTGTAGTGTTTAATATGTCTGTAAGAGCAAGGGCTTCAGCAGAACGTATAGGTGAAGTTCTTATGGAAAAGAACACTATAGAATATGAGAGAAATACTAAAAATGAGTTTAAATATATGGGAAGAATAGATTTTGAACATGTGTATTTTTCTTATAACAATGATGGGGACAAACCAGTGTTAAAGGATATAAATTTCACTTGTATGCCTGGTGAAACCATTGGAATTATAGGTTCTACCGGTTCTGGAAAAACTAGCTTAGTTAATCTTATACCACGTTTTTATGATGTGACTTCGGGAACTGTAAAGGTAGATGGTATAGATGTAAAGTCTATGAATAAAGATGAGTTAATGAAAAAAATCGCTATAGTGCCTCAGAAAACTATATTATTTACCGGTAGTGTTATGGAAAATATAAAATGGGGAAGGGAAAATGCTTCTTTTGAAGAAGTTAAAGAAGCGGCAGAAGTTTCACAAGCAGATGAATTTATTTCAACTTTTCCAGAAAGATATGATACAAGGATTGGTCAAAGTGGTGTTAATTTTTCAGGTGGACAAAAGCAACGTGTTGCAATAGCACGTGCATTAATTAAAAAACCTGAAATACTTATACTTGATGATTCTACTAGTGCAGTAGACGTAACTACAGAGGCTAACATAAAAAATAGATTAAAAAAATATACTAGTGAACTCACGTATATAATAATTGCTCAACGTATTACATCTGTAATGGGAACTGATAAAATAATTGTTATGGATGACGGTGAGATAAAGGGAGTGGGAAACCATGAAGAACTTATGCAAAATTGTGATATATATAGGGATATTTTTAAATCTCAATTAGGTGAGGAGATGATATCCAATGACTGAGAATAATAAGATTGAAAGAAAAACCATAAATATGCCTAGTATGGGACCACGACGTGGTGGTAGAAGAAATATGGGACCTGTGGAAAAACCGAAAAACTTCAAAGAAACTTTGAAAAGATTGTGGACATATTTTGGTAAAGAAAGAAATCTGTTGATAATTATATTTGTATTAATAATTATAGATGCGGTTATAAGTCTATCGGCACCTTATCTTATTGGTAAAGCCATTGATTCCATGTCAATTGGTGGAAAAGTTAATTTTAAATTATTGGAGATAATTCTTGTAGTACTGGTAATATCATATTTTGGAGATGCACTATTGACTTTTATTCAAGGGTGGTTTATGGCTGGAGCGGCGCAGCGTATAGTAATGAATATACGTAAAACTCTTTTTGCAAAGCTTCAAAAGCTTCCTGTATCTTTTTTTGATATAAATACTCATGGAGATATTATGAGTAGACTATCTAATGATATAGAGAATGTGAGCAGTACCATAGCTCAATCAACTACACAGTTAATGTCTGGTGCAATAACAATTTTAGGTTCACTTATTATGATGATTATACTTAGTCCAATTTTAACCTTAGCTAGTATGGTTACTGTGCCTCTAGTATTTCTATTAACAAGAACTATAGCTAAAAATACTAGTGTTTTATTTAAAGATCAACAGAAGGAGCTTGGAAAGTTAAATGGTCATATTGAAGAAGCTATATCTGGAATTCATGTAGTAAAAGCTTTCAATCATGAAACTAAAGAAATAGAAATATTTGATGAAATAAACAATAAACTATATAAAGTTGGATTAAAAGCACAAATATGGTCTGGGTACTTAATGCCAATAATGAATGTAATCAATAACGTTGGATTTGCTGTAGTTGCAGGTGTTGGGGGAACTCTAGCAGTGAAAAATATTATTACGGTAGGTGTTATAGCCAGTTTTTTAAGTTACTCAAGACAATTTTCAAGACCACTAAACGACTTAGCTAGTGTATTTAATACCCTTCAATCTGCTATTGCAGGAGCTGAGAGAGTATTTGATATATTGGACCAGAAAAACGAAGTAGAAGATATTAAGAATGCTAGGGAATTAAAGCAAGTTAAAGGAAAAGTATTATTTGACAATGTTAGTTTTGGGTATCGTAAAGATATAGCAGTGCTTAAAAATATTAGTTTTGAAGCTAAAGAAGGGGCAAGTGTTGCCTTAGTAGGGCCTACAGGAGCCGGAAAAACTACAATTGTTAATTTAATCACTAGATTTTATGATGCTTCTAGTGGTAAAATATGTATTGATGGTATAGACATAAGAGAATATACTAGAGATAGTCTTAGAAAATGTTTTGGTATAGTACTACAAGATACCTATTTATTTGCTGGTACCATAAAGGAGAATATAAAGTATGGCAAATTAAATGCTTCGGATGAAGAAATAGAAAAAGCAGCTATGGTGGCAAATGCAGATGTATTTATAAAAAGGTTGCCTAAGGGATACAATACATTGCTTTCGGAAAGTGGAAATAATCTGAGCCAAGGGCAAAGACAACTTTTAGCTATTGCAAGGGCAGTATTGTCAAATCCATATATACTAATATTAGATGAGGCCACAAGTAATGTGGATACCAGGACGGAACTTAAAATACAAGAAGCTATGTTAAAGTTAATGGAAGGTAGAACAAGTTTTATTATAGCCCATAGATTGAGTACTATTCGTAATGCAGATGTTATTATGGTAATAGATGGAGGCCAAATTATAGAAAAGGGAAATCATGAAGAGCTTATAGTAAAAAAAGGTGTATATTATAATATGTATTTTAAACAATTTAACAACATGGACATAGAAAAAGTTTAATGTTAAGAAGGTAATAAAATGAATTATAACAGTAAATTAACAACTCTATCTAAGATAATGATTATTGTAGTTATTGTTGTAGTAGTTACACCTGTTTCTATATTATTATTTGAAGAACGTATGGCCAAAACAAATTTAAATATATTAGATAATGAGATTGAAATTAAAGCGGGATTAGCAGATAGGTACTATAAATCTAATGCTATAACTGATGTATATTTGAAAGATACAATACCTAAATTCAATAAGATTAATGGCGTTGATATGGGAAATATTAACCGAGGTAAATTTAATGTACAGGGATTAGGAGAGGGATTTCTTTTCTTAGAATCAAGTAAAGGGCCTTATTTATATATAATTATGGGAAAAGACTTTGTTATTATAAATGATAAAGATGAGCAAAAAATAAAACACTTCTATACAGAACTTTTAAAATACAAGAAAAAACTTATATATAATTATTGAAGTGAGTTTAAAAGTTCTAGAAGTCTTAAAACCTTCAATCTTAATAAGAGTTAAATAAGGTCAAAACATTGAAGGTGAATTGCGTATAACATTAGAGTAAATACCAGAAATATCTTAGCCATGCAATTTTCAATCACATTAGGATTCAAATAAAGCAAGGCTAAGATTTTTTTAGAACTATACATTATTTTGAATTTTCTAAATATTCATAAGCGTACTCAGCATACAAACTACTTGCTATCTGCATAGAATCTTCATCAATATTAAATCTATCGTTATGAAGGGAATAGATTGCATCTTTTTCAGGATTTCTTGCTCCAACTAATGCAAAAACACCTGGAACTTCTTGAAGATACTCTGCAAAATCCTCTGATATTAAAAATGTCATTTTATCTTCTATAGCATCTCTTGATAATATTTCTTCTACAGCATGTCTACCGATTAGTGCTAAGGTATAGTCATTTATTACTGGCGGAACAGTGAATTTATATTCTAATTCTGCGCTAGCTTTATAAGATTTTGCTGTGCTCTCTATTATTCTCTTTAAAGCATGAGGTATTTTTTTTCTTATATTTTCATTGAAACATCTAGTAGTACCCTTTAACACAGCTGTATCAGCTATAATATTGTATTGAGTACCAGCATTAAGAGTTCCAACACTTACTACTAGAGGCTCTAGTGGATCTACTTCTCTACTTACAATAGACTGTAAGTTTAAGACTATAGCTGATGCTACAACTAAAGCATCTACAGCTTGATTTGGTTTTGCACCATGTCCGCTCTTACCTTTTACAGTTATCTTAAACTTGTCAGAGGAAGCCATTCTAGGTCCACCTTCAATAGATATTTTTCCACAATCTATATCGGGAATTAAATGTATACCAAATACGCTGTCTACTCCATCTAAAAAACCTTCAGTAACTAAAGATTTAGCTCCACTTCCAGCTTCTTCACCAGGCTGAAATATGAGTTTAACTGTTCCACTTAATTCAGATTGAATTTCTTTAAGGATTCTAGTAGCTCCCAGTAATGAAGCCATGTGTCCATCATGACCACAGGCATGCATAAGTCCTGGATTTTTTGATTTGTAATCTATTAAGTTACATTCGGTAATTGGTAAGGCATCTATATCCGCACGAAGAGCAATCGTTTTTCCAGGTTTACCACCTTCAATAGTTGCAAGTATACCAGTACCTGTACTGCTTGATATTTTATAAGGTATTCCAAGTTTGTCAAGCTCACTTCTTATTTTTTTTGAGGTCTCGAATTCTTGTAAACTTTGTTCAGGATATTTGTGAAAATGTCGCCTTAATTCTATCATATAATCTTTGTACTTTGGTGCAATAGATTTAATATTCATATATCTCATCTCCAATCACTTACTAACTAATATTAATTATTATATAATATATTATATGAATTATCACTAATTTTGATCTATTCTTATAAATTAATTATACTATAATATTTAGGATTTTAATATGGAAATATGTTGGAAAGGAGAAAAAGAAGGTTTTTATTGACATTAAAATATTAATATGGATATAATCGAATAAGGCATGTGAAAATAAATAACAAGTCAAAGATGTGACGTATATTTTGAAATATATAATTTTTTTGGAGGATCTATGAAAATATTAGCGAAAGCATTAGAAAATATTAAACCTTTATATAATGATAAAACTATTCTTGCTAAAAAGAGATTGGATGCTTTAGCAAAGCCTATTGGAAGTTTAGGAGGCCTTGAAGAAATAGCTTGGAGAATAGCAGGAATAACTGGAAATGTTAAAAACAGCATAAAAAAGAAAAATATAATTATAATGTGTGCTGACAATGGAATAGCAGAAGAAGGAGTTAGCTCTTGTCCTAAAAACTTAACTGCTATAGTTACAGAAAATTTTACAAAGGGTAATTCTGGAGTTTGTGTACTTTCTGAGCAGGAAAAGTCAGATATAACTGTTGTTGATATAGGTGTAGATTATAACTTTAAAAATGATGATATAATTAACAAAAAGATAGCCTATGGAACTAGAAATATGAAAAATGGTCCAGCTATGACCAGAGAACAGGCTATAAGAGCTATAGAAACGGGTATAGAAATAGTGGATGATTTGGTGCAAAAGGGCTATGATATTTTTGGTACAGGAGAAATGGGTATAGGGAATACGTCTACCAGTTCTGCAGTATTAAGTGTACTTTTAAATATAGATTTAGAGTATACCTGTGGAAAGGGATCAGGACTTACAGAAAATATGTTTGAAAAAAAGAAAGAGATTATAAAGCAAGCTATAGATTGTAATATACCAGATAAAGATGATGTAATAGATGTATTATCAAAGGTTGGAGGATTTGATATTGCTGGTCTGTGTGGATGCTTTTTAGGAGCAGCTAAAAATAGAGTACCTATTGTTATAGATGGATTTATAGCATCTGTGGCAGCTCTTTGTGCATATAGACTAAATAAGGATACTAGAGATTTTATGTTTCCATCTCATTTGTCTATGGAACCAGGAGCTACTTACATCATGGAAGAACTTCAGATGAAACCATTTTTACATATGGATATGAGATTGGGAGAAGGTTCAGGATGTCCTCTTGCTTTTAATATAATAGAGGCTTCTTTGGCTATAATAAACAATATGAAGACCTTTGAGGAATTAAAAATGGAAACAGACTATTTAGTTGATATGAGGTGAATATATGTCTAGAATAATTTTAGTGACTGGCGGAGCAAGAAGTGGGAAAAGCAGCTTTGCAGAATCTATATTTGATGGGATTAAAGAAGTTACATATATAGCTACATCAAAAATATATGATGAAGAGATGAGACAACGGATTGAATTACATAGAAAATCAAGACCTAATGAATGGACTACTTATGAGGATACTTATGATATATATAAGGCGGTTGGAGATATTAGAAGTTATATTGTAGATTGTATCACAGTTATGACTTCTAATATTATGTTTGATATTACTAAAGATTATAAGGTGATTCCATTTGAAAAACAAGAAGAGGTAGAAAATAAAGTCTTAAGTGAAATAGAAGCTCTTATGGATAAAGTTAAAGCTATAAATGGGGAACTTGTTATGGTTACAAATGAAGTTGGATATTCTATAGTACCTGATAATCATATATCCAGGGTTTATAGGGATATCATTGGTAGAATAAATCAAAGAGTTGCCAAGCTTTGTACAGAGGTGTATTTTGTAACTTGCGGCATACCTAGGAGGATAAAATAATATGCTTAAAGCATTTATACTTGGACTTCAGTTTTTAACGAGACTTCCCATAAATATAAGAATAGACTTTAATAAAAATAATTTAAGTAAAACTCCAATTTTTTTCCCTATAATAGGCATGATTATAGGTGGAATTAGTGGTGGTATATATTACTTGCTAAGTTTTTTAAATAATGATATTGCAGCTTTAGGGGCAGTATTATCTTTAGTATTGGTTACGGGTGGACTTCATATAGATGGTCTTTCTGATACTACAGATGGATTTTTTTCTTCAAGACCTAGAGAAAAAATACTTGAAATTATGAAAGATAGTAGAGTAGGTGCCTTTGGAGTCATTTCCATAGTGTTTGATATAATGTTTAAATATGTTTTATTAAAAAACATGACAGTACAGATGGCTGTTCCAGCACTAGTTTTATCCTGTGCTATTGGGAGAACAATGATTACAATGTTATTTTCCTTTGGAAAATCTGCAAGGCCTGGTGGTATGGGAGAGATATTTATGAATAAGAATTCTAAAATATACTTTGTTTTTACACTAGTGATATTAATTATATTTGGAGTATTTATTGGGAAATATGCTTTTGTGGTAGCTTTTTTATCAGCAATTATTTTCTCATTATGTTTTATGAAATATTCTTATAAAGTGATTGGAGGAGTTACAGGAGATGTATACGGAGCTAATTGTGAACTGAGTGAAATAGTATCCCTTATAGCATTTCTTGTGGTGATGAGATGGATATAGTATTTATAAGACACGGTAGTACTGAACTAAATGAAAACCATGTATATGGTGGAGTATCTGATGTGAAAATGTCACAAAAGGGCATATCTGAAATAAAAAATATAGAGAAATATATAAAAAATATAGAATTTGATTCTGTGTATACAAGTCCTTTAAAAAGAGCTATTGAGAGTACAAGATTAATTACTGAAAGCTACAGAATAGATGACAGGTTGTCAGAACTAAATTTTGGTATATTTGAGGGGTTAAATTATGATAATATATGTGATAAGTATCCTGAGGAAAGTAAAGCTTGGATAAAAGATGTATTAAACTATAGAATACCAGAGGGGGAAAGCCTTAAGGATCTTTTTAATAGAACAAAAGATTTTATTGATAGTATTAGTAATGGAATGGGAAATGGAAAGATACTTGTAGTTACTCATGGAGGAGTAATTGCCTGTGTTCTATCCTTAGTTTTCAAACAGCAGGATTATTTTTATAAGTTTAAAGTAATGCATGGTATGGCATCAGTAGTCTCAATAGAACAGGGATACATGTATATTAAAGGAATAAATTGTAGAGATAATATAGTGGATGTGTTATAAAATATATTTATCGTTGACTAATCAACAATAGGGTAGTAATATTACTTTAGAAGATAAAGAGAGAGGAATTCATAGATGAATGATAAAATAACATCTTTAACTAAATTGAATGGTAAGATTTATAGAAGTACTCAATGTTACATTGATAAAAGACTGGAAAAGTTTAAATTGAGTACAGGAATATATCCATATTTGCTCATACTTAATGAAAATGAAGGTATAAGTCAAAATGAAATAAGTAGAGAACTAAATGTTGATAAAGCTATGTCTGCGAGAACAGTAAAGAAGCTTATAGAACTTGGATATATAGAAAAGAAAGAAAATAAAGAGGACGTAAGAGCATATAAACTATTTTTAACAGAGAGCGGAAGAAAAATGATTCCAGAGATTATAAAGGTAATTCATAATTGGATAGGTATATTAGTTGAGGGTTGTAGTGAGGAAGAAATGCAGATTGGTATTGAATTTTTAGATAAGGTTCTGTTGAATGCAAAGAAACATAAGACATGTGATAGAAAATAACAAGTGAAATATGCGAAATAAACTAGCATATGGACTGGTTATTTTTCTGAAGATGTATAAGGAAAAATGCAAAGAGGGGATTGATTAGTTTTGAACAAGGAAAATAAAAGTTTGAATAAAAACAGGTGGCTTATTTTACTTACAGTTGTTCTAATGACATTTATGTGTTGTCTGGATACTAGTATTGTAAATGTGGCTTTACCTGTTATGTCAAAAAAATTAAATGTTACTATGGGATCTATTGAATGGGTAATTACAAGCTATCTTATTATTATATCTGCTATGATCCTCATATTTGGGAGATTAGGTGATATTAAGGGGAAAACAAAAATATTTAAATTTGGTATTGCACTATTTACTATTGGATCCTTTTTATGTGGTATGACAAATTCACTTTTAGTATTGGTATTGGCAAGGATTATCCAAGGCGTAGGGGCTGCAGCTACTATGTCTAATAGTCAGGGAATTATAACTCATGTATTTCCAGTTAATGAGAGAGGAAGGGCACTTGGTATATCTGGAACTTTTGTGGCATTAGGAACTATGGTGGGACCTCCTATTGGAGGAATTATAGTTTCGGCATTTAGTTGGGAATATATATTTTTAATAAATGTACCTATAGGTGTAATGACTTTTATTATTTCTATGAAGATTTTTCCTAGAGCAAATAATATATTAAAGGAAAAATTGGATGCTAGAGGATCAATATTGTTTATAATTGGTATAGTATCATTATTTGGATCACTGGTTCAAGGACAGAATATAGGATACAAACATCCTATAATTATTATTGGGTTTATTATTGCTATTATATCATTGGTATCTTTTATAATTATGGAGAAAGTAGTAAAAATACCTCTTCTTGAATTAAATATTTTTAAAAATAATTTATTTTCTTTAAGTATCTTTTGCGGATTTGTTTCCTTTATTGCCATTAGTGCAGTAACAATTATTCTACCCTTCTATTTACAGGATGTACTTAAATTATCTCCAGCAATAACAGGAATATTTATGATGATTTCACCATTGATTTTAGCTGTGGTCTCTCCGGTAAGTGGGTATTTATCTGATAAAATAGGATCAGAATTCCTTACATTTTTGGGACTTATACTCATGAGTATAGGTTTTGTATTTATGGCTACTTTAAATGAGAATTCAAGTCTTCTTATTGTAGCTGCGTTTATAGCTATTATGACTGTTGGAAATGGTATGTTTCAATCACCTAATAATTCCTTAGTTATGTCTACTGTGGCGAAAAATAAGTTGGGTATTGCAGGTAGTGTAAATGCACTTGTTAGAAATTTAGGAATGGTATTGGGTGTATCCTTGTCTACATTGATTTTATATAATAGAATGAGTTATAAAATAGGGTATCGTGTAGTTAATTATGTAGAAGGAAGAAATGATGTTTTTATATATGGTATGAGATATGTGTTTATAGGGTCAGCAGTTATGTGTGCTATAGGTGCCATTATAACTGCAATAAGGCTGTATTCCAGTAAGGAAAATAATGAAGAAGTAATAGAAGAATATTAATCCAAAAACGTATTAGAAAAAATTCTAATACGTTTTTTTTAATTATTTATCATGTTATGGGATAGTGCTAACATATATATTTTATAAACAAGTAATTAAAAGACTATATTTAATTAAATATAAATTAGTATCAGGGGGTGCAGTATGGAATTTAAGGATTTAATAAAAAATGACAGGGAAAGTAAGCGTAACAAAAAATTTGAGGGCACATTTTTGGATTATCTTGAGATTATTAAGAAAAATCCAGATATAGCACAACTGGCACATAAGAGATTATATGACATAATTATGAAAGGTGGTTTTGAAGTATTAAAACCAGAAGAAAACCCTAGGATAAGAAAGATATATGGAAATGATGTTGTGAAAAGGTATAATTTCTTCAAAGATGATTTTTTTGGTATAGATAAAGTTGTTATGAAAATAGTAAATTATTTTTATTCAGCAGCTATGAGGGGTGAAGAATCAAGACAGGTACTGTATTTAGTAGGTCCAGTTGGAGCAGGAAAGTCATCTTTAGTAGATGCACTTAAAAAGTCTTTAGAATCTGCTCCACCTATTTATCACTTAAAGGGTTGCCCTTTACATGAAGAACCTTTACATTTAATACCAAATCATCTTAGAAAAAAATTCAATGATCTTTTAGGATTGGAAATTGAAGGGGATTTATGCCCAGCATGTAAATATAAATTATTACATGAGTATGATGGACAATATGAAAAATTCCCTGTAGAAACCAGTACTTTCTCTATAAGATCAAGAAAAGGTATAGGTGTTGTACCACCAGTAGATCCAAATAATCAAGATACGTCTATCCTTACAGGATCTGTAGATATTTCAAAGATGGATATGTATTCAGAGGATGATCCTAGGATATTCTCTCTAAATGGTGCATTCAATGTTGGTAATAGAGGACTTGTAGAATTTATAGAGGTATTCAAAAATGATGTTGAATATTTGCATACTATTATAACTGCTACTCAAGAGAAATCAGTTCCTTCTCCAGGAAAAGGATCAATGATATATTTTGATGGTATAATTCTTGCCCATTCTAATGAAGCTGAATGGAATAGATTTAAATCAGATCACACAAATGAGGCTATACTAGACAGAATTGTTAAAGTTGAGGTTCCTTATTGCCTAGAATTAAATGAAGAAGTTAAGATATATAAAAAGATACTTAAAAAGAGTAAATTTGATGCTCATATAGCACCACACACAATAGAAACAGCAGCTGAATTTGCAATATTGAGTAGATTAAAAGCTTCCAATAAAGCAGATCCTCTTACTAAACTTAAAATATATAACGGTGAAGATATTGTGGAAAAGGGAACTACTAAAAAAATTGATATTTCTGAGCTTAGGGAAGAGGCAGGACTTGATGAAGGTATGCATGGTATATCTACAAGATTTATAATAAAAGCTATAGACAATGCTCTTTCAGTTTCAGATTCAGAACATCCTTGCATAAACCCATTAAGTATTATGGAAAGCATAGTTAGGTCAGTTAAAGATCTTGATATAGCTGAAGATCAGAAGAAGACGTATTTAGGATTTATACAGGATACAATAAGAAAAGAGTACAATAAGACTTTAGAGAAAGAAGTTACTAAGGCATTTATAAATAGTTTTAGAGAGCAAGCAGAGAGCTTATTTAATAATTATTTAGATAATGCAGAAGCATATGTAAATAAGACAAAACTTAAAGATAAATCTACTGGCGAAGAGCTTCAACCAGATGAAATCTTTATGAGATCTATAGAAGAACAAATAGGAATTTCAGAGAATTCAGCTAAAGGATTCAGAAGTGATGTTACTTCTTATATGTTCTATGTAGTTAGAAATGGTGGAAAAATTGACTATACTTCTTATGAGCCATTAAAAGAGGCTATAGAGAAAAAATTGACAACATCCGTTAAAGATCTATCAAGAATAATAACTAAATCAAGAGTTAGAGATAAAGAACAATATGAGAAATATAATGCTATGGTAGAACAGATGAAAGAAAATGGTTACTGCGATCACTGCTGCGATGTCGTATTGAAATATGCTGCTAACAATTTATGGAAGGATTGATATAATGGCATTATTCAGAGATCATAATTCAACATCCTTAGGACATGATAGAGCAGTAGAAGATAGAAGAAGACATCGTCAGCTTGTTGAAAAATCCATAAAGGATAATCTAGGCGATATATTATCTGAAGAGAGTATAATAGGTCAAACTAAAGATAAAAAAATCAAGATACCCATTAGAGGTATTAAAGAATATCAATTTATTTATGGAAAAAATACACCTGGAGTTGGCAGCGGTGATGGAAGTGAGAAAAGAGGCCAGGTAGTAGGAAAGGATAAGTCTGAAAGTGGGGGAAAGGGCAATAAAGGAGCAGGTAATGATGAAGGCGAAGATATTTACGAAACAGAAATTACTTTAGAAGATGTTATGGCCTATCTCATGAATGATTTAGAATTACCAGAGATGGATAAAAAGAAGTTTGCAGATGTACTTACCGAAAATGGAACAAAAAAAGCAGGATATCAAAAACATGGTATTAATCCTAGATTGGCAAAGAAGAGAACTACTATTGAAAAATTAAAAAGGGTACAGGGAAAGAAAAGGGCATTAAGAGAAGAAGATAGTGATGAAGAAATAGAAAGGTTCCCTTTTAAAAATGAGGATTTAAGATATTATAGAATAAAGAAAACCTTTAAAAAGGAATGTAATGCAGTAATTATATGTGTTATGGATGTTTCAGGTTCTATGGATAATACAAAGAAATATTTAGCTCGTTCTTTCTTCTTTATTCTATCTCAATTTATTAGAACAAAATATTCTAATGTAGAGATAGCATTTGTGGCACATTCTACCGTGGCAAGAGAGGTAAACGAATTTGAATTTTTCCATAAAGTAGAATCAGGAGGTACTTATATATCCAGTGGATTGAATACGGCTTTGGAAATAATCGAGAAAAGGTATAATCCTAATAATTGGAATATATATACTTTCTATGTTAGTGATGGTGATAACTGGACCGAAGATAATAATAGAGCGGTAACAGCATCAAAAAAACTTTGTGAAGTATGTAATATGTTCGGATATGCAGAGATTATGAGTGGATATTATTCTACAAATATTAAAGATAAGCTTATTAAAGAGGTAAGTGATAAAAATTTTGTAGCTGTGTCCATTAAACAAAAAAATGATTTGTGGAATGCACTTAAAGATATGCTTAAAAAGGAACAAGTGGGGTGATACATTTGGAGTATACAGTAGCAGGATTAGAAGACTGGAATAATAGAATTGAAAAAATAGTAAATGATATCGGTCTTAACTATTATGAGCAGGAGTTTGAAATAATAGGGTACAAAGATATGCTTGCCTATGAGGCATATCTTGGTATGCCTTCTAGATATCCTCACTGGAGTTTTGGAAAGTCATATGAAAAAAATAGTACCACTTATAGCTATAATTTAAGTGGTCTTCCCTATGAAATGGTCATAAACTCAGATCCTTGTATGGCGTATTTAATGCAAGAGAATACATTGCTTTTACAGATCCTCACTATGGCTCATGTATATGGTCACAATGATTTCTTTAAAAATAATAGACTTTTTGCAGAGGGTACTAGAGCAGATTATACAGTTGAAATGTTTAAAACTGATGCAGATATGATAAGAAGTTATATAAAGGATCCAAGTATTGGATATGAAAATGTGGAGAGGATACTTGATGCAGCACATGCTATAAAATTGCAGACTTCAAGAGTGGTAGGAGAAAAGAGAATAAGTGATGAAGAATTTAAAGGTAGGATTATGCATGAATATGCAAATAAAAATACAAATAGGAGCATAATAGAGCCTTATAAAAAGGATGAAGTCCCAGATATAAGTAAAATACCGCTTGAACCTGAAGACGATCTGTTATATTTTATTATAAGGTATGGAAATCTTCATGAATGGGAAAAGAATGTACTTCAAGTTGTACGAAAAGAAACAGCTTATTTTATACCACAGATTGAAACGAAGATTATGAATGAAGGTTGGGCTAGTTATTGGCATTACAATATCTTAAAAAAACTTAATCTTCCTGATAAATTGTATTTAGAATTTATTAAGCGTCATAATGATGTTATAGCACCGGGAATGGGTTTTATAAATCCTTACTTTATTGGATTCAAGATGTTTGAATATCTGCATAAAAAGTATGGCAAGGAAAAGATATTTGAAATTAGAAAGCTTGAAAGAGATGAATCTTTTATTAGAAGGTATTTGACAAAAGACTTGTGTTATGAGCTTAATTTATTTGAATATGCAAAGCAAGATGAAAACTATGTTGTAAAAGATGTACCAGATGATGAAGGGTGGATAAATATAAGAAATACATTATGTAGTTCTTGTGGCATGGGAATGATTCCGCTTATTAGAATAACGGATATGTCCATAAAAGATAAGACATTGACACTAGAACATGTATATGATGGAAGAGAACTGAATATGGGTTATGCTGAATCCACAATAAAATATATATATGAATTATGGGGGCATACTGTAGTTCTAAAGACTAAAATCGAAGATGGAGAATTGAATCTAATATGTGAGGGAAAGGATAGAGTTATAAAGAGAATGACTCAGACCAAAATATAGATTTATAAAAAAACTTATTTTTCATAAAATTTGATGAATTATAAATTAAATGAAAATAAAAGGGTCAATACATATTAAATAATCATTTAATATGTATTGACCCTTTTTTTTATATCTAGTATGATCTCATCTATGATTTCTTTTATTTGCAGATGTCTTGTACCGGGAATATATATGCCATGTTTTTTTAAAGGTAGTATGTATTTAATACAATTCATATTAAATATGGATTCAGAAAGCATAGGGGTAATTTCTCCAGCTATGCCACCACTACAGATTATTCCAATAGGACCTATTATACAATCTACATGATTTGCTTTGCAAAACAGGCAAATTGGAGGTAGCAACAGTTGCTGAATAATTGGATAAAGCTATACAAAATTATATAAAATTGCTGGATAAAGTATATTTCATCTCATTACTAAGAATAGATACAACTAAAGCAAGTAAATTATTTGGAGTAAATACTAAAACTTTGAGAAGAGGAGATAATAAAGATAAACTAAAAGCTTAATGAAAGAGATGAAAATAGTGAAGATAACAATGAAAGCAATTCTAATAAATGAAACTGATATAAATAAATCTGTAATTGATAATATTATGTTAGTATTTTGTACTGTTATTAGATATTCTTTTAAAAAAATATTGAATGGTATCAAAATATCTGAATTAGAAAAAATGGCAGCAAAGAAATATAATCTTAATATTAGACAGGCGAAAGATGCTGTGGAATCAGCAAGACAAACAATTCGATCACAAAAAGAATTGATTAAAATGAATTATGATGATTATTCTAAAAAAGTTAAAGCTATAGAAAAAATACTATCTGATAAAAATAAAAAATTATCAGATAGAAAGAAAAATGCTTTATTAAGTAAGTTAGCTAAAAGACAAAGAAAATTAGATTATTGGAACAATTTTATTGTTACTAATACCATTCCATCTGTAACGTTTGGAACAAAAGAAATGTTTCTAAGAAGATGTAAAGGACTAATTACTAATAAAGAATGGAAAGATTGTAGAAATAATAGAATATATTCTCGTGGAGATAAAACTAAAAATGGTAATCCTAATTTAAGAGTTATTGTAAAAGATAATATGACTTTTTTAGAAATATCTACTTTAGAGAAAACTGAATCAAATAGAGCTGTTAAAATACAAGTACCTATATATTTACCACAGGAACTATCAAAGAAAATTAATGGTATTAATTACAGACAATTATTTTTAAATCATTTACAAACAGGTGAAGTTTATCAGGTAGAAATTATAAAAAAGAATGATAAATATTATTGTCATATAACCTTTGAGTTACCTGAAACAGATGTTATATATACTGGACATAATGGAGTTATAGGTATAGACACAAATCCAGATGGTTTTGCTTTAACTATGATTGATAATAAGGGTAATTATAAATGGCATACTTATTTAAAACAACATGAGTTACTATATTCCAAAGGTAATCGAAGAGAAAATCTATGTGGTGAATTAATTGCTCAAGTTGTAAAAATAGCTAAAGTGTATGAATGTGGTATATCTATTGAAAATTTAAAGTTTAAAAATGATAAAGATGTAAATAGTAAATTTGCTAGAATTAAAAATAATTTTATTTATTCCAAGCTACTAACTATGCTGGAAAGTGCCTGCTATAGAGAAGGAGTAGAATTGTTAAAAGTACATCCTGCTTATACAAGTAAAATAGGATTATATAAATACTGCCATCAATATGGTATGGTTGTACATAACGGTGCAGCCATGGTTATAGCAAGAAGAAGTTATAAATATAAAGAAAGTGTACCACAAGTATTGATAGATAAATATGTAAATGAAAAGTATAAATATAAATTTAATTACTATCATGAATGGAAAAAGTGGTCGATAATAGATAGAAATATTAAAAAGAAAGAAGAGGTGAAAAATCCTGATTTTTGGATAGTAAATAGGAAAATATTATTAGGACTAATAGTTTAGTATTAACTTTAAAATAGATAATAAACTGCATAAGTACACCTAGTAGGAAAGGCTTATGCGATTAAAATATATTTTAGGGGTTGAGTAACACTCACAATTCTGTTGGACTTTGTAAGAATATTAATGATAATTGAATTATAAAGGCAGTCTGGTAATAGATATATGGAATTTTAATACGAGAGTATTAACCTTAGTAGTTGAATCCTGTGATACTACCACTTTATTAGCGGATAAAGTGAAAATATTAGATTGGTAAGTTTGTCTAATATTTAGAAATCAGGTTCGCCACTTATACCAATGTTTGCTCCAGCATGAAGCATATTATTGTTTTAGGAGAATTTTCTTTGAATATGGTTTATGCTTTAAAACTTAGAGCTGTTGGCAGAAGTAAAAATAAGAATTTAGCACTTTCAGGTATTATAGGTACTATGTTTATAAAGTCAAAGGATATGTCAGAAGAAATGTATAGTGCAATGGAGTGTAGAGGATTCACTGGTGAATATAAAATTTATAAGAAATTTAAATTTAAAATAGCTGATTATATATGTATTATAAGCTTTTTCATAAAAGATTGAGTTTTGTGTTTCAAAATTCAGAAGTTCAATTATTTTGTTCTAATGTATATGATGAAATTGCTTTTGGACCAAGGCAAATGGGTATGAATGAAGATGAAGTTAAATGTTCTACTCATGATTTTGAATATGTAAAGCAAATTTTTAAAAGAGCAATTGTATTTTCTAAGGATCATACAATTATTAGAGATGGTGACTATGAAGAAATAATGGAAGATAGAAAATTTTTATATGAAAATAATATAATTTAGATAATACTCTTTATATGAGGAATTTAGAACTTTAAATTTCTCATATAAAGAATAATATTTTTAACTATTAGATTAGTTTTTTCCTATATATATTTTGAAGACCTAAATTCTTTATTCTGGTTTTGATTTCCGTATTGTTAGTAGAATATAAACCAACTCTTTTCATTCTATTAAAATATTCGGCTCCAGAAAAAGTAAATTTAATTTTTTTACCATTTTCTACATTCATTCTATAATTTGAATAGGAAATTAAATCCCCTATAGTAGTGGAATCAGGTAAGATTAAAGGATCTAAATTAGCTAAATATCTAACTGCATTATAACCAGCTAAAGAACCAGTACACATAGCTTCAGTATGTCCTATAAAGAATCCTGCCTTTTCTCCAGCACAAAATAAATTATCTACACCTACAACTTTTAGGTCATTAGTTCTTGGAGCTGCTGCTAAGTATCTAATAGAATTACCTCTGCCCCCAGAATAAGGATCTGTAAATCTAACTTTTTCTAGACCCTTTATTTTTCTTAATTTATCAAGTGGATAAAAAGGTGTCATAAGTTTTATATGTCCTGTATCCAGTAGTATTAAATTTTCAGCAAATTGTTCAAGGGCATATTGCTGACAAACTTTTAGTTTTAATTTTTCAACATTTATATCCTCCTCAGGAATTTTTAGTATAACTACACCTTTAGTGTCTAGCTGTTCTACTATTTCTTTGGATAAACTTTCTTTTGATACTTCGCAAGAACCACTAAAGGCTCCTATGCTCCCGTCGCTTCTCTCTGACACTATGTCTGTTGCACCAGCTAAGGCACTAATACTTACTCTTCCTCCAAAAGTAGGACATCTTAAAATACACATTACGCAGCCATTACCGTGTTTATAACAATTATTCATTCCACCAGTAGATCCTGTTGTATCTATAAATACATCACCATTTATGAAACTGCCATCTTCAAATTTTATACTTTTAATTTTATTTCTCTCTTTTTTTATGTTTAAAGCCCTGGATAATGTATTTACTTCTACTCCTAAATCAATTAAATGTCTCTTCACCTCTGGTTCAATTTTATTTACATCATAAAGCCATGCATGATCATGAGCAGGGAAGTTAATGTTTTTGTGTGTAGCATTATTATCTGTTATGTGAATTAAATCTCCTGCACCAAGATTTATAAGTTCTTCTGCAGCGGTATACCTACCGTTGTTTCTCATTATGCCTCCAACATTTCCAAGTCCCAATAATAAATCAGTTCTTTCATATAAACTTACTTCAGCACCTGCTCTTTTAGCTGCAATAGCTGCTGCACAGCCAGCCCAGCCACCACCAATAATTATAACTTTCAAAAAGCTCACCCTTTCAATTAAAGCTACTATTACTATCATATTCATTCATTTCAAATTTCTTGCAACTTTTTTATATATTTTATGTATTGAATTTTAGAATGATTTGATTTATCCTAAAAAAGACACTTATTTTATTAATAAATAGTTTTAGCCATGTGGAAATAGATAAGAAGAAGAAATAGATCAGTTATTTCTTTGAAGTTGCATTAGATAAAATTTATATAATGTAATATAAATTTAAGTGTATTTTTAAAATGTATTTAAAGAAAAGAGATGGCTATAAATTGAGGTTTATAAGAAAAGATGTATTTAATTTGACAATTCCTATATTTACAGAACAATTATTTGTTATGTCTCTAGGTATGGTTAATACAATGATGGCAGGGCACATAAGTAAGGAAGCTGTATCTGCTATTGGAATGGTAGATTCAATAAATAATATATTTATTGCATTTTTTTCTGCTTTAGCTGTAGGGGGAACTGTTGTAGTTGCTCAGTTTATAGGACAGAAAAATACTAAATTGGCCAATGAATCTGTAAAACAGGTTTTATATTCTGGATTATTAATAGCTGTTTGCATAACATTTATTACCTGGATATTTCATAATTCACTTATATCACTTCTCTTTGGTTCAGCGGATAAAACTGTAATAAATGATACTTATATTTATCTTGGAATAACACTATTAACTTATCCATTAATAGCTATAGATTTGATTTGTAATGGAATTTTAAGAGGTGCTGGAGATACTAAAACTCCAATGAAAATTAGTATCTTTATGAATATTATAAATGTAATTTTAGGGTATATTCTTATATATGGGATAAATATTGATGATGGTATTATTAATATACATACCCCAAGTTTTGGGATAAAAGGGGCTGCACTTGCTATTGCCACTGCAAGAATAATTGGAGCTATAATAGTATTAATAGTTTTACTGAGAGGAACTAAGATAATAAAATTAACTAAGTTAAAGGCATTCAGGTTTAATAAAGAATTATTAAGGCCTATTTTTGGTATAGGAATTCCTGCAAGTATAGAGTCACTACTTTTTAACTGTGGTAAATTAATCACTCAAATATATATTGTGGACATAGGAACAGTGACTATAGCCTCAAATGCAATAAGTGTTTCTATAACTAATATGCTCAATATACCAGGTAATGCCCTAAGTATAGCGGCCACTGCTTTAGTAGGTCAGTATATGGGTAGGAGAAGGAGTGAAGAGGCTGGAAAATGTTTAGCATATATAACAAAAATTTCTACTCTTGCATTAATGGCAGTAGGATTTGTATCCATACCTTTTGCTAGAGGAGTTTCATCACTATACACTCAGAATCTTGATATTATAAATTTAACTACAAGAGTATTAATAATAAATGGACTAGGTATGTCGATTTGGGCCATTAGTTTTGTTTTACCTGCTGGACTTAAAGGCGCAGGAGATGCCAAGTATACTATGATTACATCAATTATAGGTATGTGGGTATTTAGAATAACACTTGGATATGTGCTGGGAATACCTTTAGGATTAGGTCTAATAGGAGTTTGGCTTGGAATGTACATAGATTGGCTTGTGAGAGGAATTTTATATATAATTAGATTTAGAAAGGGAGCATGGAAAAATATTGTAGTGATAAAGACAAATAAAAATATTTCCAAAAATCAAACTACCTAAAAATCTGATTTTACAAAATATATAGTTTAATTATAGTTAACCTTAAAATATCATAACTAATATGATTAAAAATGTAGAAACTAAATAGTATAAAAAATTATAGAAATTTTATTTTAAAGTGCAAAACTAAAACATATGATTATACTATAAAGATTATTATATTTATAAGACTTAGGCATCTTCAAATAAATAACTAGTCAGTATACTAGTCTATTTTGACTTGTTATTTATTTTCACATGCCTTAATAATTTATGGGGAGTTTTATTATATGGCACGTTTAAATATTTCTATTTCTGAGGTTCTAACTTTAATTGAAAAAAATGCAGACTATGATAAGAAGAGAGTGAGAAAACTTCAAGTTATCAATGATAATCAAATTGAAATAACTGTTGGTATAAGTAGTTTTTTGCCAGGAATAAAGGTGATTCTCATATATAATAAGTATGAAAATGGAAAACTGTATTTCACCTTAAATTCAAATGATACTATTATAAATATGTTCATGGGATTCATTAATAAAACCGACAGTGAAAATTTTGTTTATGTGCATAATAAAAGGGTAATAGTAGAGATAAATAAATTACTTATAGATAAGTTCTCTGGGGTTAAAATTTTAGATTTAAATATAAATGGAGAACAAATATATGCTGATTTAGAAATCAATTGATAAGAGTATAAGTTTTATCTAAAATTATACTCTACTAAGTTAGAAAATCAGTGGAGTGGATTATTACCCACTGATTTTTAAATTAATCGAAAAGAGGTGAAATTTAGTGGGGGTTTTGTAATTATAATACATACCTTCACTAAATATAATATATGAGTGTAGAGCTAAAAAAAGAAAGAATAAATATGGCTATGAAAAGAGAAAAGGCCGATTTAGTTATAAAAAATGCAAATATAGTTAATGTATTTACGAAGGAAATAATTAAGGGAGACATAGCAATTTGTAAAGATCAAATTGTAGGAATAGGAGATTATTCAGGAGTTACTGAAATAGATGTAAATGGAAAATATGTTTGTCCAGGTTTAATAGATAGTCATATGCATATAGAATCAACTATGGTTATTCCACCAGAGTTTGCTAAAGCTATAATACCTCATGGAACAACAACACTTATAGCAGATCCCCATGAAATAGCTAATGTTTGTGGAATTAACGGAATAAATTTTATGCTTAATCAGTCTAAGGAGTTACCACTAAATATTTACTATATGATGCCTTCTAGTGTGCCGAGTACTCCTTTCGAAAACAATGGAGCCGATTTAACAGCAGAACTAATTGAACCATTTTTATCAAATGATAGGATTCTTGGGCTTGGTGAGGTAATGGATTATCCCTCTGTTATTAATGGAAATGAAAAAATGTTAAAGAAGATTGACTTATTTGACAATAAAATCATTGATGGACATTCACCAAATCTTAAAGGAGATGCACTAAACGCTTATAAAACAGCAGGGATTATGACAGATCACGAATGTTCTACTATAGAAGAAGCACTGGAACGTTTGAGACTTGGAATGTATATTCAAATAAGAGAAGGTTCAGGAGCAAGAAATTTAAAAAGTTTAGTTCAGGGTCTTATTAAAAATCATATGGGATTTGATAGATGCGTTTTCTGTACTGATGATAAGCATTTAGATGATATAAGACACAATGGTCATATAAGTTATAATATTAAAAAGGCAATAAAGTACGGGGTAAGTGCAATTGATGCTATATGCATGGCTACAATAAATGCAGCCCAGTGTTATAAATTAAAGAGACTAGGTGCTGTGGCTCCAGGGTATTCAGCAGATATGATAATACTAGATGACTTGGATAATTTTGATGTTGATAAAGTACTTTATAGAGGAAAGATAGTGTATGAAGACAAGAAAATATGTACTAAAATTATTTCAAATATAGATGATAATAATGTATTTAATACAGTTAGAGTAAAGGATATAGGAACTGAAGACTTAAAAATAAAACTTAATAGTGATGTTACCACAGTAATAAAGCTTATGCCAAATGAACTTATTACAAGAAAAGAAAGTAAAAAAGTAAAGACTTCAAAAGGTAATTTTGTAGCAGATGAAACTTTTTCAAAGGCTGCAGTAATAGAAAGACATAAGGCTACTGGTAATATAGGACTTGGTATAGTAAGTAATTTTAATATTAAAAATGGAGCTATTGCAAGTACTGTAGCTCATGATTCACATAATCTAATTGTAATAGGTGACAATGATGAGGATATGATAATAGCTATTGAAGAACTTAAAAGGGAAAACGGAGGTTATACTGTTGTAAGTAAGGGTCAGGTTAAAGGAACATTACCACTTCCTATAGCCGGTTTAATGAGTGATAGAAACGCAGAATATGTAGAAACAACTTTAAATAATATGATTCAGGAAGCTTTAAAGCTTGGAATTAATAGGAATATAGATCCATTTATAACCTTATCATTTTTAGCACTGCCTGTAATTCCTGAAATTAGAATTACAGATCAAGGACTCTTTGATGTGACTCAGTTTAAATTTATTTAAAATAGTGTTGAAAAATACAACATTAATACTTAAAATAGTATTGATATTGTGATTTATATGAATTGTCTATGAACTATTCATTGGATAAATGGTGTTAACCAAAGTATAAAAATTAAAAAACGTGAGTTTAAATAAATTAAATGAGGTGTAAAAATGAATAGTATCGGAGGAAGTGGCTGCGAATTAGTAATACCATTATGTGAAAGAAAGCCACTGCAGGAAATAGAGCGTAGTATTGTCAAAAAGTACAGAAAATATTTATGGACAAAATTTATTAGGGCAATTAAAGATTTTAAATTAGTAGAAGAGGGAGACAAAATTGCAGTGGCCGTTTCAGGTGGTAAGGATAGTTTACTTATGGCTAAGATGTTTCAGCAATTAAAATATCATCCTCAAATAAATTTCGAATTGGAATTTATTGCTATGGATCCTGGATTTCATAAAAGCAATAAAGATTTATTACTTAATAACTGCGAATATTTAAATATTCCTGTACATCTTTTTGAATCTGGTATCTTTGAAGTGGTAGAGAATATAGCTAAAGAGTATCCTTGTTATATGTGTGCAAGAATGCGTAGAGGGGCGCTTTATACTAAAGCAAAAGAGCTTGGATGTAATAAACTGGCACTAGGGCATCACTTTAATGATGTTATAGAGACTACTATGTTAAATGTATTGTATTCTGGAAATTTTAAGACTATGAAGCCAAAGCTAAAATCTAAGAATTTTGAGGGCTTGGAATTAATTAGACCGCTGTACTATGTTGAAGAAAATGATATTAAGAAGTTTGTACGTAATAATGGGTTATCAACTATGAACTGTGGATGTATAGTAGCAGCACAAAAAACCTCTAGTAAGAGAAAAGAAATTAAAGATTTAATAAGTGAATTGAAAAAGAATTTTAACGATGTAGATAAATCAATTTTTCAATCTGCACAAAATGTAAACTTGGATTCTATTGTAGGATGGGAAAAAGGTGGAGAAAAATATTCATTTTTAGATATATATGATGAAGAATAAGAAAAATAATTGATAAGGTTATTTTAAGGATTAGATGTTAATAGACGTAAATTTATATAAAATAAGTAACTAATAGATAGTTATAAACTCAACTTTCGCACATGAATTTTTTCGGCGATAGCCTGTGATTTCAGTATTTAGAAGCAAAAAAATGAAGAACATTCCCTTATAATGATTGATCTAATAAAACAAGCGACAGCTTATGCTATACCTGGAATCTATGTTTTATTTGATAGTTGGTTTACTTATCCAAAAACTTTAATAAGAATTTTAGAACTTAAATTTCACACAATAGCTATGGTTAAAGCTATGCCAAAAGTTTTTTATACTTATGAAAATAGAAAATTGAATCTAAAATCCTTATATGCTACGCTAAAGAAAAAACGTGGAAAAGCTAAAGTTAAAGCATCTATAATTGTTGAAATAGGTGAAGACTCGCAGCAGGCTACGCCTATAAAGGCAAAAATAGTTTTTGTTAAAGATAAAAATAAATCAAAAAACTGGTTAGCACTAATTTCAACAGATATTTCATTAAGTGATGAAGAAATTATAAGAATATACGGAAAACGTTGGGAATCGAAGTTTTCTTCAAAATGAATAAATCTTTTTTTAATCTTGCAAAACAATTTCAAGGACGTTCTTATGAATCAATGGTTGCACATACTACTATTGTATTTACTCGATATATTACGCTATCTACACAAAGTCGCAACAATGAAGATTTACGTACTATAGGTGGCTTATTTTTTAATTGTTGTGATGAACTTGAAGATATACAATTTTTTGAATCTATTATAATTATTTTAGAATTACTTAAAAACGCATTACAAGAAAAACTTTCTTTGACCAAAGAACAAATTAACTTGTTTTTGGACTATTTTATATCAACATTACCTGCTTTTATAAAGGAAAAGCTAGTGTTTTTGTCATACGAAAGTTGAGTTATAAATAAAAAAAAGTTCTTCTTATTGCTACAAATAAAATGAGAGGAACTTTTTTTATTTAAAATATTTTAAATTCTTTATATTGAAAAAATAATTTTAATTTGTCTAATATTGTTTTATAATAAATTCCTTCAATTTCGAATATCTAAATAATATATCTAAATATACATTATTAGCAATATATATTCCTTATTATTACAATTTTATAAGAAATACTTATAATTTTACAAGATACAACATCATAAAATCTTATAAAACAATAAATACTTTACTAATAAATATATTTTTGACATATATTTTATTTTATTATAACATGGTATAATAATTTAAAGGATATTATTAGGAGCAAGTTTATATGTTAAGGTTTATAAAAGTATTACTTTAAATATAAAATTTACACAATAATATTATTGTTTTACACATGATATATTATAAATTTCTATGAAAAACAATGAATTTACTAAATAGATATGTTTTTGACATATATTTTATTTTTTATTATAAAATGATATAATGATTCCAAAGATATTTTGGAAGGATGTGCTATATGTTAAAATTATCAGCATTGGAGTTTTTCTTTAGAACTATTCCAGAGTCGTTTTTGATAGTAGTCATTGCTTATTTATTTGCTAATAAAAAGATATGTAAAAGTAGATTTATCATAGCTAGTTTAATTATAGCTCTTATAACATATGGAGTAAGATTATTGCCCATTAGTTTTGGAGTGAATACTATAATTAACATGATGATTTTTATAGTAATAGCTTTATATATTATTAAAATACCGATTAACGTAAGTATTTTTTCAATATTTATATCTGTAATTTTAATTTCTTTATGTGAATGGTTGAATGCTATCTTACTAATTAATGTATTTAAGATAGATGAGTTTAATAGTTCTTATTTAAAATTTATATGTAATTTACCATCTTTGATTATGTTTGCAATTATGGTTTATATAATTTATATAATTAGAAATAGAATTTGTAGGAGATTTAAAGATGTTTTTCATTGAAAGGTTATCTAAGAATATTGTGGCTAATATATACAATACTTCAGAGATGGACAAAGATGAAAGAGAGATAATAGAATATGGAGCATTAATTTTAATATTAAAATTAATTGGTGTGTTAATGGTAGTAATATTTTCACTAATATTTGGTGTACTTTTAGAAGCTTTGGTTTTCTATTTTACTACTTGTACTTTAAGAAAGTACTCAGGTGGGGTACATTCAGATTCTCCAACTAGATGTATAGCAATTGGAACTCTTAGTGCTATTATTTGTCCTATTTTTATAAATGAAGTTTACATATATTCACGGTTTAGTTTAGTTATTTTTATCACATTAACGAGTCTTTTATTCTGCTATTATACTATATTTAAGTTAGCACCTGTAGATAGCCCAGCTAAGCCTATATTAAGTATGGAATTCAGAAAAGAACTAAAATGGAAATCTGTATTAACTATGTCAATTATGTCAATTATGTCAATTGTGTTAATAGCTTTATATATTAATTATAAATATTTAATTTTATTAAAATTATCACAGTGCATATGCCTTGCTTTGTTGTGGCAGTGTTTTACTCTTACTACTGCAGGTCATATTATTATGAGCAAAGTCGATAGTATCTTAAAATATATTATAAGGGAGTGAAAACTATGAAAAATAAATTGAAAAGAACTGTAAAAGATGTATCTAAGTCTTTATTTAAACGTGTGGCTTTTTCTACTTCAGCTTCAGCTTGTTATAATAGTTTTTATCAACCAAAAGAACCAAAATGTTTACAAAAGAAATAATATAAGGACCGTAAGGTCCTTATATTATTCATTTTACAAATAGGTGTGTGAAGGATATGAAACAAATTCAGCAACAAAATGGTGAAAAGAAAATAAATGAGATGATTTCTATTGTAAAATTAGTATCATTATTTTTTTGTGTGATTGTTATATATGAAAAGGTATTCCAGAATAATTTATTTGGAGATACCTATAAAGATTTTTTTAAGGTAAATTCTACGGGATTACTTTTATTTTCAGGTATATTTCTATGGTGGTTATTTTCGCATATGGCATCAAATGTATATAAGGTTAGGTATATTAAATTAATAAGAATGATTGAAAATACTATACTTATTATTATCTATACAGCCTTAATACTTATAACTAACACCTATTCTAACCAAATAAAGTGTCTTTTTCTACTTGTAATCATATCAGCTACACTTCAACTTGGAAAGAAAATGGGTCTCCTTACAGCGTTTATTTCATCTGTAATAATCTTAATAATTGATTTTACTTATGTATCAAATGGAGATATAAATTATTATTTCCAAAATGATTTAATTATAGTTGGAGTTTTTATTTTAACGGCATGGCCATTAGGATATTATAAGGAAATAGAAGATAAAAGAATTGAAAATAAGGATGTGCAATTAAAGTTTTTAAGTAGTGAATTGGAAAAGAAGGATAAGCAAAGAAGCCTTATTGAAGAAGGGTTAATAAAAAATAAATCCTGTTATAATTTACTTATTGAAAACTGCTATGAGGCTATTTTAGTACATCGTAATAATAAATTGATATTTGTAAATGAAAGTGCAGCAAAGCTTTTAGATTTTAATAGTCCTTCGGAACTTATTGGTAAATCTATTATGTCTCTCTTACCTATGGAGGAGAGGAGTAATCTTAAAGATGGATTTTGTAAAATATATAGAGAACAATTACCTAAGTTTGTATTTGAAGAAAAACTATTAAATAATAATAATAATATCATAAATATTGAAAACACCTCTTCTTTTTTTATATATGAGGGAAAACCTACTATACTCAGTATTTTAAGGAATATAACTTCTGAAAAAGAAGTAGAAGAATTACAAAAAGATGTAGAGAAAAATACAAAACTCTTGAAAGAATCTAGAGAATTTAATACTATGATTACAGAGTTTTTTATAAATATATCTCATGAATTAAAAACACCACTTAATCTTATTTTTTCTGCATTGCAGATGATAAAATTGTATAATAATAAAGAGAAACAGTGCGGAAATGTAATAAAGAGAAATTATTATGTGGATATTATGAGGATAAATAGTTATAGATTATTGAAACTTATAAATAATTTATTAGATTTAACTAAATCTGATAGTGGATTTTTAAAGCTTCAATTAGAAAATTCCAATATTGTAGCCATGATAGAAGATATAACTTTATCTATATCAGATTATGTAGAAAGTAAGGGAATAAATCTTATTTTTGATACTAATGTAGAAGAAAAGGTAATGGCTGTTGATGGGGATAAAATTGAGAGAATCATGTTAAATTTGCTTTCTAATGCAGTGAAATTTACAAATTCAGGTGGAGAAATATTAGTTAATGTAGTAGATGAAGACGACAAAGTTTATATTTCTGTTAAAGATACGGGAATTGGAATACCAGATGATAAGAAAAAGTTGATTTTTGAAAGGTTTGGACAAGTTGATAAGACACTTAGTAGAAATAGAGAGGGCACTGGACTGGGTTTGTCTCTTGTAAAATCCTTTGTAGAACTTCATGGTGGAACTATTCATATTGAGAGTCAAGTTGGCGTAGGAAGTAATTTTATTGTAGAATTACCAGTTAAACATGTAGAAAAAAATGCTGAAAATAAAGCTTTTTATGAAACTGATACTGAAAGAATAAATATTGAGTTTTCAGATATATATTCCTAATTTATAGTAGATTTGCATTGACATAATTAGTGTTAAGATTAAGTGAATCTTTAGCTTTATTTATCAATGATATCATTATGTAGGAGGAGTTTATAATAGACATCTTCACTATAATGAATAGGAATTTTGTAAAAGATTATGATTAGTATTTTGAGAGCAGGTAGAAAATATGGAAGGGATAATTTTAGCTTTAAAAATTTTAATAATTATATTATTTATAGTTATAGCTTTAATACTTATGTTATTAGTAAGTCCATATACCTATGTTTTTAAGGGAGATATTAAGGAAAATATTAATGTAAAGTTTCAAATTAAGTGGTTGCTTGGAATACTTAGATTTACATGTTTGAAGACATCAGATAATTTTGAGATGAAAGTTTATTTTATTATATTTTGTATCTATTCCAATTTAAAAAAGCATAAGAAAGTAAAAAAAAATATAGGCACAAAGACTGTATTTAATAAAATGAATTTTAGTAAGGTCTTAAATTTAAATTCTGTAGAAACCTTAATTGAATATTTTAAATATATACTTTTAATAGTAAAACCTAATAAGGTTAAAATTAAAGGCATATATGGATTAGAAGATCCTTGTAATACAGGGGTTATAAGTGCTATAATTTCAATGATTAAATCAAGATTTTTATCAGCTGAAATAGACATGAATCCTATCTTTAATGAAGTTATTTTAGAAATTTTTATTGATATTAAGGGAAAATTTAATCTTTTATTAATAGGATTTAGAACTATAAAATTGTTATTAAATAAAGACTTAAGGCATATGAAAATAAATAGTAAGTCAAGGATGCGACGAATATTTTGAATATGACTAAGAAATATAATATTAAAAAAGCTTAAATAATAGTTATAATTTAAAGTATTGTGGGGAGGGTATAAGATGGAGAATCAAACTTCGTTAAAAGAAAATCTAGATACTTTGTTTACTAATCTTGAAAAATTTTTAAAGACAGAAACAGTGGTAGGTGAACCAATAGTAGTAGGTGAAACTACGTTAATACCTATAATAAGTCTTTCATTTGGATGTGGAACCGGTGGAGGAAATGATGGGACTAAAAGCCAATCTAAAAGTGGAACTGGTCTTGGTGCCGCAGCTAAGGTTACTCCAAATGCAGTAATATCAATTACAGGAGATAAGGTTACACTTTTACCTATAACAGGTAAAAGTAATTTAGACAGCATACTTAATATGGTACCAGAAATAGTTTCAAAATTTAAATTTAAAAAATCAAGTAAGAATCAAACAGAGTCTAAGGATACACCGAAAGAAGAAAAATAATATACTGTAAATAAATATATTATATTAAAGGGTAATTATTTATAAGGCATATGAAAATAAATAGTAAGTCAAAGATGCGACGGATATTTTGAAGTCTACAAGGAAACAGGTTCTGAGGATAGTGAGCTATCTGAGGGTTCTGTTGACGTAGTAGGATTCAAAATAGACCAGCATACTGACTAGTTATTTATTTGAATGTGCCTAATGCTAAAAATAAGTTCTAAAAATCTTGAATAATAATGATTCTTTTGATATAATTGATGAAAACTAATTATGAAATTAGCCATAAAGACCGTGATGGGGAAGAGTACATAAGTATTTTATTCAAAGAGAGTTGATGTAAGGTGAAAGTTCAACAATAGATCTTATGGAATGCAGCCTCGGAGTTTCCTATTGAGAAATTGGAATTGGTAAGGTATCAAAAAGAAATAGCAAGTTAAAGATACCATAACCAATTACTATAATAGATAAAGACGTGTCCTCGCGTTACTGGGGAAAGAATTTATTTTCTGCTAAAGAGAAAGTCTAAGAAGACTTTAATTAGGGTGGTACCGCGAATACTCCTTCGTCCCTCACATGGGATGAAGGAGTATTTCTATATATAAATATAATTTTTACTAAGGGGAGAAATTTTATGGAAGAGATTCTTGAGATTCTTGAAAAAAACAGTAAGTATACTGCAGAAGAAATAGCTCAAATGACTGGAAAAACTATAGATGAGGTTACAAAAGCTATCAAAAAATATGAGGAAGATAATGTTATTGTAGGGTATCCTGCACTGGTTAACTGGGAAAAGACAAGTAAAGAGGAAGTATTAGCATTAATAGAGGTTAGAATAACACCACAAAGAGGCGAGGGCTTTGACAAAGTTGCTGAGAGAATATATAAGTTTCCAGAAGTTAAGTCTTGTTATTTGATGTCTGGAGGCTTTGACTTAACAGTTATAATAGAAGGTAAAACCATGAAAGAAGTGGCTTTATTTGTAGCAGAAAAATTAGCTGTTCAGGAATATGTTCTGAGTACTTCTACTCATTTTGTACTTAAGAAATATAAGGATAAAGGAACTATTTTTAGAGATAGACCAAAGGATGACAGGGAGGGCTTATTTATATGATGCTTAAAGACATGATACTGGATAATGTAAGAAATATGCCACCCTCAGGCATAAGAAAGTATTTTGATATGGTGAATGATATGGATGATGCTATATCTCTTGGAATAGGAGAACCTGATTTTGTTACTCCTTGGAATGTAGTTGAATCCGGAATATATTCATTAGAGCAAGGTCATACTCATTATTCTTCAAATGCTGGTTTCATGGAATTGCGTAGGGGAATAGCTAATTCTTTAAAACGTAAATATGAATTAGATTATAATCCAGACAATGAAATTATTGTAACCGTTGGAGGAAGTGAAGGTATTGATATAGCATTAAGAGCATTAGTAGGTCCAGGAGATGAAGTTATAATACCAGAACCAAGTTTTGTTGCTTATAAAGGATGTACGGCCTTTACAGGGGCAACTCCTAAGATATTAAATCTTAGGGCTTGTGATGAATTTAAATTGACTGCACAGCTTCTAGAGGAAGCTATAACACCAAGAACAAAAGTTGTAATAGTACCTTTTCCTAACAATCCTACTGGGGCTACAATGACAAGAGATGAGCTGAGGGCTATTGTAGAAGTACTAAAGGATAAAGATATAATAGTTATATCTGATGAGATATATTCAGAGCTAACCTATGAAAAAACACATGTATCTATAGCAAGTTTTCCAGAAATAAGAGATAAAACTATAGTAATAAATGGTTTCTCAAAGGCCTATGCAATGACAGGCTGGAGACTAGGGTATGTCTGTGGAAATAAAATTTTAGTAGGAGCTATGAAGAAAATTCATCAATATGCTATAATGTGCTCTCCTACTACTGCGCAATATGCTGCTATTGAAGCTCTAAAAAATGGAGAAGACTCTGTTAAGGAAATGATTGGAGAATATAACAGAAGAAGACGTGTAATGGTAAGTAGTTTTAAAAAGATGGGACTAGAATGTTTTGAACCATTAGGTGCATTTTATGTGTTTCCGTCTATACAATCTACAGGAATGACATCAGATAAATTCTGTGAAGAACTTTTACAAAAAGAAAAGGTATTGGTTATACCAGGAAATGCTTTTGGAGAATGTGGTGAGGGCTTTATTAGAGCGTGTTACGCTTCATCCATGGATAATATATTAGAAGCTATGAAGAGAATAGAGAGATTCATAAAGTCAATAAAGTAAATAATATAAGAAAAGGGCGAAATACCCCCTTTTCTTATATTATTTATTTGTTTTTATCTATAATTTTACCTTTAAATATATGTTTCTCTTTAATATCTAGATTAAAATTCTTTTCATATTTTTTTATAGTAGATAAATCATTCTTGCTTATAATTGAAATAGTAGTACCTGAGGTATTCATTCGTCCTGTTCTACCAACTCTGTGAAGATATTCTTTTGGATCTTCAGGTAAATCTAAGTTAAATATGTGAGTTATATCTTTAATATCTAGTCCTCTAGCTGCAATATCAGAAGCTACTAAAAATTTAATTTTGCCACTTCTAAAGTCTTCTAGGGCTCTTTTTCTCTCTTCTTTTTTAGCATTTCCATATAAACCATAACAGCTTATATTATGATATTGAAGTTTTGATACTATAAAGTCTATTTCTACTGATTTATTTATAAATATAATAGATTTTGAAGGTTCTTCAGAAGCTATTATTTTTCTAAGCAGTTCAAATTTATCTCTTTGTTCTGATAAAAAATACATATGGTTAACGTGAGTATTAAGTATTTCGTTTTCTATCTTTATAATTGAAGGTTCTTTCATTAATAGTGAAGCAGAGTTTAATGTGCTATCACTTACACTTGCAGAAAATGCCATAAGCTGTCTATCTCTCATAGTAGTCTTTATAATATCTTTTACTTTAGATATGTTATTTTTATCTAATAATTTATCACATTCATCAATAATAATAGTTTTAATAGTATGAGCCGTTATTTTTCGCTTTTTAATGAGTTCAAAAATACGTCCTGTGGATCCTACTATTATATGTGGTTTTTTCTTTAGCTTTTCAATTTGTCGTGACATATTAACATCGCCTATTATTGTACAAGAAGTTATAGTGTTATCACAGTTTTCTGATAACAGTTCTATCTCTCTATCTATTTGCATTACTAATTCATGGGTAGGTGCTAAGATAATGCATTGCATTTCCTTTTTACTTGAATCTATTTTTTGAAATACGGGAAGCAAGTAAGCGAGAGTCTTTCCAGTACCTGTTTGAGATTGTGCTATTATATCCTTATTTTCAAGGGCCAAAGGGATAACCTTAGTTTGTATATCAGTAGGGATATTTATATCCTGTTTTTGGAGGCTGTTTATTAAGTCTATATTTAATCCTAATTCCTCAAATGAAGTAGTCATTTTTTTCTCCTTAAAATCATATTTTATATCTTTAATTTGTCTAAAAACTCTAATAATTGTATACTTTGTATATGTTTTTGTCAATTTTCCCGGGAAATTTAGATGAAGTTGGAAATCTTGACAATTGACAAAGGAATATATAAAATTATTTTAATAAGTAAGTATTAATTTATAATGTTTTATTGATTTTTATTATGTGGTGAGGAGAATAAATATGAGTATTGATTCTAAGCTAGATATTTTAAAGAGTAATATAAAAAAACTTAAGAGTGTGGCAGTAGCTTATTCCGGTGGAGTTGATAGTACTTTTTTGTTAAAGGTTGCAAAAGAGGTTCTTGGAGATAAAGTTATTGCAGTAACAGCTAAGTCTTCAACTTATCCTGAAAGAGAATTTAACGAAGCAAAAAAATTTACTGAAGAAATAGGAGTAAAGCATATTGTAATAGTTTCAGAAGAACTTGACATTGAAGGATTTTCAAAAAATCCTACTAATAGATGTTATTATTGTAAAAGAGAACTATTTACAAAGATAGGTGAAATTGCAAAAGAAAATAATTTGGATGAAGTTTTAGATGGATCAAATTTGGATGATACAAGAGATTATAGACCTGGCATGGAAGCTGCTAAGGAGCTTCAGGTAATTAGCCCATTAAAAGAAGCAAAATTATCTAAAAAGGATATAAGAGAATTATCAAAGGTTATGGGACTAAAGACTTGGAATAAACCTTCTTTTGCATGCTTATCTTCAAGAGTACCTTATGGAAGTGAGATAACCATTAATAAATTAAAAATGATAGAGGATTCAGAGCAATTTTTACTAGATTTAGGATTCCGTCAAGTCAGAGTTAGACATCATGGTGATATTGCTAGAATAGAGATTTCTCCGGAGGAAAGAGAAAAGTTCTTTGATTTAGGATTAATGGACAAGGTTGCTGACAAATTAAAAAAGATTGGATTTAAATATGTAACTTTAGATTTATTTGGATATAGAACTGGAAGTATGAATGAAGTTCTTACAAAACAACAAAAACAAGTATAAATAACAAATAAATTATTGAAATATTGGCAATAATGATTTATAGTATAATGAGTATTTTAATCAGTAAAAGTTAATAAATACGGACCAGCATTAAAGCTGGTCCGTATTTATTAGAGAAAAATATATAAGACGCTCCAAAGTAAATAGCAAGTTAAAGATGTGATGTATACTAACTAGTTATTTATTTAAATATATCTAAAATAAATATAGTAAGAGGTAAGTAATAATGGCAAATTTTAATGGATTTAACATAGATAATGAGATTATATTATGTTTAGATAAGCTTGGATATAAAAATCCTACAGAAGTTCAAGAAAAAGTAATACCCTTAGTTTTGAAGAATAAAGATATAATAGTAAAGTCTCAAACAGGTAGTGGAAAGACTGCTGCTTTTGCCATACCTATATGTGAAAAGGTAGAGATAGAAAATAGCTATCCTCAGGCATTGATACTTACACCAACTAGGGAATTATGCGTTCAAATCAAGGAAGATATATCCAATATAGGAAGATTTAAAAAAGTTAGATGTGCAGCTGTTTTTGGCAAGCAGATTTTTTCATCTCAAGTTAAGGAATTAAAACAAAGAGTTCATGTGGTAGTGGGTACTCCTGGAAGGACGATGGATCACATTGAGAGAGGAACAATAGACTTAAGTAGGATAAAGTATTTGGTTATTGATGAAGCCGATGAGATGCTTAATATGGGATTTATAGATCAAGTTAAAGATATAATCAATAAATTACCAAAGAATAAAATGACCATGTTATTTTCAGCTACTATGTCAGAAAATATACAATTACTTTGCAATAAGTACATGAGGGAACCAGAAGTAATAAATATAAAATCTAAAAAGGCAATAACTGAAAAAATAGAAGACTACTATTATTATGTTGAGGGAAGAGAAAAGCTTGATTTGCTGGAAAAGGTAATATATAGTGAAAATCCTGATAGTTGTATAATATTTTGTAGTACGAGAAACACTGTAGAAAATCTATTCTCGCAGTTAAAGGAAAAGGGATTTCCTTGCGGGTTAATTCATGGTGGAATGCTTCAACAGGATAGACTAAATGTAATGGAAGATTTTAAAAGAGGGAAATTCACCTTTTTAGTTGCTACAGATATAGCAGCTAGAGGAATTGATATAGATAATATTACTCATGTTATAAGTTATGATATACCCTTTGAAAAGGAAAGCTATGTTCATCGTATAGGAAGAACAGGACGTGCAGAAAACACGGGAAAGGCTATAAGTTTTGCAACACCTAATCAAGCCAGGTTTTTGAGTGAAATTGAAGAATATATTGGCAGAACCATAGAACAAGGGGTTTTACCTGAGATAAAAGATATAGAAGAAGGTAAAAAACTATTTTATGATAGAATTAAAAATAAACCTAAGTTAAAGAAGAAAAAAAGTTTTGAAATAGATAAGGACATAACAAAGATATATATAAATGCCGGTAAAAAGAAAAAAATAAGAAATTTAGATATAGTTGGTACTATTTCTAATATAAATGGGGTAGAAGCTGCGGACATAGGTATAATAGATATACAAGATAATCTATCTTATATTGATATACTAAATTGCAAAGGTTCTTTAGTACTTGAGGCATTGAAGAAAAAGACTATTAAGGGTAAAAAAATCAGATGTGAAAAAGCACAAAGGTAAATGTAAATAAGTGTAATAGTTATAAAATTTTGATGTATTGGAAGTATAGAACTATTGCATTTCTATATTAGTTATTGCATAATAAAGGTGTATAAAATAGGTTTTAATTAATCTATTTTGAAATCATTATATATTTATAATTATTACAAATCTTAAAATAATATAATTTAAAATTTTACTTAATACTAATACATTTTTGAAGATTTTAGTTATCTCTATATGAAATAAGGAGGCAAAATCGTGAATATATTAATTATATCTTCAAATAACACTGGATCTGGTCATAAAAGTATTGCTGAGGCTCTAATAGAACAGTTTCAAAATATTCCTAATGTAAATGTAAAAGTTATTGAAGGCTTTGCTACAAATGGAATATTGTTAAGTACTTTTAGTAAGTCCTATGGATTTTTAACTAGAAGAGCAAGAGTCATATGGAAAGCTGTATGGAATATTTCATTAAGAAAACCTGAAGTTATGATTAAGTTTACTGAAACTTCAATGGAAAAAGGATTCTTAAAAATTATAAATGAAGAGAAACCAGATTTAATATTATCTATACATCCTAATTTTAATGCACCGGTATTAAATATATTGTATAAAAATGGATACAACATACCTTTTATTACACTGCTAGCTGATTTAATAAGTATAACACCCTTGTGGGTGGACAAAAGGGCAGATTATATAATTGCTCCCACAATAGAAGCTAAGAAAAGATGTATTGATTTTGGTGCGGATGAATTAAAAGTGATAATTGATAAATTTCCTGTAAGATCAAGATTTTATAATAAAAAGAATAGAAAAAATCTTATTATAAATAATGATGCCGAGAATGCTTTGAATTTTCTTCTTATGAGTGGAGGAGAAGGGGTAGGTAAACTTGGCAACATTGCAGAAATTTTATTAGAAAACTTTAACTGTAATGTTAAAATAGTTGCAGGAAAGAATTCTGTTATGAAAAATAAACTTGAAAATAAACTTAGTGAAAAGTATGGTAAAAGACTAGAGGTTTATGGATATGTCAATAATGTGAATAAACTTATGGAAGAAGTGGACATACTAATTACCCGTGGAAGCCCAAATGTTCTAATGGAAGCTGTTGCTTCAAATTTACCAATAATAATTACTGGTGAACTTTTAGGTCAAGAAAGTGAAAATTCTTATTATATAGAGGAAAATAATTTGGGAATAGTATGTAAGGATTATAGAAATTTAAATAATGCAGTTAAGAAATTATTATCTGAAGATGGAAAGATGTTAAGAGAAATAATGGAATCTCAAAGGCAATATAGAGATCCAGAAGCTACAATGAAAACTGCAGATTTCATTGTAAAAGCTGCCTTTGATTTAAAAGTTATGGATGAATATCCAAATATGGATGCACATTTGGAAAGATTAGTTTAAAAGGTATTATAATAATAAATATATATTTACAAAAATGTAAAATTGCAATAGTAATTTAAAGTTGCAGTAAAAATTGCAAAAATTGAAGAATAATGAACTGTTTCATAGAATTATAGAGTAATAAACGTTTACAACTATGCTTTTTTTTAATATACTCGTTTGAATGAAAAAAAATGGAATATTATAATTAATATATTGAAAAAATTTTTTATAGGCTTTAAGCATGTAAAAAATTTTTTTGGTATTGATATTTGGAGGGGATACAATGGCTTTTGATACTAAGAAAAATAAAGACAAAGATTTACTTGAAGCAGTTGGACGTATTTTTGAACAAACTAAGAAAAATTTCAATATAGTATTTTGGAATGGTGAAATTATTAACTATACAGAAAATCCAGAATTTGTATTAAAGTTCAATGATAAGAATACCTTTAAAAAGATATTGGCCAATCCTACAACTATGAATTTTGCAGAAGCATATATGGATAAGACTTTTGATATAGAAGGAAATATTATGGAGGCCTTGACCTTAAAAGATCAGTTTGAAGATATAGAAATATCAAATAAGGATAAGGTTACTCTATTATTAAAGGGAACTTCTTTTCCAAGTATAAGCTTACATACAAAAGAGAAAGATAAAGAAAATATATCCCATCATTACGATATATCTAATGATTTTTATAGATTATTTTTAGGTTCAAGTATGACATATTCTTGTGCTTATTATAAGGATCAGGAAGATGATTTGACTACAGCTCAAGAAAATAAAGTAGATCATATATGTAAAAAATTAAGACTTAAGCCTGGTGAAAAACTTCTTGAAATAGGTTGTGGATGGGGCACTATGATTACTTGGGCAGCAAAACATTATGGTGTTGAAGCTCATGGAGTAACAATTAGTGAAGAGCAGTATAAATATGTATCTCAGAGAATAAAAGATGAAAATCTTGAAGGAAAATGTTTTGTTGAACTTAAAGACTATCGTGATGTTGAAGGTGAAGGCATATACGATAAGATAGTAAGTATAGGAATGTTTGAACATGTAGGAATAAAGAATTTGCCGGTTTATTTTAGTACTATGCATAGGCTCTTAAAAGAGAATGGACTATTCTTAAATCATGGTATAACTCATTCTAAAAATTCACAAGTAGGTAAAGATGAAAGTGAGTTTATAGAAAAATACATATTCCCAGGTGGCGAATTAAATACAATAAGTGGTGGAATATCCATAATGGAAGATGAAAACTACGAAATTTGTGATGTAGAATGCCTAAGAGAACATTATTATAAAACTTTAGTTCAGTGGGTTAAAAATTTACAGGAAAATAAAGATAAGGCAATAGGATTTACTTCTGATAAAACATATAGAGCTTGGCTATTATATATGACAGGTTGTGCATTAAACTTTAGAGCTGGTCTTATATCAATATATCAAGTGCTTTTAAGTAAGTCACCTAAAAAGCCTGGATTCAATATACCATTGACAAGAGAATATATGTATAAATAGATAAAAATCTATTTAGTATGGAATTTAATAACATAATAAATATAAAAAATATTCTTAGATTAAATTGCATCGTTATTTAATTTGAATTTTGAAGATAATCTATAAATATTTAATGAAATGTTTAAGTACATTTCATTGAATATTTATAGATTATTTTTTATTTATACTCTAAGTGAAAGTATAGAGGATAACTATACATCGGATAAAAATTTCTTTTAACATATATTTGACAGGTAAAAATTAAAATTATAAAATAAGTTAAAAAGTTAATTTAAGGCATATGAAAATAAATATTAAGTCAAAGATGCGAAGTCTATTACGAATTATACAAGGAAACAGTTGACTAAGATAGTGAGCTATCTGAGGGTTCTGTTGACGCAGTAGTATTTAAAATATACTAGCATACTAACTATTTATTTAAATGTAACTTATTACACGGTACTTAATTTTAGATAGGAGAATCACATGATAAGAATATGGGGAAAAGTTATAAAAAATAATAAAATTATAAAAAATGAAGTAGCAGTTTCTGATATAGATGGGAGTTATCAAGATAATTTAAAATTGTGTATTAAAGAATTATGTTATAAATTAGATATATCTAAACCTTATTGGTTGCCTCCTAATGTAAAAGAATACAATAGAAGAAGAAAAACTACATTTAATGAAAATCATTTCATAGATGAAATTGATTTTGATAAATTTGTTATAGAAGAAATATCCGTTGAAGAAGATTAATAGACTTATATATAAATATTTTAATTTAAATAATTGTAAAATTTGTTACAATGTATTAGAGGATTCTGTTACAATGTATTTATAATGATTTTTGATGTAATTTGTTGAAAAAATAATTTTTGGAAGTGTTTAGAATGCATGATATTACTTTTTTTCTCATTATGTTATTTATTTATGCAACTTTAGCCCTTATCTGCATATCCTTTAATACAATATATTCTAAAAAATATATAAACTTAATTTCCGTAAGTCATATATTGGGCATATTTACTGTTATTTTCTCAATATTCAATAATATTATTCAATTCAATCATATTATTAGCAGTAGTACAGTTTTATTCTTTTTAATGGCAAATTTTATAGCAATTTTAGCTTTACTCAATTTTTTAAATATTATTATAAAACCAATCTATAAATGTACAGCTTTAATTATTGTTATAGTAGATATATATTCTCTAAATTTTTTTCCTCAGGGAAGTGTTTTCATTCATAAGGTATTAATCATGTCTATTTATGTAGTAATAGGTATACTTATGCTTAAAAGTAAGAATAATAACATAAGTAGAAAGTTTTTAGGAGTTTGTTGTGTTGTTTTTCCCATAGCCCAAATGATTTTTCAGATTTTAATTATGTTTGTAATTAACTATGCATCTAATTTGGATTTAGCTCTTTATGTACTTCAATCTTTGGCATCTTCTTTAATTCTTATATTAGTTACCATGGAAGATGAACGTAAGGATCTTAACAAACATATGAATGTACTTGAGGAAGAAGTAAAAAATAAGGAAGAAATAATAAATAAGGCTAATGAACTTGATAAGTTAAAAGCTGAATTTTTAGCAAATATATCTCATGAGCTTAGAACTCCTATAAATATTATATTTAGTAGTGTTCAGCTAGTTGAATTTAACTTGTCAAAAGAAAGGCTAGATAATAAACATAGAACATTAGATTACCTTAAGACCATGAAACAAAATTGCTATAGACTTATAAAACTCTCAAATAATTTTATAGATATGAGTAAGATTGAAGCGGGATTTATGGAATTAGATTTACACAATATTGAGATTGTAAAGCTCATAGAAGATACTACTCTTTCCATTGTACCCTTTGCAGAAGATAGGGGTATAAATATTATATTTGATACGGAAATTGAAGAAAAAGTAATGGCTTGTGATTGGGAAAAGATTGAAAGGGTAATATTAAATCTGCTTTCTAACGCTATAAAGTTTACTCAAAAGGGTGGGGATATAGAAGTTTATATGTGTATAAAGAAAAAAAAATTAATTATATCAATAAAGGATAATGGAATTGGTATACCAAAACATATGCAGGAAAAAATATTTGACAGATTTACCCAGGTTAAAGATGGAATGTTAAAAGAAAATGAAGGCAGTGGGATAGGTCTTTCGTTAGTTAAATCCTTAGTTGAAATGCACAATGGAAAGATTGTTTTAGAGAGTGATATAAATCATGGGTGCAAGTTTAATATAATACTTCCTTGTAAGACTATTGATGAAGAAAATATAAAGAATTTTGAACCAGAGGATATTAGTATGAGAAAGATAGAAATAGAGTTTTCTGACCTATAAATATAAGTAAAAATATTTTTGATTAATGTGCACTAAAAATATAAAAATTCATATTGTTTTAGTAGATAGAGATATGATAATATTATGCATATAACTTATTTAGATTGATTTTAAAATAGATTTAGACATAGGAAAATAAATAATAAGTTAATACTATATTGACTAGTTATTTATTTTCCTATGTCTTAAGAGAAAAGGTGGAGAAAATTGTCGGCAGTTGATAACAACAAATTAAAACTCTATGGATTTAATAATTTAACAAAATCACTTAGCTTCAATATATATGATGTCTGTTATACTGAAACTGACCAGGATAGAAAAAAGTATATTGAATATGTAGATGAACAGTATAATTCTGAAAGATTAACAGGTATTTTGAAGGACGTTACAGAGATAATAGGTGCCAGTGTATTAAATATTGCAAAGCAAGATTATGAACCTCAAGGTGCTAGTGTAACTTTACTGATTTCAGAAGAAGAAGTACCTTTATATGTACTTGATCCATCTTGTAATAAGGGAATAATATCACCGATAAGAGAAAATTTAGTGGGGCATCTAGATAAGAGTCATGTTACAGTGCATACGTATCCAGAGAGCCATCCCCAAAATAGTATTAGTACTTTTAGGGTTGATATTGATGTTGCAACCTGTGGCACTATTTCACCTCTTAAAGCTTTAGATTATTTAATTGATAGTTTTGATTCAGATATTATTACTATAGATTATAAAGTTAGAGGATTTACTAGAGATATAAATGGACAAAAGCATTATATAGATCATAAAATAAATTCTATACAGAATTTCATTGCTAATAGAACTATAGATAAATATATTTTGACTGATATGAATATATATCAATCTAATATATTTCATACAAAGATGAAGTTAAAGGATATAAAACTAGAAAATTACTTGTTTGATGTAAGAGAAAAAAGCTTAAATGAAGAAAAAAGGAATGACATAACGAAGGCCTTGGATAAAGAAATGACAGAAATATTCTATGGTATAAATATAAATTAGTATATTATAAAATCATGTTAAACAGCTATACTTTAATTTTATAAAACTGTATTTAATAAAGAAAATTTTGGGAAAAACAATTGATTATAAGGCATATGAAAATAAATAGTAAGTCAAAGATGCGACGTATATTTTGAATCCTACAAGGAAATAGGTTCTTCAGATAGTGAGCTATCTGAGGGTTCTATTGACGTGGTGGGATTCAAAATAGACTAGCATACTGACTAGTTATTTATTTGAATGTGCCTAAAATTACAAAGAAGAACGGGTGATCTCTAATACAGTGTGAGACACCCATTTTTAGTTTATATTATAAGAATAAACAGTACATGTATTTACAGTTTAAAGTTTAGTTTATAGATTTACATTTGTACTCTAATTTAAACTCCTTGTGCAAGGCATTTATAGTTTTAATTGCTGCGGTTGTTTTAACAAGACACCAAATAGTTGTATTAGAATCAGCAGTTTGTAAAATTTCAACACCTTCTCTTGTAAGTGTTTTTAGTATAGTTGCCATTACGCCAGGTACTTCTTTCATTCCATTACCTATAAGTGCAATTTTACTACAATCGTCTTCATGAGTGTAGTTTATATTTAAATTCTTCATTACTGAAATGAATTCATCAAACTGATTTTTATTTATAGTAAATATTTTTTTCTTTGGGAAGACATTTATTAAATCTATACTTATTTTATTTTCAGCAAGCATATTCAAAATGTTAAAATAGTTGTCATTTCCTTTATTATCATCTACTGAAACTTTTATTTGAATTCTATTATTCATATTGGCTATTCCTGTTATAAGACCTTTATATTCATTAGTACCATCTTTATTTATTATAGTTCCACTACAGTGGTTAAGAGTATTTTTTATTACTAAAGGTATATTAGATTTTGCGGCAATTTGTACCGCTCTAGGATGAATTACTTTTGCCCCTTGATCGGCAAGTTGAAAAACTTCATTATAACTTATTTCTTTTATTAGCGAAGCATCTTTAACAATTCTTGGATCTGCAGTCATTATGCCATCTACATCTGTGTATATCTCAATTTTGCTACAATTTAATGCTGCACCTAAGATAGAAGCAGTAACATCACTGCCACCTCTACCTAAGGTAGTGATGTATCCATCTTCAGTTAATCCCTGAAATCCAGCAACTATGGGTACTTTCCCTTGGTTTATTATAGCTAAAAGTCTTTTTGTATCTACTCTTAGTACTGAGGCATTACTGAAGTTATTATCTGTAATTATTCCAGACTGTCCACCAAGTAGAGGTACTGAGTCTATAGACTTTCTACTCAGTTCATTACTCATAATTACAGTACTTATGATTTCACCACAGCCCATAAGCAAGTCACTTGCCTGTAAATTATTTTCCTTAAAACTATTATCTATAAGAGATAGAAGCGTGTCTGTAGCGTAGGGTTCTCCCTTTCTACCCATAGCTGATACTACTACTACGGGGCTATAGCCATTTTGCTTTGCTTCTATTATTTTTTCTAATACTAATGATCTTCTTTCTTTGGTGGAAACAGAAGTACCACCAAATTTTTGTACTACTATTTTCATATTTAACCTCCAAATATCTATATAACTTTTATATAGTAATATTATATACACAAGTTTTGCAAAAATTATTGCATAAAATACTATAAATATTGCAAAATGTGATTTTAGATATGGATATATACTAGTTTATTAATAGCTGTAATATTTAAATGTACTTCTACTATTAATAATATGAATTTAGTAGTCAATATGAAATTGATAATTTTAATTCACAAATTATGTATATATTTCATAGAATAAATATGAAAGCATATAGAATGGAGTGGATTTAATTGCTTCAAGATAATGAGAGTACAAATATAAATTATTTTATCAGATTTTTACCTCAAGGGGCAGAACTTATAACTTCACTTAATCCACAAAAAGTTTCTACTATAAAAGTAGCAGACTTAGATAAAGATGGAAATTTAGAAGCGGTAATACCTTACAAGCTATTAAATGACTATTACTTAATGGTATTGAAAAATTATGATGGACAATGGCGTAGTGTATTTTCAATAAAAGGTAAGGGGGTGGGAATAAACTATTTAGACTATGTAGATTTTGACAATAGTGGTGTGAAAGATATTGTAGTTGGATGGCAAATAGGATCAATTTGGTCTGAACTGAATATATTTACTTGGAAGGCCTATGGACTAAAGAGAATAGTAAAAGATATGAATTACAGTATTTTACAAATATTTTCGGTACAGGGCAGCAATAGAAAGGATTTTGCCATATGGCAGCATGATACTGGTGAGGCTTATAAAATAGAAGTATTTGGTATAGACGGTGACAAGGTTTTTGTAGATAAGGATATTTATAAAGATTATTTCAAAATGGTAGTTAGGTACTATGAAAAGAAAGTTAAAGAGATGCCAGATGCTGCCTTCTATTGGTATTATTTAGCCGATGCACAAATTAAAGCTGGAGAAGATAAAGAAGCCTTAAAATCAATAGATAAAGGACTAAATTTAAATATGGAGTATCCATCAAAAGCGGCATTTCTAGCTTTAAAAGCTAAAGCAGAGGGAAAAAGGAATATTATAGGTTATTTCTCTAAGGAAATCTATCCAGCTTCTATTAGAACTATAGATGGTATTCAATGGGGATACATTAATAGTGAAGGAAAATTCATTATTAAACCTGATTTTCAATCGGCAATGGATTTTCAAAATAATGGTTTGGCTATAATATCTAAAAATGATATGGGTGTTATAGATTCAAATGGAAAGTTTATTATAGAACCCAAATATGATTACATTGAAAAGTTTAGCGAAGGCATAGCTATTGCCACTAATAAGGAGGGATACTACGCTTTTTCAGAGACAGGTAAAAAGATATTTGAATATAAATATTATATTGGTAATTTTCAAGAAAATAGAGCTACCTTTGTAGAAGTAAATACAAATGGTCAATGGATATATGGATACGTAAATAGATTGGGAAAAGTAGTAATATCTTCAAAATATGAAGTGGCAAATAATTTTAAAGATAGTAAAGCAGTGGTTAAAGTTCTAAAGGGAAATTATGAGATAATAGATCCTAATGGAAATACTCTAAAGATATTTACTTATCCACTTGTAGGAGATATAAGTGATGGATTGCTTTTATTTAAGGAAAAGCTTGATGGAAAATTTGGCTATATAAATGAAAATGGGGAAGTTATTATAGAGCCTAAATTTGGGTCAGTTGAAAACTTTAAAGACAATGTAGCCATTGTAAATGCATCTGCAGATTTTGAAAATAAATATGGTTTGATTGATAGGGAAGGAAGCTATATAATACAACCAATTTATAATGATATAAAGCTTTTAAACGAAGGCATGGTGGCTGTAGGAAAGTCTATTGATAAAAATAATCCTACCAAAGGTTCAATATATGCCTTGGCAAACACCAAAGGCAGAGTTCTTACTGACTTTGTTTATTATGGAGTTTCAAATTATGAAAATAATTTAGCTTCGGCTTATGATAATACTAACACATTCTTTATTGACAAGTTAGGAAAAAAGGTATCAAATTTACCTATTGTGAAAGGCAGTGGAACACTTAATCTAGAAAAAAACTTGATTAAAGCTAATGTGGATAATAGAGTTTCATATTTAAATAAATCTGGGGAAGTAGTTTGGCAACAAAACAGTGATGTTAAATTAAATGAATTCTTTAAGGTGCAGGAAATTAAATATAATCCCAATAGAAACTATTTGGTATATTATCCTAAAGTTTTAGGTGTTAAGGATACAAAAAGACAAAGACATATAAATGAAAAAATTGCTAGCTTGGCACAGGTAAAGAAAATAGATAGTAAAAAAGAACTTGACTATAACTATTATGGAGATTTTTCTATAGAATATTTTAAAAAGGATTTATTAGTTCTAGAATTATCTGGATACAATTATCCTTTTGGAGCAGCCCATGGCATGCCTACACTAATCTATGTTCATGTGGGATTAAAAGATGGAAGAATATATAGTCTATCAGAATTGTTTAAAAAGAATAGCAACTATGTTAAAGTACTAAGCAGTATTATTGAAAAACAGATTAAGGCACAAGGTCCAGATTCAGATGTATGGCTTGATCAGTATAAAGGTATAAAAAAAGATCAACCATTTTTTATTTCTGAAAATATGTTAAATATATATTTTTATCCTTATGAAATAGCCCCTTATGCAGCTGGATTTCCCACATTCCATATATTGTTTGAAGACATTGAAGATATAATAGATAAACAAGGAAGTTTCTGGAGATCATTTAATTGAGTACACATAAAAATAAGCATTCTAGAAAGAACGCTTATAAAAAATATATAGAGAATTTTAATATAAATCTTTTGCAATGTATGGTTTTGGGTAAAGGGCATAATGGGATTGTATATTTACTTCCTGATGGTAAAGTAATAAAGGTGTGTTTTACAGAGGAAAGTTGTAGAGGGGAATATTATATTTTAAGTAAAGTAAATGGAAACAAATATTTTCCAAAAGTCTACGGCAGGTGCGGAAATTATATGATAAGAGATTATGTAGGAGGCACATCCCTAAAAGACTATATAAAGGAATATGGATTTAACAGAGAACTTGCCATAAAAATCATACTACTATTTGAGGAATTTGATAAACTTAAATTTAGAAAAAGAGATATTCGATGTAAGGATATTTTTGTTCAACCAGATGGCACTGTTAAGGTTATAGACCCTAAAAAATGTTATTCTAAGGACAGAGATTTTCCAAAACATTTATCAAAGGGTTTGGAAAAGTTAGAAGTTTTAGATTATTTTATGGACATAGTAAAGGAGAAAAGACCAAAATTATACAAGAGATGGTTTCATAAAGTTCGTGAATATATAAGGGAAATTTCAGAAGAAGATGATTGACTGTATAGAAAATAATAATTGCTTGGCAATGCTCCTTTAAGGATTTAATCATTATATTTTAAAGGAGTATTGCTAAAGTTGTTAAGAACATACAGTATTCAAACTTATTAGGAGATAAAACTATTATGGGGAATTAATTAGAAAAAGTTTGTGAAGAATATAAATATAATGAAATAATAGCTAATGGGTTTAATCACAGAGATAACTATATAGTTTCAAGAATTTCAGACGATTATATATGATATAGATAATATAAGAATCAAATGAAAGTATTACAAAGTTCATACTTTAGTAAGATATATAACACTCACTTACACTTGTCATTTATCTTGAGATGTCTTAATATAAAAATATAATATTTATTAGGTTTGGAGATGATGAATTGTTTATAAACAGCTTGTTGAAGGGAAAAAATGTTAGATTAACTTCGTTAAATGAAGATGATTTACCTAAAATTTATGAATGGTATAATGATGCATATTCACTAAGGCTTTTCGATACAATTCCAAGCTATCCATATAGTGAAGAGCATATTGGCAGTTGGATTAAAGATAAGCAGAAATCCAGTAATGATTATGTGTTTGCTATAAGAAGTATAATGAATGATGAGTTCATTGGATATATAGATTTAAATAGTATTTCATGGAATAATAGAGTTGCTACTCTGTCTATTGGCATAGGGGCCTCGGATATAAGAGGTAAAGGATATGGAACAGAGGCTATGCAGCTTATTTTACAATTTGGTTTTCATGAATTAAATTTACACAGAATTCAGCTTTCTGTATTGAGTTATAATAAACCAGCCATCGGACTTTATGAAAAAGTTGGTTTTGTAAAAGAAGGTTGTTTTAGAGAGTATGTTCAAAGAGACGGTAAGAAGTATGATATGTACTTATATGGTATACTTTACGAGGAATGGTTGAAACTTAACCAAAAATAATATATTCTTTGAAGATACCTGAATGAGGTACTTGAGGAGGAAGAAAATGAATGTATTAATAACTGGTGGAGCTGGATTTATAGGTTCACATATAGTGGATTTATTAATTGAAAATGATTATAATGTCTCCATCATTGATAATTTAACTCATGGAAAGAAGAAAAATATAAATCCAAAAGCTACTTTTTATGAGATGGATATAAGAGATGAAAATATTTCCAAGATTTTTGAAAAAGAGAAGCCAGAGTTTGTAATTCATAATGCAGCACAAATAAGTGTACCAAATTCTATAGTTGATCCTATAAATGATGCAAGTATAAATATTATTGGAACCATAAATGTATTAGAAACATCTAGAAAATTCAATGTAAAGAAGATTTTGTATCCGGCTTCAGCAGCAATTTTTGGTGAACCATCTTATTTGCCAATAGATGAAGACCATCCACTTGAAATGTTATCTGGTTATGGAGTTACAAAACATACAGTTGAACACTATTTAAAGGTTTATAAATCGCTTTATAATATAGATTATGTAAGTTTAAGATGTTCAAATGTATATGGACCAAGACAGGATTATTCAGGAGAAGGTGGCGTAGTAGCTATATTTTGTGAAAAGCTATTGAATAATGAAAAACCGTTTATATATGGAGATGGATATCAAATAAGAGATTTTGTTTTTGTAAAAGATGTGGCAAGGGCTTATTTAATGGCAATTGAATCTGACATACATGGAATATTTAATGTTTGTACAAATTCTAAGATTACCGTTAATGAATTACTAAGTACAATAAATCATATTTTACATAAAGATGTAACAGCTGTGTATACTGATTCAAGAGAAGGGGATATAAGGGATAGCTATATGACCTATGATAAAATTAATAGTGCTATTGGGTGGAAACCTGAAAAAAGTATATTAGAAGGACTTAAAGAAACTTTAGATTACTATAAACAATATTCAAAAAGTGAAAGTATTATATAAGAAAGTAATGAAACAACTTTCTCAGTTGAATAAAAAATTAAAAATGGAGATTTAATAAAATTTTTATTAATCTAATATTCCAACTAGAAAGATGTTTCAAACTTTCATTTAAACTTAATAAATTCTTATAAGGCTACCAGAAAAAACCACTATTGTTACTGTAACCATAATTGTAACCATAGTTATTATAGCCGGAACCATATCCATATCCATAATTATATCTTCTGCGTCCGCCGATTATCCCGCCAAGTAGAAGTAATAAGCCAGCAGCAGCAACTAACGAAGTAAAGGTGCTGTGTACGTGGCCTACGTGTCTACGATTAGAATCATAAACAGTATAGTCAGACTGGCTAGCATAACCAACAGGGTATCCATAACAGTTATAAACAATACCATCGTCAACATATCCTACTAATTGTCTATTAGAATTATAAAGATATGCTCCGTAAACATACCCCATTAGCTTATTCTTTTTGCAATAAATTCCATTGCCTCGTAAATATCCACAAGTTGAGTCCTTTGGGTTATATATTCTCTCCACTTGTTTTACCCCCCTTTAGTTTGACTACTTTATCATCCCATAATAATATATGCTTATTAAGTATTATTGGATATTAAATATTTAATTAAGGCATATTCAAATAAATAACTAATCAGTATGCTAGCCTATTTTGAATCCTACTGCGTCAGTAGAACCCTTAGATAGCCATACTATCTTCGGAACCTGCTTCCTTGCTCAATTCAAAATATTCGTCGCATCTTTGACTTACTATTTATTTTCACATGCCTAACAGAGTGGGGAATGTAATGAAAAAAATTAGGTAGAATAGAATGAGTATAAAAAATAAAGCCGCATTTACCTATAAAGGCTTGTACGACTTTAAAATTATCATTTTTAATAAGTAAATATCATTCTATCTATTTTTAATGCTACTGGTTTTGACCAAAGCCATTTATTAGTGGTACTGTCATCAAAATAATAAACAGCTCCTTTAGTTGGATCTTCGCCTTTTAAAGCATCATAAGCTGCATTAATAGAGTCTTGAGTTGCAGGTTTATTTATATGACCATTAAGAACAGGTGTAAATTGATAATAAGATCCATCTTTCTGGTAAATTACTTCACTTATTGTGCTCGGGAAACGTGCATCTTTTATTCTGTTAAGTACTACAGCGCCAACGGCTACTTTAGCGTTATAAGGTTGTCCTTCTGCTTCTGAGTTAATAAGTCTAGCTAAAAGATCTACATCAGCTTGAGCGTAAGCTACCTTGGCAGAAGTTTGTTGTGTAGTTTGTTTAGAGGTAGTATTAGATTTTGCTAATGGTTTTACATTAGAACTTGAACTTTTATTAGAGACTGAAGTATTGGTATCAGTTTTTACAGTAGAAGGTACATTGAATTTTTGATTAGGATATATTAAGTCTGTCCACTGATTATTTGCTTTTCTTAGCCAATTGATTGATACATTGAATTTTTGGGATATTGAAAGTAAGCTATCACCTTTTTGAACGGTGTAAGTATCAGCATGAACCTTAAATACTTGATTAGGATATATAATATCGCTAGACAAGTTATTATCATTCATTATTGTGGTGTAGGATGTGCCAAATAGTTTACCTATTTTGAATAGCGAGTCTCCGGGGTTTACAGTGTAAGTAGTGCTGGCATACGCAGGCGTAGCCAGCATTAGCGTTATACCAAAGGTATAAAGTAACGTCTTTAATTTGTTTGATTTTAACATAAAAAATTTCCTCCTTAGCCTTCGAGGTTAGCTTAAGGGTTCGGGTTGAGGTACCCTACTCATATGTCTAATGAGATTCACCCAAGAGATTGATTTCCCCCGTACTCCTTTATGGAGATTCGGCTTTATTTATATTGGTATTGTAACAAAGCTTGTACTGGTATGCTATATTAAATCATAGGTAAAGCAAGTGAAATAATACTATGGAGTAATTTTATGGATAATGATAATTTATAAAAACATTATGAAAAAGATATTTAATTTATTGACATAAATATATGAAAATGCTAACATTCTTTATGGGAAGTATAACTGTTACGCAGGTAGAACTCAAATTAAAATGAATTTATGAAGTTCACTTTAGTTTGAGTTTTTTATTTATACTATCTAATTCATAGAATTAAATTTCATGGCATTTTATATTATTAAAATATTAGGGAGGTGTAGGCCAAGATATTAAAGCTTATCTTGGTAAAATTTATATGAATAATGTTTTATGTATAGGAGAATTATTAATTGATTTTATATGCTCAGATGTAAATACTAGTCTAGACCTAGGAGAAAACTTTAAGAAAAAAGCGGGGGGAGCACCTGCAAACGTTACTGCTGCTATTTGCAGATTAGGGGGAAAGGCATCTTTTGTTGGTAAGGTAGGAGATGACCCTTTTGGTAAATTTTTAAAAGATACGTTAGATACTTTAAATGTTGATACCTCTATGCTACTTATGGATAAAATTGAAAAAACTACTTTAGCATTTGTTTCACTTAAATCTAATGGTGAAAGAGATTTTGTATTTAATAGAGGGGCAGATGGATGCCTTAAATATAGTGAATTAGATTTAGATAAAATATATTCAAATAAAGTAATGCACTTTGGCTCTGCAACAGCTTTACTTAGTGGAGATATGAGAGAAAGCTATGTAAGAATAATGCAAGAGGCTAAAAAGAGAGAGATTTTTGTATCCTTTGATCCTAATTTTAGAGATAATCTTTGGGCTGGAAATATAGAGGATTTTGTTAATATATCAAGGAAATGTATTGAATTCGCAGATTTTATAAAAGTTAGTGATGAAGAATTAAAAATTATAACTGGTAAAGAGGATATGTATGAAGCTGTAGATGCTTTAAGAGCTGGTGGAAATAAAATTGTTGCAGTAACTTTGGGAAAAGATGGTACTTTGATTAGTACTGATGAGAAGACAGAAATAGTACCAAGTATTAAGATTAAATCCATTGATTCTACTGGTGCAGGAGATGCTTTTGTAGGTTCTTTACTTTATAAGATTTCATTATTAAATAATTCAAAAGAGCTTTACAAAGACTTTGGCGAACTAAAAAATATAGTAACATTTGCTAACAAAGTAGGGGCTATAGTTTGCACAAAACTTGGTGCAATAGCATCATTACCTACACTTGAGGAAGTAGAAAATATGTAATAAAGATGAAATTATTATGAAAAATGATAAAATGATAAATTGTTAAATTAGGCCTATTAAAATATACATATAGATAGGTATATTTATTATGGTTATCTCAAATAATACTATTAACAAATTATTGTTAATTATAATACAGGAGGGATAACCATGAGTAATAAAGGTAAAATATCTAAGGTGAAGAAAAATAAAGACGGTGATATCACAGAGGTTATGCTTGAAAATGGAAGTATTCATTCCATAGAAGAGGCTATTACAATGACAAAGAGTGGAGATATAGATGGAGTTAACATTGGGAAAGCTAGAAATGGAAGAGAATTTTTAAGAAGTAATCCTAATGGAGATGAAAGTGATAATTTAGACAGTAAACCCACATTCTAATAAATAAAAAGGGCTGTATAAAAATACAATTAAGTATATTTTTATACAGCCCTCTAAAATTTTCAACATACTAAGGCATATTCAAATAAATAACTAGTCAGTATGCTAGCCTATTTTTAATCCTACTGCGTCAGCAGAACCCTCAGATAGCCCACTATCCTCAGAACCTGTTTCCTTGTAGACTTCAAAATATTCGTCGCATCTTTGACTTACTATTTATTTTCACATGCCTAAGCAGTTTCCTCTAAAATACAATTAATATGTTTTTATTGTTATATACATAATATAACAATAAAGCAACTTGACTTATTTTTCATATAATAATAAAATATTCTATGATGAAAAATTTTAAAACATAGGATTAAGTTGTTATATATAATAATATTAGGAGGGATTTTTGTGAATCAAGAAAAAGGAAATATTTCAATTCATACTCAAAATATTTTTCCTATAATAAAAAAATGGTTATATTCAGATAGGGATATTTTTGTAAGAGAACTTATAAGCAATGGGTGTGATGCTGTTAATAAGTTAAAAAGATTGTCCTCTATAGGAGAAGCTAAAGTAAGTGACGATACTAAATATTCTGTTAAGGTAAAAGTTAATAAGGATAAAAAAACTATTGAATTTATAGATAATGGTATAGGTATGACTGATGAGGAAGTGAAAAAATACATAAACCAAGTAGCTTTTTCTGGGGCAGAAGATTTTATTGCAAAATATCAGGATAAAATGGATGAGTCAAATCAGATAATAGGACATTTTGGATTAGGATTTTATTCAGCTTTTATGGTATCTGATAGTGTTGAAATAAATACTCTTTCATATAAAGAAGGTTCAGAGCCTGTAAAATGGATTTGTAGTGGTGGTACAGAGTATGAGATGTCAGCTTCTGATAAAACTGAACGAGGAACTACCATAGTATTACATTTAAATGAAGAGAGTACTGAATTTGCAGATGAGTATAAGCTTCGTGAAATAATCAAAAAACACTGTGCATTTTTACCTACAGAAATATATTTAGAAAATGAAAATGCTAAAGCTAAAGATAAAGATGAAAATAAAGAGGATGATAAACCTTTAAATGATATACATCCATTATGGATGAAAAGTCCTAGCGAATGTACAGAAGAGGAATATAAGGAGTTTTATAAAAAGGTATTCCATGATTTTAAAGATCCATTGTTTTGGATACATTTAAATGTTGACTATCCGTTTAATTTAAAGGGTATACTTTATTTCCCAAAATTAGATCATGAATTGAATACAATTGAGGGACAAATTAAGCTATTTAATAATCAAGTTTTTGTAGCTGATAATATAAAAGAAGTAATTCCAGAATTTTTAATGCTTTTAAAAGGTGTTATAGATTGTGCAGATTTACCTTTAAATGTTTCAAGAAGTTTCTTACAGAACGATAGAAATGTAGCAAAGATCTCAAAGCATATAAGTAAAAAAGTAGCAGATAAGCTTACAGAACTTTACAAGAAGGAAAGAGAAACTTATAATAATTTCTGGAATGATATAAATATGTTCATTAAATATGGTTGTATGAGAGAAGATGATTTTTACGATAAAGTAAAGGATATTATTATATTTAAGAACACTAACGGAAATTATGTGACTCTAAAGGAATATTTAGAGGCTAACAAAGAAAAGCATGAAAATAAAGTATTCTATGTAGATGATGAAAAACAGCAAGCTCAATATATAAGAATGTTTAAAGAAAATGGATTAGAGGCAATTATTTTAAATTCAAAAATAGACAGTCATTTTATAAATTTCCTTGAAATGAAGGAGAATGGAGTTAAATTCAACAGAATAGATTCTGATATATCTGATACTCTTAAAGATAAGGATTCTGACAATGAAAATAAAGAAGAAATAGAAGAAGAAACTAAAACTTTAGAGGGACTATTTAAGAATATTTTAAGTAATGATAAAGTAAAAGTAAATGTGGAAAGTCTAAAATCTGAGGATATTCCGGCAGTAATACTACTTTCAGAGGAATCAAGAAGAATGCAGCAGATGAACAGTATGTTCCAAGGTATGGATACTTCAAATATGTTCCAAAATGATGAAACTTTAGTCCTTAACAGAAAAAATAATCTAGTTAAAGCTATATTGTCAAAAAGTAGTGATGAAAGTAAAAAAGAAGATATAAAATTAATAGGCGAACATATCTATGATTTAGCTATGATGAGCCATAAACAGCTTGATGGAGAAGCTATGGCTAAATTTATATCGAGAAGCAATAAAATATTAACAAAACTTATATAGTAAATCATATTAAAAAATAACCAGTGAAAGAATGCTTTA
>NZ_BAEV01000012.1 GCF_000246895.1 Clostridium arbusti SL206 | reverse complement strand
TAGTCCTTAAGACGCAAATCTACGGGAAAAAAAGCTATATCTATAGAATTACCCTTAATTTTTTTTATTTCTTCTTTAAAAGATTTTTCCATATTTGAATTAAATTCTTCGTTTTCATCCAACCAATACCACCAATTTAAATCACCAGCATGAAATATAGTTATTTCATCTATCTTTACTAAAAAGGAAATGCCTATATCAGTAGAACCAAAAGCTTTAATATATATATCTTTTATATTCAAATCTTCATAAGCAGATATCATATTAATATGAGAATCTTTCTTATCTATACTGATGTCACTACTCAATATATATTGAATATCTGGTCTTGATTCTTTCCAATTTAATATTACGGGATTAAAATGGTCAAAATGGCTATGAGAAGAAAAAACTATAATCTGTTTTGGTGTTTTTAAATCTATATCACCTATAGCACCATTTTCTATACGTTTTTCACCCTTGGATACAGAGTCTTTATAGTAATCAAATATTAAAAGATTATTTTCTGTTTCTACAGTAAATCCACTATTATACAAATAATTAATTTTTACATTTTTATTTTTCATAAATTAAATACCTCACTTACTAATTAATATTTTATAAGATTGTATATATTTATTATTGCACAAATTTATATTTTGTTCTATATAGCTGAATTAGAATAGGATTTTTAATATTTCAAGAATTGTATTATAATAGATTATAATACTTTGTAGACGATATATAAGAGAGGAGTTATAAAAATGAAATTTGTATTTGATCACAATAATTTTAATGTTTTAAATTTAGAGAAAAGCATTGCTTTCTATAAAGAGGCCCTGGGTTTTGAAGAAATAAGAAGGTATAATGCACCAGATGGAAGTTTTATTTTAAGTTTTCTTGGAGATAAAGAAACTAACCATAAGTTAGAGTTAACTTGCCTAAAGGATAGAAAAGAACCTTATAATCTTGGAGAAAATGAATTTCATCTAGCTGTAAAAGTAGATAATTTTGATGAAGCTTATGAATATCATAAAAAAATGGGGTGTATATGTTACGAGAATAAGCCTATGGGAATATATTTTATAATTGATCCAGATGGATATTGGATAGAAATAGTACCTTGTAAAAAATAAATTTATCTGATAACTGGTGGCTGTAATATTTTATAGTCTTTTTAAAGCCAGAGATAACAGGAGTACATTTCTGGATTATTTTATGTAAGCATAATATATTTCTTTGAGAGCTATGCTATGCTTACATAATTCTATTTTAGATAATATTTGGTGAAATGTAAAATATTTAATTAGTGTTAATAATGCAATGTATTCATCTTGGATTTTTGTTATTTTTTTTAAGCCATAAATTGAAACTTATTGAAAAAAGTTTACTATAAATAGGATATAAAATTGGAATTACTCTATTTATGATACTAGAAATAAGAAATAAAATTGAAGGATATATATTTCGTAGATTAAGTTTTATTCCGAGTATTATACTAGAAGCAACTATTTTAGGTGATTGAACAGGCCAAGGTACTGGCGCCGTATTTCCTCCAGCTCTTTTAAAAAACTTTGTCCTTGTTGCAATAGGATAAACTAAAGCCAATCTTCCTTTATTCTTCATTTCATATCTATAAGTTTTAGCAAACATATTTATAGAAGCTTTCGTTGCACAGTAAAGAGTATATCCAGGCAGAGGTACTTTACTCACTGCAGAACAGGTTATAACCATATAATATTTTCTATCTTTATTTACAAGTTTCATCTTTTCAGTAGAATATATAGGTGAGAAAACATTTGTATTGTATATTTCTTCTATATGTTCCCAATTTGCCACTTTAATTTCCTCGCAATAGGCAAAACCGGCATTAGCTATAAATATATCTATATGACCTAGAAGATTTAAGGCATATTCAAAAAGTTTATCTACTTCCTCTTTTTTTGATAAATCACAGGATAATGATGTAACTCTTTCTCCATAATTAGGTATTTGGCTAATATTTCGTGCTACAGCAATTATTTTAACATCATAATTTTTTAACTTTCTTAATAGCTCTTTACCAATACCAGAAGAAGCCCCTGTTAAAATTATATTTTTACCTTGTATATTCATAAAATATAATGCCTTCTTTCATGCTTTTGATTTTAATATTAGTGTATATTAAGATTATATACCCAAAATTGTATAAATTATAATAGAATGATGAGGAATGTAAAAAGAGTACTTGCTAAAAGATAAAAACTTAACTTTTAGCAAGTACTCTTTTTATCTTAGGTATTAAAACTTGGTTCACTATAATAAATACTAAAATTGCAGAAGCTGCAAACTGTATAGTTTCATGACCTAGAGGCTCTACATGAGATATAAAAGCAATAGTATCAAAGATAAAGTGTGCAGCTATTAAAATATAGAGACTTTTGTATTTTAATAAATATATAAAACATGGAATTGTATTAAACATTATAGGGATCATAGCAGTTTGTTTATAGTTTATTGCATGCATAGCACCAAAAATGAAGGATGTAAATATAATGGATATAAATATATTAAACTTGTTATCCATATTTATTAAAGATAAAATTGCAATGAATATAGTAAACTTAAAAAATTCTTCGCTAAAGGCTAAGATTATTGTTTGTACAACATGATTGCTTAAGTAATAATTAAATGAGTAGGACATATTTTTTATGCCTTGAGGGTCTGAATTTTTCATAAGTAAAATAACTGCAGAAGATATTATTATTTGAAAGCAATATAATTGCAAGGCTAGTACTAGAATTTGTTTTAAGGATTTATCATTCTTTTGCAAATATAATGATGTGTCTGACCAACCAAAGGTTAGAGCAAATAAAATGAAAATTAAATAAAAAACAGCTTCGAATAGTATATGATTTTTTATAGGATGATAAACTAGAAGTATATACATAATGGGTATTTGAGTTAAATAAATAAGAGCTTTATATTTCGGTGTAAATTTAATAGGATAAGAATAAAATTTAGACATAAGTACTCCTTGTACAATTAATAAATTTAAACTAATACCTTAAATTATATTAATAAAAACTAAGAATTATTACTTAGGCACATTGAAATAAATAACTAGTCAGTATGCTAGTCTATTTTGAATCCCACCGCGTCAACAGAACCCTAAGATAGCTCACTATCTTAGGAACCTATTTCCTTGTTGACTTCAAAATATACGTCGCATCTTTGACTTGTTATTTATTTTCATATGCCTTAAAATACATAATGTGAATTGACTTTTATAGATATTAGAAGAATATACAATGAATTTAAATGAAGTATAGATATAGCTAGGGTGAAATTAAAATTTGAGTTAAAAAATGTATTGACAATTGTATTAAACAATAATATACTTAAGAACATATTAACTGATTATAAAATTAAAACTAAGATGGAGAAAAAAGTATTCAATCTGTTATTTAAAGAGAGTTAGCGGTTGGTGTAAGCTAATATTAGCATGGGTATGTAATGATCACTCCGGAGTTTCCAAATTGAAAGGCTTCTGTTAAGTAGATAAGGACGGTTACCAGCGATATATGGTTAAGATTAATTATGATAGTCATCTCATAATGATCTGATTGAAGGGGTAGTTATTATGATGTAACTACAAAAAAGGTGGTACCGCGGAAGCTTAATCTTTCGTCCTTATGAGCATATGACTTAATATGTGTGCTTATAAGGACGAAAGATTTTTTGTTTATAATTATTGAAATATTAATAAAATAGTATAAGGAAGGGATATTGTTATGGAAGAGAGTTCAGTATTAGAAGTAGAGAATGAAGCAAATTACATTACTTTAAATGATGTATTAGAGGCAAGAGAAAGAATAAGGGATATATGTATAAATACAAAATTAATATATAGTTCAGAATTTAGCAATGAAAATGGTAATGAAGTGTATATAAAGCCTGAAAATCTTCAAATTACTGGAGCTTTTAAATTAAGAGGAGCATTAAACAAGATAAGTAAATTAAGTGATGATCAGAAAAAAAGAGGGTTAATAGCATCTTCAGCAGGAAATCATGCTCAAGGAGTTGCTTACTCTGCAAATAAACTTGGAATTAAGGCAACTATTGTTATGCCAGAAACTACTCCTTTAATAAAGGTACAAGCAACTAGAAGTTATGGGGTAGATGTGGTGCTTAAAGGCCAAATTTATGATGAGGCTTATGAAGAAGCTAAGAGATTGGAAAAAGAAAATGGATATACTTTTATACATCCATTTGATGATGTAGATGTTATGGCTGGACAGGGGACTATAGCACTTGAAATAATTGATGAGCTAAAAGATGTAGATGCTATTTTAGTACCGATTGGTGGCGGTGGATTAATAAGTGGCATAGCAGTAGCTGCTAAATCTATTAATCCTAATATAAAAGTTATAGGAGTTCAAGCAGAAGGAGCAAACGCTATGAAAGTATCTTTTGATACTGGTGTGTTAACTGCATCAGATAAAGTTGATACTATTGCTGATGGCGCGGCTGTAAAGCAACCTGGATATAAAACTTTTGAAGTTGTAAAAAAATATGTGGATGAAATTGTTACTGTAAGTGATTGTGAACTTATAGAGGCTGCATTTATACTATTAGAAAAGCATAAACTCGTAGCAGAAGCGACGGGAGTAATGTCTTTAGCGGCTTTGAAAAGGCTGGATTTCAAAGGTAAGAAAGTGGTGTCACTAATAAGTGGAGGAAATATAGATGTAGTAACTATAGCATCAATGTTAAACAATGGATTGTTATCTAGAGGTAGAATATTCTGCTTCTCAGTTAAACTACAAGATTCTCCAGGACAGTTACTTAAAATATCTCAAATATTATCTAATAAAAAGGCTAATGTAATAAAATTGGAACATAACCAATTCAAAGCTATTGATAGATTAAAAGATGTTATGCTTGAAGTAACAGTAGAAACCAATGGTCATGAGCATATAAGTGAAATAATAAAGGCTTTAAATGAAGATGGATATAATGTAGAAAAGGTCTATTAATAATAAAGGGAAAATAGTTGCTGTTATAGGCACTATTTTCCCTTTGTTTATTGAAATACAATATTTAACTTTTATATTAGTAAAATTATCTGTAATTTTAAAACTTAATTATAAATAAAGTATCAATTTACAGTTGCATTTTAAATTTTTATTAAAAAGTTATTGACATTAGTAAGAATAATAGCTATCATATGAATTAAAGAAAATTTAATAACGAAAATCTTGTTCTTATCAAGAGAGGTGGAGGGACTGGCCCGATGAAACCCAACAACCGACATTTTGTTGAAAATGTGACGGTGTTAATTCCAGCAGAATCATTTTCTGAGAGATAAGGAAAGAAGCGGATAATGTATTATTTGCTGCTTTTCTTATGAAGAGCAGCTTTTATTATTAAATTAAAATTTGTTTAAATATAAAATTAAATAAACTCTTATCAAGAGAGGTGGAGGGATAGGCCCAATGAAACCCAGCAACAGTCAGTGAAAACTGAAAATGTGCTAATTCCTACAGTGTTTTCTGAAAGATAAGGGGCTAAATTTCTATAAGCCTCTTATTTTTAAGAGGCTTATTTCAATTAATAATAATTTGCTTTATAAGTATCTGAAAAGAAATAATAAAATAAAAGATGACAGGAATATTTTGCTTTATCTGATGACTAGCAGCTATAACACTCCCATCTTCTTTAAGTGGGAGATAACAGCTGCACGTCCCTAGATAATTCATCTAAACTTAGTGGGAGAAACAAACTCCCACTAAGTAAGATTCATTGATAAATAACACAATAATTTATTAGTTAATTTAAGATGATTAATATAAAATCATGTAGTCTTAGGAGGGATTTTATGAAAGAGGATTGTAGGGCATTAGAAACAATTATGGTGCATGGATCTAAAGAAAAGGATGAGCAGACTGGAACTATAAGTATGCCTATATATCAAACTGCAACTTTTAGTCACAGAGGATTAAATCAAAGTACGGGATATGACTATTCAAGATCAGAAAATCCTACTAGAGAGGAACTTGAAAAGACAATTGCAAAACTTGAGGGTGGTAAAAGTGGTTTCGCTTTTTCAACAGGAATGGCAGCTATAGATGCGGTGTTAAGACTTTTTTTACCTAAAGATCACGTAATTGTATCAGAAGATTTGTATGGAGGAACATATAGATTATTTGAAAAAGTTTATAAGAAATATGGAATTGAAGTTGATTATGTGGATACAACAGATATAGAAAAGATTAAAGCAGCTGTAAGAAAAAATACTAAAGCAATTTTTATAGAAACACCTTCAAATCCTATGATGAGAGTAACAGATATAGAAAAGATAGCAGCTATTGCAGAACCATTTAAAATATTGACTATAGTAGATAACACTTTTTTAACTCCATATTTTCAAAGACCATTATCTTTAGGTGCCGATATAGTAATTCACAGTGGAACTAAATTCTTAGGTGGACATAATGATACTCTTTCGGGACTAGTAGTAGCAAATAAATTTATTGAAGAATTAAAATTTACTCAAACTTCTACGGGTGCAGTACTTTCACCTTTTGATAGTTGGCTCATACTTAGAGGGATAAAAACACTGGCATTAAGAGTTGAAAAACAGCAAGAGAATGCAATTAAATTAGCTGACTGGCTTAGAAAATGTAAAAATGTCAATGAAGTTTACTATCCAGGACTTAAAGAACATAAAGGATATGATATAGCTATTAAGCAGGCCACTGGTTTTGGATCAATGATTTCCTTTACTGTTGTAAAAAAAGAATTTATTGAAAAAGTTCTTAAAAATCTTGAAATTATATATTTTGCAGAAAGTCTTGGAGGAGTTGAAAGTCTTATAACCTACCCGTATCTTCAAACTCACGCGGCTATACCTGAGGAGATGAGAAATAGAATAGGAGTTACAGATAAATTATTAAGATTATCTGTAGGTATAGAAAATATTAATGATTTAATAGGAGACTTAGATAGAGCGTTGAATTTTTAATTGGCTAGGTAGTTAAGAAAAATTAAAATATATTGTATATTTTATTAATATGAAATTAAGGCATATGAAAATAAATAGTAAGTCAAAGATGCGACGTATATTTTGAAGTCTACAAGGAAACGGGTTCTGAGGATAGTGAGCTATCTGAGGGTTCTGTTGACGTAGTAGGATTCAAAATAGACTAGCATACTGACTATTTATTTATTTGAATATGCCTAAAACAAAGTAATGGTATTAAATACCGTATATAAAGGGGATAGTAAAATGGATTTTGGAACAAAACTTATTCATAATGGAAATGAAATAGATAAGAATACAGGAGCATTAAGCGTACCAATATATCAAGCATCTACCTTTCATCAATTCGATATAGATAATTTTGGTAAATATGATTATTCTAGATCGGGAAATCCTACTAGAGAGGCCCTTGAGAATACAATAGCTATTTTAGAGGAAGGAGATAGTGGCTTTGCTTTTTCTTCAGGAATGGCCGCTATATCATCGGTATTATCAATTTTTTCTGCTGGAGATCATATTTTAGTTTGTAAAGACGTTTACGGTGGTACTTATAGAGTAACTTCTTCATTTTTTACAAAGTTTAATATGGAAACAACTTTTATTGATGCAACTAATATTGGAGAAATTAAAGAGAGAATAAAAGATAACACAAAGGCAATATTTTTGGAATCGCCGTCTAATCCACTTTTAAAAATAACTGATTTTAGAGCTGTTATAGAATTAGCAAAGGAACATGATATTATAGTCATTGTAGATAATACTTTTATGTCTCCATATTTACAAAATCCTATTAAATTAGGAGCTGATATTGTAGTTCATAGTGCTACAAAGTTTATTGGAGGTCATAGTGATGTAGTAAGTGGACTTGTAGCAGTAAAGGGAAAAGAGCTTTCAGATAAAGTTAAATTTGTACAGAATTCTTTTGGAGCAATTCTAGGGCCTCAGGATTGTTGGTTACTTTTGAGAGGACTTAAAACTCTTAAGGTAAGACTTGACTATCAGCAAAAAAGTGCATTAAAGCTTGCTAATTGGTTAAAAGAGCAAGCTGAAGTTGCTAAGGTTTACTATCCAGGACTTTCTGATCATCCAGGTAGTGCCATTCATCTTTCACAGTCTAGGGGGGGAGGTGCAGTTCTTTCCTTTGAAACTAAAGATGATGAGACAGCTAGAAATTTCATGAAGAAAGTTAGACTTGCAGCAGTAGCAGTTAGTCTTGGGGGAGTAGAAACTATAGTTTCTTATCCAGCAAAGATGTCCCATGCAGCCATACCAAAAGAAGAAAGAGAAGAATTAGGAATTAAGGATAGTCTTATAAGGGTTTCTTTAGGACTTGAGGATACGAATGATATAATAGAAGATTTTAAAAAAGCACTTTCAATAAAATAAAAAAGGGGCTGTCTATAAAAAATTAGTGTGTCAGCCTCTTTTTATGCAGATTATTTATAGTTAAAGAATGTTTAAAAAGATACAAAAAACACTAGAAATTTATGCTAGAGTGATTTTTATGTTTATTATAGCATTGCAGGTGGCCGAATAAGGTTTGCATATACTGATTGTGGTATGATAAATCTTGAGGCTAGAGAAGAAGAACTTGTAAATGCTTTAGCTGAAGGTGCTGGTTGGGAAAGAGATTTTGCTAGTGATTATTTTAATTATAGTTTATTAGAAGATTTATATATGACTTTAACACAAAATGGTATTCATACTTTACATGAATGCCTTTTTGTTATATAATTAAAAATTGAACTCAAAACCTTAAAAATATAATATTTTACATCTAAATTATATCACAATGATATATTATAAGTCAATAGGTTTTATGAAAAAAGTTTGGAGGTAGATGAAATGTGTAGTATTAAAGAGGAAAGAGAAAATGAAGAAAGCTATTTGGATAAAACAGTGAGTTTAATAAAAAAATCACTGCTAAAGGAAGAAAATAATCTCCCAAGCAAACTTAGTAAACTTATTGCGTCCGGAAAGGAGATGTGGGAAAATAGTGTTCACTTCTCCAATGATTTTGATAAAATTCCTGAAGTGACAGATTATCTTATGGAGGTAAATAATGATAATAGAAATTTATGCAGCCTTAAAAAAGAGATAAAAAAGTATAAATCCATGATTAAATGTCCTTATTTCGGAAGGTTTGATTTCAAGGAAGATAATTTTGAGGATGAAGATAAAATATATATAGGACTCCATAATTTAATGGATTCAAAAACTAATGATATATATGTTTATGATTGGCGTGCTCCAATTTCCAGTATATTCTATAGAAAGGAGCTTGGAGATGCCTCTTATATTTCACCAAAGGGGCAGATTACAGGCAAAGTTAGTTTGAAAAGACAATATAAAATAGAAAAATCACAACTTAAATATTTTTTTGATAGCAGCATTACTATTAATGATGAAGTTTTACAGGACGTATTGAGTAGAAATTCATCTTCTAAGATGAAAAATATAGTAGAAACCATACAGAAGGAACAAGATATAATTATAAGGGATACGGATAATGAATTACTAATAGTTCAAGGTGTAGCAGGAAGTGGAAAGACATCTATAGCACTTCATAGAATTGCATTTTTATTGTATACAGGTTTGAAATTAAGTTCTAACAATATAATTATAATTTCTCCAAATTCTATATTTAGTAATTATATTTCCAATGTATTACCAGAACTTGGTGAAGAAAATGTTATAGAAACAACCTATGATGAAATCATTAAAAAAGCTTTTGGCAATAATTTCAAGATTGAAAATAGAAATATAGCTTTAGAATGTATAATAAGTAATCAGAATAGTGAAAAAAGTATTGATGAAATTGAAAATATAGAATTTAAAGGATCCATGGAATTTATAAAGCTTATAGATAGATTTATAAAGTATTATGAACATAGGCTTATTTCATTTAAAGATATATATTATGATGGAAGGGTTATTGATACTAGAGAGGAATTAAAAAATAAATTTTTAAATAATAAAATCAATATGCCTATGTCAAAGAGGCTTAAGAGAATGGAGAATATCATACTTCACAAGGTACATTCTATGAGGAAAAAAAGACTTAGTAAAATAGAAAACATAGTTAAAAACAGTTATGGACATGAATTTGAAGAAAAATCTTTTAGTAGACTTTTAGCCATAAAAGAAGCAAAAAAATTTATGAAAACATTGAGATGTTTTACCAATATATCTTATTTAGAGGTATATAAGGGTTTATTTTATAGCGAAGAACTTTTCTTCAGATTAAGCAAAGGCTTAAAGCTTCCTGAAAATATTAAAAATATCATAGAGGAAACTAGAGAAAATTTAAATAAAGGATTTATTTCTTTTGAGGATTCAGCACCTCTTTTATACATTAAGCTGAATATAGAAGGTAGTGATGTGTTTAAAGAAATAAGGCAAGTTGTTATTGATGAGGCTCAGGACTATTATCCAATTCACTACAAAATATTTAGCATTTTATTTGAGTCTGCAAGATTTACTGTACTTGGCGATATAAATCAATCCATTGAAAAAGATAAAAATGAGAATATCTATGATGAAATAGAAAGAATACTTAATAAGAGAAAATCATTAAAATTGTTTTTAAAAAAGGGGTACAGATCTTCATTTGAAATAAATGCTTTTGCACAAAGTCTATTAAAAATTAAAGATGATTCATTAATTTTTGAAAGACACGAGGAAAAACCTGAAACTATATTTAAATCTAATGTAGAAGAAATAAATGAATCAATAATAAATAAGATAAAAGAGTACTATAAGCAGGGATATGAATCTGTAGCCATTATATGTAAGAATGAAATGGAGAAAGAAAGTTTGTATCATAATCTAAAGAAAAGTATCAATGTAAAAAGTATAGATGAAAGTAATATAGAAATGAAAAAGGGAACTTTAATTGTATCATCTTATATGGCAAAAGGATTAGAGTTTGATGCGGTTATAGTATATAATGTTTCTAATGAAAATTATTTTACTGAATTAGATAAAAGATTATTGTATATAGCATGTACAAGATCTCTTCACAAATTAACAATATATTATGCAGGTAAAGCTAGCAAGTTTATTAAAAGTAAATACACAAAATAAATTTAGGACTATAGTCTTATTAAATAAAGATTAACTTTCATCTATTTTACTCATAATATAACGTTCTCCTAACTATAATATTATTATAATATAATCTGGAGGGAGCTATATAATGGTTAATATATTTAAAGTCAATGGTAAGAGTAATATACTGAAAGCTATTCTATTTGTTGCTATTACTGAAGCAATAGGTTTATTAGGTGGATCTTTAGGAAATATAAATATTCAAACCTATGAGGCATTTATAAAACCAGTATTTTCACCACCAGCCTATTTATTTCCTATAGTATGGCCAATTTTATACTTATTAATGGGACTAGCAGCTTATAGAATATGGGAAGTGGGCAAGCAAAGAAAAAATGTTAGAAAGGCATTACTTCTCTATGGAATTCAGCTTTTTTTTAATTTTCTTTGGCCAATTTTATTTTTTAGATTAAGATTATATGGACTTGCTTTCCTAGAACTTATGATTTTACTTGTATTTATGCTTTTAACTACTTTTAAATTCTTTAAATATGACAAATTGTCAGCATTTATGATGATACCTTATATAGCATGGGTTTCCTTTGCTGGAGTATTGAATTTTTCTATATGGTATTTAAATTGCTAGAATTGTGTTTATAAGAATTCATATAGGAATATATATTAATAAGATTTATAATAAATATTAAAAGATGGCAATAATTAAAAGAAGTAGTTTTTTATTGATAGTGAGTTTTACTCTATGAGAAACTTAGGAGGAAAAAAATTGAAAGATGAAATATTAAGACTATTAAAAGGAAATGTTGAAGGATTTATATCCGGCCAGGAAATCAGCGAGAAGTTTGGTGTTAGTCGTACTGCTATATGGAAATACATAAATCAGCTAAAAATAGATGGGTATGAAATTGAAGCTATATCTAAAAAGGGTTATAGATTAATATCATCTCCAGATATACTAACGAATGAGGAAATAGCAGGAAGTTTAAATACAAAATATATAGGAAGAAGTATTATTCATTTTGATAGTATTGATTCTACAAATAATAAAGCTAAGGAATTAGCTTTATTAGATGAAAAAAATGGTACAGTTATAATATCAGAAGAACAGACTATGGGAAAGGGACGAATGGGAAGGAATTTTATATCTCCAAAGGGTAAGGGCATATGGATGTCAATTATTTTAAAACCAGATATAAATCCTTTAAATGTAGCTATGGTAACTCAAATAGGTGCAGCGGCTATAAATAAGGCCTTTAGAGAAATGAAAATAGAGACTCTTATAAAATGGCCTAATGATATATTGCTAAATAAAAAAAAGATTTGTGGTATACTTACTGAGATGAGCGCTGAGCTTACTAAAGTAAACTTTTTAGTTATGGGTATTGGTATAAATGTAAATCTAGATGAAGGTGATTTTACAGAAGAGGTGAAAGAAATGGCTACTTCTGTAAAAATAGAAACAGGTAAAAGCTTAAGTAGAAAAGAAATTGTAAGTAGAATACTCAACAATTTTGAAGTCCTATATGAAGATTTCATTGAAAGAGAAGATATAGAGAAGACTATATCCATTTGTAGAGAAAATTCTATTCTGATAGGCAGAGAAATTAGAGTTATTAAAAGAGAAAATTCAATAAATGCAAAGGTACTGGATATAGACAATAAAGGAGAACTTGTTGTTCAATATGAAGATGGAAAAAGAGAAAATTTAATATCCGGGGAAATATCTATAAGGGGAATGAAAAGCTATATATAGCTCCAAAAACACTATCAAAATTCATGGATTTTGATAGTGTTTTTATATTTCATCTAACTAATTTGTAGAATATATATCATATTATTATCATGTATATACTATTTGGTGTTTATATATTGGATAAGTCTATCTTCCCAATCAGGAAGGTCTATATCAAAGCAATTTTTTATAAGAGATATATTTAAAGAAGAATTTTTAGGACGTGTTGCAGTATTTCTTAAAAAATTTTCTGGTATTTCAAGTATACGTCTTTCTATGCCTGCATAGTTAAAAATCTTCTTTACCCAAGTTGATTTAGTAGTACTAGGAGGATTGCCGCAGTTGTATATTCCATATAAGTCTGAGTAAAACATTTTTTCAATTACATTACATAGGTCCGCTACATATGTAGGGCTACCTGTTTCAGTACTGCATACAAACATAGATACATTTTTATTACTCAATACTTTTTTTACAAAACAATTATCCTCACCGAATATCCAGCCAGTTCGTACAATGAAATATTTCTTGCAAAGAGTTCTAATAAGTTTTTCTCCCGCAAGTTTTGTTTTACCATATATATTTACAGGAGAACATTTGTCGGTTTCAAAATAAGGGGAATCTTTCTCACCACCATATACATAAGAAGTAGATAAATAAATTATAGGGATATTTAATATGCTGCAGGGATAAGCAACATTCAGTGTTCCTATGGTATTTATGGTATAGGCAAGGGATTCATCTGATTCGCAGGTATCAATATTGCTCATTGAATCAACATGAATTAAAATATCGGGTTTGATATCTGTTATAATTCTATAGGTCATTTCTCTATTTGATATGTCTAGTTCGTCTCTTGTAAAACTATATATTTCATGAGTGTTATCAAAGTAATTTTTAATGTATTTTGATAATGAATTTTCAATTCCTGTAATCAGGATTTTCATAATATAACTACCTCCCAAAAGTATAAGTTATAATAAAATTATATGCAGCAAAAACTTAAAATAGTGCTATTGATTAATTTACATACTAGGGATATAATTTTATTTTGCATATAAAAATAATAGTATAGATAGATTATTTAAAATATTTATTAAAGTGGGGTTTTAATATGGCCATAGATAAAGAAAATTTTAAATTGGAAAAGGATAGACTAAATAACACAAAAAATTGGATAAAGAATGAAATTGATTTAATAAATAAGAATGATTTAGATCTTCAAGGGAAAATTGCTGAACTTAGAAAACAATCTAAAGGTAGATATAATGAGGAACTAGAGACAACTCAAAAATTATATAACATAACACATAAAAATTTAGAAAAATATATGGATGCAGAGGAGCAACCTTATTTTGCAAGAATAGATTTTAGAGAAAAATATAGAGATAATGAAAGCTATTATATAGGAAAGTTTGGTCTTGGTGACAGTAAAACAGGAGATGAAATTGTAATTGACTGGAGAGCACCTATTGCAGATTTATATTACAGTGGAACGCAAGGAGAAACTTCTTATGAAATACCAGATGGATTTGTAGATGGAACATTAAATTTAAAACGCAAATTTTTAATTAGAGATTCAAAACTGAAAGATGCCTTTGATGAAGGGATAAATGAAATAATATTAAAGTCCAGTGATAACGATGAAAATTCACTAGTAGATGAATTCCTAAGGATAAATCTTGAAGAAAGCGTTAGTAGCAAGCTTAAAGATGTAGTTGCCACCATACAAAAGGAGCAAAATGATATTATAAGAGCAAGTAAAAATTCGCCCCTTATAGTACAAGGATCGGCGGGATCAGGAAAGACAACTATTGCACTACATAGACTTGCTTATCTTCTTTACAAATATCGTAAAAACTTAAATGGTAGTGATATATTAGTTATTGCACCAAATAAAATATTTTTGGATTATATTTCAATGGTACTGCCTAGTCTTGGAATTAATAAAGTTAAACAGAAAACTTTTGAAGAATTGTCTATTGAAATGCTTAATTTAAAGGGAAAAGTACTTACCAAGGATAAAAAGCTTGCTGAAATATTGGAAGAAAAAGGTGAAAATAATAATTTTATAACGTCAAGCAGTAGACTCAAGGGATCTATGATGTATAAATGTATTATGGATAATTATATAAAGTATATAGAAGAAAAAGATGCAGAAATTGAAGATATAAGAGTGGATAAATATATGTTGTTTTCTGCAGTGGATATAAAGAGATTATTTATAAAAGATATGACACATTTGCCTGTAGATAGAAGAAAAGATGAAATAAAAAGATATTTTACAATTAAATTTTCAGATAGAATTGCAGAAATAATAGAAAAGGTAGCTTTTAATTATGAATATAACATAGCTAGAATAAAAAAGACCATGGAAGATGGAACAGAAAGACGAAAGAAAATTATAGAGTTATATGATGAAAGAGATGCTAAAAAGAAATATATAATAAAGCTTGCTAAAAATAATATAGAGGACTATTTTGAAAATTGGAAACATAAGGATACTAAACAGCTTCTTCATAAACTTTTTAATGATAAAGATATGTTTAATAGGGTTACTGAAAATAAAATACCGAAAGAATTATCTGATTATATAAAAGTAGAATTAAAACATAATGAAGAAAAGGGAATCGTAGATAGTGATGATTTAGCTGCTATGATTTATTTGAAATTTAAAATAGAAGGTGTACCAGAAAAATTTACATTTAAACATATAGTTATAGATGAAGCCCAGGATTATAGCTTTTTTCAATACTGTATAATTAAAGCTATGGCAAGAAATAATTCATATACAATAGTTGGAGATGTAGGCCAAGGAATTTACTATTATAAAGGTATAGATGATTGGAAAAAACTTATAAGCGCTGTATTCTTAAACGATGGGAACTATGTTCAATTAACACAAAGTTATCGTTCCACAGTAGAAATTATAAATTTTGCTAATAAGATACTAATAAAACAAGAAAATAGTTTAAAGCCAGCAAAACCGGTATTAAGACATGGAATGGAACCAGAAATTAAAAAATTTGAAAATAATAAAGATTTTGCCTCTAAGCTTGATGAAATTGTAAAATATTGTGAAAAACTAGGAAAAAGTAATGTAGCAATTATAGGTAGAACTTATGAGGAATGTAAAAAAATAAAAGGATTTTTAAAAAAATATAGTAACTATGATTGGAACATAATAAAGGATACAGATAAAGATGTGAAACTAGAAAAAGTAATTATTCCATCTTATATGACAAAGGGATTAGAGTTTGACTGTAGCATAATATATAACTGTAATGAGGATAATTATGCTGATAATGAACTGGATAAAAAAATATTATACGTAGTACTTACAAGGGCCTTGCATTTAGAATATGTATTTTATAATAAGAAGTTATCTTCACTTTTAAATGATAACTAAATACTTCAGTATTATGTATATATAAGATAAATTCTTAGATTTAATTAGAATAAAATTAAATCTAAGAATTTTGTTTATAATTAATAATATAAATGCTATCTATTGGCAGATTAAGTTAAAAAATTAACATATAAGGCACATTCAAATAAATAACTAGTCAGTATGCTAGTCTATTTTGAATCATACTACGTTAACAGAACCCTCTGATAGCACCACTATCATCAGAACCTGTTTCCTTGTATAATTCAAAATATACGTCGCATCTTTGACTTATTATTTATTTTCACATGCCTAAGTTTGAAATATTGCTTAGTTGTGGTAAAATTAAATGAATTTAAGAATTTAATTTTGGCTATGAAACATTATAAGAGGAAGAATTTATAGGAGGTATGAAAATGAGCGCTATAAAATTAAAAGACAACATCTATTGGGTTGGGGTAAAAGATGAGGAATTAAGAGTATTCGATATAATAATGAATACTAAAAAGGGAAGTACTTATAATTCTTATTTAATTGATGATGAAAAAGTAGCTGTAATTGATAGTGTTAAAAATGGATTTTTTGATGAATTTTTAGATAATATAAAAGAAGTTATAGGTGAAAGAAAAGTGGATTACATCATTGTTCAACATACAGAACTTGATCATAGTGGTTCACTTTTTAGACTTATAGAAGAATATCCAGATGCAACAATAATAGCTACAAAAGCTGCTATAAATTATGCAAAGGAAATTGTTAATGGAGATTTTAAAAATGAAGATGCATTAGCGCTTGGTAGTCTTAATCTTGGAAAAACTAATTTGAAGTTCATATCTGCACCAAATTTACATTGGCCTGATACAATGTTTACTTATGATGAATCAGATGCTACATTGTTTACTTGCGATGTAATGGGATGTCACTATTGTCCAACTTGTGATGTAACTGATAACTGTAATGAAGAATATTTCCAAGAAATGAAATATTATTTTGATGTAATAATGGCTCCATTCAAAAGATTTGTTAATGCAGGACTAGATAAAATAAAAGATTTAAAAATCCAGATGGTGGCACCAAGTCATGGACCAGTTCACATTAAAAATGTGGAGAAATATATTAATCTTTACAGAGAATGGGCAAAACAAGAACCTATTAAGGAAAAAAATGTACAAGTATTTTATATAACTGCTTATGGAAATACAGGACTTATGGCAGATTATTTAGCTGAATCTATAAATAAAAAAGGTATAAAAGCAGAGGTGCATGAAATTACATCTATGGATCCTTCTGAAATAAATGAACTTATTGAAAAGGCAAGTGGTATCCTAATTGGTTCGCCTACAATAAATCAAGATGCTGTAAAGCCATCATGGGATGTACTTTCACATGTATCAGCCATTGTTAATAGAGGTAAAGCCGCAGGTGCATTTGGATCCTATGGATGGAGCGGAGAAGGTGTTCCAATGCTTACTGAGAGATTAAAAACTCTTAAATTTAAAACAGTACCAGAAGGATATAGATTTAAATTTGTTCCAGCTGAAAAGAAATTTAGTGGAGCAGATGAATTTGTAGAAAAATTTATAGCCTTATTATAAAACTATCAATGAATCTTACTTAGAGGAAATTTGTACTCTCACTAAGTTTAGATGAATTAGCTTGAGTAATTATGGTTAATGTCACATTTGAAAAACTTTTTTATACATAATTTAATAAAGCTAAGTATATACCAAGTTAAGGGTTATATGCTTAGCTTTTTAGTTATATAATCTTAAAAATCAGTATTGAATTTTACTATAACAATTGTAGCTTATAAAAAAGTTTATTAATGCATATTTTTAAAGGTCCAGTCTACTAGATCTATAACTAGCTTTGTTGTAGAATCATTTTTATCCAATAAAGTATTTAACTCGACTAAATCCATTGATTTTATAAGTTTGGTACTCATTAAATACCTTAGTAGAAATTTTGCATCTTCTATAGACATGCCATTTAAAACAGGAGTACCAGTGCCAGGAACAATAGAAGGATCAAGGCAATCTATATCAAAACTTAAATGTACCGCATCTACACCATTTTCAATTAGTTTATGGTGGATTTCCTCAAGAATAAATTCTATGCCTTTATTTTTTATATCTTTAGTTGAATATAAACTAATTCTTTTCTCTTCAACTAATGCTGACTCTCCTTTATCTAAGTCTCGTGCACCTATTATAAATACGTTTTCTGGTTCTACCTTTCTACCTTTAAAGTACAAATCTGTTAAGATAGATGGTCCTATACCCATAGCAGCAGCTAGAGGCATGCCATGTACATTACCAGAGTTTGTAGTTTTATCAGTATTTATATCACCATGGGCATCTACCCATATTACTGCAAGATTTTTGTGGTATTTACTAGCTCCTGATATGCTGCCAAGGCCTAAGGAATGGTCTCCTCCAACTACGAAAGGAAAACTACCAGAGGTGAAGGAACTATATACCTCATGGGCTAAATTTGTATTGACATCTATAATGGGCTTTAAATATTTCATTTTAGAATTAAAGGAATATTTATTCCCTTCATTTACATTTGGAACAAACATATTTCCACAATCATATATTTCGTGATGGTCATTATGAATAATATCTATTATTCTATTTTCTCTTAATTTATCTGGAGCACAGTCTACACCTTTTCTATCCGAACCATAAAATAATGGTACTCCTATCATATTTATAATCATTTATCATACCTGGTTAAGAAAATTTGGATAATCTTAACCATATCCCTTCTCTATATTTTTTGTTTATCAAGTTTTTATATGCAATAAACTTTATTAAATCTATATAGTAACTGACTATATATTAATTAAAATGAAAAAGATTTTAAATATTTACATAAGATATATTCATATATATAATTTTTATATTTACAATTATAATTTATGTATTTCTGTGATATTATAATTACAAGAAAGACTTTAATATTAAATTTAACCAAAAAACATATAATTATCAAAAAAATTTTTGGAGGGTTTTGTTATGGATAAACAAAATATAATAAAATTTTTAAAACAAAATCAAATAGATGATATAGAAGAAATTAAGTATAAAGAAGATATTTTTACTACTAGGATTTATTATGACTTCGATGATTCTGAGATTGAAGCAGCAAGAGCCTACGCAAATGACGAATGTGAAGATGAAGAGGAAGGAGAAGTTTGGTATGGTGAATTCTTTAAGCCTTATTTAAATGATATAGTAATAGACAATGTTGGAGACCTATTAGAAGACTGTATGAAAGAATTTAACATAGAAATTCAGTTTATAACTTATGACATAGATGATCAGTATGAATATAGTGAAGTAGTTGCAATATTTTATGATGAAAATAAAAATATTAATATTGAAAATGTAATAGATGATTTAAAACTTTAGTATTATGTATGCACAAGTAAATGAAAGAATAACAGAGTAAAATTGAGGTATTGTATATTTAAACTCTAAAAATAGGGCTAATTGATGAAATAAAAGTTTGAAACTAAAGTGAAAAATGATATAATAATACACGTAGTTAGTTCTGATGTGCCCGTGAAGCTTATATGTTCAACCGACATAATCAAAAAGGGATTTTCAAAATATTATTTGTGGATATGGAACTTCTCTTTAATTGGGAAGTAGATAGAAGCAAATTGAGAAAAACCCACCTGCTATAGTGCGGGTGTGACTTTTAGGCGTGACGACATATCGGAAATACATTTTAAAAATAATGTTTTTTTAATTATGACATGGAGCTTAGTTCCATGTCATATAAATGTTATAATGTGGCCTCATGGTCAAGCGGTTAAGACATCGCCCTCTCAAGGCGGAATCACGGGTTCGATTCCCGTTGGGGCTACCAAAGCTTTAAATAAGCTAGTTTACAGAGTTTGTAGACTGGCTTATTTTTTATTTGCCCAAATTAGTTTTAGAAAATTATAGTTTCTGTCAGAAAGCAGTAGTTAGTAAAGCTAGAAATATCAATGCTTACAGCAAATTTTAGAAAACTGTAGTTTGCTATTAGGGTAAAGCATTGGTTGTGGTTCAAATCTATTTACCATCCTATTTATGAGGCTTTCAGAGGTTCCGGAAAGCCTTAGATATTTTATAAAAGATATTATTAGAATAATATGTAGTATTATGGTGAGCGATGATATAATTAACTATAATAATAGAGTATATTCTACAAGTATATTTTATCTAAGAATAATTATGTCTATAATATGTAGTTCATGTGCCCTATTTATTTTCTGTAATTCATAAATTGTATCAAAAACCGGATAAAGTAAAAATACAAAAAGGAGGAGCTATTATGTTTCCATTTATGAGAAAGAAAATAGATGATAGAAAGCTAGAGTAAAAACACTCTGGTTTTATTTTATTTGAAAGTACCTGTGGTAGTATCAGCTTTCGTGACAACAGGGGCAAAGTAGGTATTTATAGTAAATTAAAGGTTTAAAACTATAAATAACTTTACTTTGAATAAATAACTAAATATATTTACTTATAAAATGGCTTAAAACCGTAAATAAAGAACTCCACTAACCAAAGTAAATAAAATGGCGTTTATTTTATCCAATTTATTTACTTTGCACTTCATGACACGGATGATGGTATTATCTATATATTATTAATTAAAATCAATATTCTTTGTCACTACAAATGCATTAGATGGTCCAAATTTCACAAGTCCTTCTTGGAATTTATATAGTTCACGTAAAGTTTCTGTCTCTAATTTAATCAAATAATTATAATTTCCACTTACTCTTTTCATTTCCTTAACAGACTTAAAGTTTCGACAATAGTCTTCAAGCTGCAGACATTTTGATGTTTTTATCATGATATAAGTTTCAATAAAGTTTTCTTTTTCTTGAATTTTTATTGTATAACTTTTAATAATATTTGCTTCTTCTAATTTAGTCATTCTTTCTTTCACAGCAGGTGGTGACATATTTACTTGTGTTGCAATATCCACCAGTGGAATTCTTGAATTACTTTTTAAAAGTTCCCAAATCATATAATCTGTTCTATCTAATTGTAATGACTTCATTCCATTAACACCTCAATATTTTCTGAAAATTGAATTAAACACTTTTTATTTAAAAGTAATTTGACTTATATACCTTTGAAAAGATATTCTTTTGAGTTAACAAAAAAAGTATAATTTTATTATAAGAAGAACATTAAATAAATACAATATAATTTTATTACAAGGAGTAGATTATATGAATACAAAAGGATTAGCTCATATAGCAATAATGGCTTATGACTATAACAAAACAATTCAGTTTTACAAAGATGTATTTGACTTTAAAACAGGACATCATTGAACCTTACCTTCATTTAAAATTAATGATGCTACTATGCTTATTTCACCAGATGGAGTGACAGGCATAGAAATATTTGACCGTAATGCAGAAGTTCCCGCACAAGGATTAAAAGCTAAGCATAAAGAAGATGTTAGATATGGTGCTTTACTTCATTTTGCACTATATGTTGATGATGTAGATGCAATATATGAAAAAGCTTTGGCACATGGCGCCAAAGCTGTCGTACCACCTGATAAATTATATTTGGGTGAACCTACATTAGATATCTATAATGCTTTATTTGAAGGATTAAATGGCGAAATTATTGAAGTAATTAAAAATGTGAATTTTAAAATAAAATAATATACCAGCTTATGCCATATTTCTAACAATTATAAAACATTTATGCTACTTATATTTGGTTATTATTAGTTTTACGTGCGCTTTGTCGGAAATGTTGGCGACACCCATTATAGAAAAAATATTAATTCATATTTCTCCTAAAGTACGAATAAGTAAAATGCGATTTCAAATAAAGTAAGCATAACTTTATTTAAATCAAAAGTTAGCTTATTCAACAAATAAACTGATTAAAATTTCCCCACACTTTTTCCACAAAAGTTTCAGATAGCTATAGTTTTGTTTAGAGAGTATAAGTAAGGAAATCTAGTAATATCAACATTTATAGGAAAGTGCAGAAAAATAAAAATATATAAAAACAAATCACGGGTTCGATTTTCGTTGGGACTACCAAAGCTTGAAATAAGCGGGCTTACAGAGTTTGTAGACTTGCTTATTTTTTTATTTTTCCCACATTAGCTTTAGATAGATATAAAAGGCTATGCAAATAAACCATTTATTTTTTCTACAGCAGTGACTTTTTCTTTAGGTATAACAATTCTATTTAATAATCTTCAATATGTTGATGTGGAGACAATTACACAAGCAAGAATGACAAAGCTATGGGAGAATATAAGTTAGCAGACTACTTAGAACATAGACAGAATTATACAGATTATATCTATAAATTTGTTATAAAATATGGTATAATTATCCGTATATTTCATTTTTTCAGCCCCTTTGTTTAACGGATTTTGCAACATAGTGATTAAACAAAGAAGCTTTTATTTTCAAAGTGATTTCAGCTAAAAAACGATGAAACGCTAGTGATGTGGAATAAATAAATTTAATAACTTTTCAAGATTTTATAGAATAAATAATGAATTAAGCAATAACTAACCAAGTATATGAATTATGAGAAAAAATACTGAAGTACTTAATTTTATTCTTGAATTAATGCTCTTTATTGTGGAGGTGAATAGTTTGAAATCACTGGAAGAATTAAAAAAGCTGCAGAAAGATTTTCAAGAAGGTTTAGAAGAAGTAGAAAAACGAATTCTAGTCTGTGGGGGTACAGGGTGTATTTCCTCCGGATGCAGAGAAGTTCAACATGCATTAAAAGAAGAACTTATTAATAACCATTTAGAAAATGAAGTAAAGGTAGTAGAAACAGGTTGTCATGGTTTTTGTGAAAAAGGACCAATTGTAATAGTGTATCCAGAAAGAATATTTTATTGTAAAGTAAGTGCTGAAGATGTAAAAGAGCTAGTAGAAAAACAGTTTTTAAAGGGTGAGATAGTAGAAAGATTATTATATAAAGATCCGGTTAGTGGAAAAAATATATTTTCTTATGATGATATTGATTTTTATAGTAAACAGAAGAAAATTGTATTGAATAATTGCGGTAAAATCAATCCAAAAGATATTAAAGATTACATAGCAAGAGATGGTTATCAGGCATTAGGACAAGCTTTAACTGAAATGAAGCCACAGGAAGTAATTGATGAAATTAAGCAATCAGGTCTTCGTGGACGAGGAGGCGGAGGATTTCCAACTGGACTTAAGTGGCAATTTGCTCGAGATAGTAAAGGAAGCAAAAAATATGTTATTTGCAATGCTGATGAAGGTGATCCAGGTGCTTTTATGGATGAAAGTGTACTGGTAGGAGATCCACATAAGGTTCTTGAAGGAATGATTATTGCTGCGTATGCTATTGGTTCCAATGAAGGATATGTTTATGTTAGAGCTGAGTATCCACTAGCCATTAAACGCTTAAAAGAGGCTATTGTTCAGGCTAGAGAGTATGGTTTTTTGGGAAAAGAATTGTTTGGTACAGAGTTTAATTTTGATATTGAGATTAAAGCTGGTGCTGGAGCTTTTGTCTGTGGTGAAGAGACGGCTTTGATAGCATCTATTGAAGGAAAACGTGGGATGCCTAAATCTAAACCACCATTTCCAGCCCAGAAAGGATTGTGGGGTAAGCCTACAAACATTAATAATGTAGAAACCTATGCTAATATTGCAGGGATTATTATTAATGGAGCTAAAGTCTATAGCAAAATAGGCACTGAAGGCAGCAGAGGAACTAAGGTCTTTTCTTTGACGGGTAAGATAAATAATACTGGTTTAGTGGAAGTACCAATGGGAATTTCAATGAAAAAAATAATTTATGATATAGGTGGCGGGATACCTAATGGCAGAGACTTTAAAGCAGTTCAGATTGGTGGCCCTTCTGGGGGCTGCCTCCCAAAAGATAAGTTAGATTTAGCAGTTGATTATGACTCATTAGTGCAAGCGGGAGCAATGATGGGTTCTGGTGGGTTGGTTGTACTAGATGAAGATAACTGTATGGTAGATATAGCTAGGTTCTTTTTAAACTTTACAGTAGCGGAATCTTGTGGTAAGTGTGCTCCTTGCTGTGAAGGTACTAAAAGAATGTTAGATATATTGGATAAGATTACAGAAGGTAAGGCTAAAATCGAAGATTTAGATCAATTAGAGACTTTGGGCAAAACAATAAAAGATACTGCTTTATGTGGCTTGGGACAAGCTGCACCTAATCCTGTATTGTCAACACTGAAATATTTTAGAGCTGAATATGAAGTTCATATAAAAGATAAAAAATGTTCAGCTGGGGTATGTCAGTCATTATTGGAATACTATATTACTGATGATTGTAGAGGATGTACTAAATGTGTAAAGGAATGTCCTGCAGATGCTATCAGTGGAGAAGTTAAAAAGCAGCATATTATACATAAAGACAAATGTATTAAGTGTGGAACGTGTATTGAAGTTTGTCATTTTAATGCAATAGCAAAAGAATAAAAAATAATAAAATATATTTAAATATTGATAATTCATACAAAAGAGAGGAGTTAAGTATTTTGCTTGAAAAAAAGTCATATGATAAAGCAACACAGGAAGGAATTAAAAAATCACATGCTGATGGAGTGGAGACTGTTTGGGATAGATTTGAAGCGCAACAGCCTCAATGTGGTTTTGGTCAACTTGGTTTATGCTGTACTAATTGTACTATGGGTCCATGTAGAATAGATCCTTTTGGAGAAGGACCTTCAAAGGGGGTATGTGGTGCCACAGCGGCTACAATAGTTTCTAGAAACTTAGTTAGAATGATTGCGGCTGGTGCGGCTGCCCATAGCGATCATAGTCGAGAGATAGCATTAGTATTTAAAGAGGTGGCTGAAGGAGAATTATTAGGGTATGAGATAAAGGATGAAGCTAAATTAAAGGCAATAGCGTCTAAATTAGGAATTGATATAAATAGAGAAATTAAAGATATTGCTGAAGATGTTGCTAGAATAGCTCTTTTAGACTTTGGAAAACAGGATGAAAACATGCTTCAATTTGCCAATGCTTATGCTCCTGAAAGTTTAAAGAAGATTTGGAAGAATATAAATATTGCTCCTAGAAATATAGATAGGGAAGTTACAGAAAGTATGCACCGAACACACATGGGAGTTGATGCTGATCCTCTTAACTTGAGTCTACATGGACTTAGAACAGCGCTTGGAGATGGTTGGGGTGGTTCTTTAATTGGTACTGAATTTTCAGATGTAATGTTTGGTACTCCTCAGCCTGTTAAATCTTTTTCTAATTTAGGTGTGTTAGAAGAAGATAAAGTAAATATAATTACTCATGGTCATGTGCCAATCTTGTCTGAAAAAATTGTTGAAGCTGCTGAAGATGAAGAAATGATAGAATTGGCTAAAAGTAAAGGAGCAGAAGGAATTGTCGTAGCTGGTATGTGCTGTACAGGAAATGAAATTACAATGAGACATGGAATACCAACAGCGGGTAACTTTCTACAACAAGAATTAGCAATAACTACCGGTGCTGTAGATGCTATGGTAGTCGATTATCAATGTATTATGCCTTCGCTGGTAGATGTAGCTGATTGTTATCATACAAAATTAATTACTACTTCTGAAAAAGCAAAGATACCAGGAGCAGAACATATTGAGTTTTCTCCAAAACAGGCAGATGAAATTGCTAGGAAAATTATTAAAACAGCCATTGAGAATTACCCTTCTAGAGCAAAAGATAAGATTAAAATACCTTCAGAAAAGATGGATGGAATTGTAGGCTTTTCTGTTGAAGCTATAGTTGAAGCCCTAGGTGGTTCCTTGAATCCACTTATTGATGCAATTAAAGAAGGTACAATCAAAGGGATAGCAGGTATAGTAGGTTGTAATAATCCTAAAGTAGAACATGATAAAAGCCATATTGAAGTTGCTAAAGATTTAATAGCTAATGATATCTTGGTAGTAGGAACAGGCTGCTGGTCAATTGCTGCTATGAAAGCTGGCCTTTTTAAAACAGAAGGTGCTAAATTAGCAGGAGATGGTCTGAGAGCAGTTTGTGAACAGCTTGGTATTCCTCCTTGTTTACACATGGGAAGCTGTGTAGATAATACAAGAATTCTTGTTGCAATAGCAGCAATAGCAGAAGCTTTAGGTGTTAAGACTTCTGACCTACCTGTTGCAGGAGCAGCTCCTGAATGGATGAGTGAAAAGGCAGTATCTATAGGTGCCTATTTTGTAGCTTCGGGAGTCTTTACTGTTTTAGGAACTACACCTCCTATTTTGGGAAGTAGTGAAGTAGTTAAGTTATTAACTGAAGATGTAGAAGAAGTGACTGGAGGTAAATTTGCTGTGGAAAGTGATCCTCATAAAATAGCAGATCTAATGCTTGAGCATATTGAAAGCAAAAGGGAACAACTCTTAGGGAAGAGGTGATAAATATGGAAAAGATAATAACTGTTGATATAGATAAATGTTTAGGCTGTCGTACTTGTCAGCTTGAATGTGCTATTGAACATTCTAAATCCAAGGATTTATTTGCTGCTATTCAGGAAGACCCTATTCCACAGTATAGGATAAGTGTAGAATTTATAAATGGAAGCAATATTCCCTGGCAATGTAGGCACTGTGACGATGCTCCATGTGAGACTGTCTGCCCTACAGCTGCTATAAGCAGAAAAAATGATGAATCTCCAGTTGTGATAAATAAGAATAAATGCATAGGATGTAAGATGTGTATTCAAGTTTGCCCCTTTGGAGTATTAAAGAGAAGTAAATCAGACAATACTGTAATTAAATGTGATTTCTGTATAGAGAGGCTTGAAGAAGAAAAAGAACCAGTATGTGTGAAAGGATGTCCTACGAATGCCTTGAAAATGACAACTTTAGAAGAACTATCTAGTAAGAAAAAAGAAGCGTCAACACAAAGACTTTTAACTTCATTTCAAAAAGGTAAGAACAGTGTAGATATGGGGCAGGAGTGATAGGATGAAAGTAACTATTGATGGTCAAGAAGCTAAAGTTCAGGAAGAAAAGACTATTCTTGAATTGGCAATAGAGCTAGGGATTGATATCCCAACGCTATGCCATCATGATGGCTTAGAGCCTTATGGTGCTTGCAGATTATGTATCGTCGAGATAGAGAAGAACGGGGAAAAATCGCTAGATACTTCTTGTACTAGATATGTAGAAGATGGTATGGTAATTAAGACAGCAACAAAAGAAATAGTTGAAAGAAGAAAATTAATAGCAGAACTAATACTGGCTAGAGCGCCAGGCTCAAAAGAATTAAAAGAAAGATTTGAGAAACTAGGGGTTACTAAAAGCAGATTTGAAAGTAAGGACAATGATTGTTTGTTATACTGTGGTAGATGTGTTAGAGTGTGTAAGGAAAAAGTAGGCATTGAAGCAATAAGTTTTGTAGGGAGAGGCTATGATACTAAGGTTGATACTCCTTTTTCTATTGATTCTGATGTTTGCATTGGTTGTGGGTCATGTGCTGAAATTTGTCCTACTGGAGCAATAAAAGTCAGAGATGAAGGCTCAAATAGATATATTGAATATTTTAATACAAAGGTTGAGCTTATAGAATGTAAGGAATGTGGGAAGTTTTTTAGTACTAAAAAAATAATCGAGAAATTAAAAAAAGAATTTCCACATTTGTCAGACATTGATTTATGTGAAACTTGTAAAAAAAATAAAAAAATGAAGAAATTTTGGAGGGCAAAAAGATGAAGATAGGTATTTCAGGAAAAGGTGGAGTAGGGAAAACGACTATTTCTGCAGGACTTGCTAGAATATTTTCCAGGGAAGGAGAAAAAGTAATTGCTTTAGATACGGACTCTTCTCCTAATCTTATAACTACGTTAGGTGGAGCTAAGGCTGATATCAAACCATTGACAGAAATGAATGATTTGATTGCAGAAAAGACAGGAGTTAAACCAGGCAGTGGGTATGGTCAAATGTTTAAATTAAATTTTACAGTAGATGATATTTTAGATAGATTTGGAATCGAATGTAATGATGGTGTTCAGTTGCTAGTAGCTGGATCTATTAGACAAGGAGGGGGCGGATGTTTTTGTCCTGAGAATGCACTAATAAAAAAATTATTACAACATTACATAAATAAATCTGACTATACATTGATCATGGATATGGAAGCTGGAATTGAACATTTAGGAAGGGGAACTACAGAAAATATAGATGTATTAATAACAGTTGTTGAACCAAATCTACGTTCAGTTGAAACGGCAGAAAGAATAAATAAATTATCTAAGGATATAGGTATAAAAAATAATGTAGCTGTTTTAAATAAAGTGAAGAATTTAAGAGAGAAAAAAATTATAGAAGATAAATTAAGTGAATTAAGTATACCAATTATCTATACTATTCCATATAGTGATAGTGTTAATGAAGCTGATCTTAAAGGAACTTCTGTATTTGATGAAGATGAAAAGTTAATGAATATAATGTCAGAATTGAAGCAGAAATTATAATATTAAAATTTTTAACCAGTTACTTGATTATCTAGAATATTATACTCATAAGATAATACATGCTGACAATTGGTTAAATAATTTATGTATAAAGAATCTAATTTTCAATACAATAATAAATTTCAACTATCATTATTGTACTGAAAATTAGATTTAATATTTATTATGTAGTTTGAAATGAATAACTGGTCTATTTTATTGTTTAATCTTTAGTTCTTTCAAAAGGTCAGCGGCTTTATCTGGTGTCATAGCAGGGTATACCTTATCATTTACAGTCAATACGGGAGCCAGCCCGCATGCACCAAGACAGGATACAGTTTCTACAGTAAAGATTAGATCATCGGTTGTAGCTTTTTCTGAAGATAGATCTAATTCTCTACGCATTCTGTTAAGTATAGGAATTGATTTTCTAACATGGCAGGCAGTACCATCACAAACTTTTATTACATACTTACCTTTTGGTTTCAGTGAAAAGTTCTTATAAAATGTGGCCACACTATAGATCTCAGCTTTACTTATGCTAAGTTTTTTTGAGAGATATGGAAAAATCTCTTTTGGCAGGTACCGATAATGCTCCTGTACACTCTGCAAGATAGAAATAATTGCACTTTTCTTACATCCAAGCTCATTAATAATACTATCAACAATATTGAAATCAAATGTTTCGTTCATATATATCCTCCATTTAAAATAACTACTTTAATTTCCTTTTCCATCTGCTTTATACAAATAGATAATATCAGTATTTAAATATTGATATTGTAATACTGGAATGGTTCATTGTCAACAACATCTTAATGGTCGGATTTTTTTAACCTGTGGATAAGATTGAATTAATAAGAGTTGTAATTTGAAAGTTAAGATTTCATTTATATTTTCGGATTGACCTCTTTATTTCCACAAAAGCTAACGAATGTTAACTAATTTATAGATTTTCTTATAAAATCATTTGGACTTAAACAATTTAAGCTCCCATGAATTCTTTCTTCATTATAGAACTTTATATACTTGTCAATAAGCATATATCATGGGTAAAATTCCAAATCCAATTCCAACTAATGCACTCCTTAGAAAATAAGGAATGAAAGGACTCTATATGGTACATTGATTTTAAGAGTCAAACCAAAATGGAAGTTGTACCGTTTGAAGAATTAGATATAAATGAAGTAGAGATAATAAGTAATTATTTATATTATGCTAAGATAATCGATAAGAATAATGAAGGTTTATTAACGTATGATTACTATAGTGGAGAGATTTATAGGATTAGCATTGAAAGTTTTAAAATAGATTTGAAATGTTATCTGAGAAATACATAGTCTTTCATTCAAAAGACCAAATATCCTATTAAGATAAAGTGGAATATATACAAAGTAGAATATTGGAAATTTGTAACGCTCATAAAATAAAAAAAGAAATAGATGATTCTTTAAATTTAATAGATATACGATATCTAACAAAAAAATATCTTAAACAATTAATAGAAAATGGAAAATTGCAGATGACATTGATTGTTACTTGATAAGCCAACCAGCAGAAATATTTTACATGGAAATTTAATTAATTAATGATAATGAAAAAATATAAGCAAATAGTGTTGTAAGTTGTTTTGAAATATTTATTAAATTTTCCCACACTTTTCCCACAAAAGTTTCAGATAGCTATAGTTTCGCCCAGAAAGCAGAAGTAAGGAAAGCTAGTAATATCAACATTTATAGGAAAGTGCAGAAAAATAAAAATATATAAAAACAAATCACGGGTTCGATTCCCGTTGGGGCTACCAAAGCTTTAAATAAGCCAGTTTACAGAGTTTGTAGACTGGCTTATTTTTTTATTTCCCTACATTAGTTTTAGAAAACTCTAGTTTCTGTCAGAAGGCAGTAGGTAGTAAAGCTAGTAATACTAATGCTTACAGTGGATTTTAGAAAATTGTAGTTTGCTATAAAGCAAAACCATTGGTTCAAGGTAGTATGTTTGCACATGATATGGATTTCTGTGGAACGATAAAACATGTACCAGAGTCTTATGAATAGAGTTTAGCTTATATATCTTAATCATCGTGAGATAATTTCATATAAACCAGGTTCTGAACGCATTTATAAATTGTTATATTTAGCTACTGTGCTATAATAAATCTAATACTATAAAACTTTAGGAGGATATAATGAGCAAGTTACAAGAAATATTAGACTATAATAGATTCTTTGTAGAAAATAAAGAATATGTTAAGTATAGGACATCAAAAGAACCAAATAAGAAGTTAGTAATTTTGTCATGCATGGATACTAGATTAACAGAGCTTCTTCCAAAGGCACTAAACCTTAAAAATGGTGATGTTAAGCTTATTAAGAATGCTGGTGCTTCTATAATGCATCCATTTGGAAGTATAATAAGAAGTATTGTGGTTGCTGTTTATGAATTCAAAGCGGATGAAGTATTAGTAATTGGACATTATGGTTGTGGTATGAGTAACTTAAATGGAGACAAAATTTTAGAAAAAGCAATAGAGAGAGGTATCTCCAAAGAGGTTATAACAACTTTATGTAATGCAGGAATTGATATAAAAAAATGGTTGCATGGTTTTGATTCTGTAGAAGAATCTATTAAAGAGAGTGTGGAATCCATAAAAAATCATCCTCTAATGCCTAAGGATATAAAAATACATGGTCTAATAATAGATCCAGAAACAGGAAAATTAGAAGTTGTTGTTAATGGATATGAATAGCTATATCAAAATATTCAATTATGAAACTCACGAACAGAAATGTCGTGGGTTTTTCAATTTTTGTTAAGTTTTCCTATACATAACAAGAAATTTTTCTGAAACTATGCGATTGAAGTCAATTAGCTTTAATTGGGATATTGATTTGAGAGATAAAAAATATCTAGATATTTTGATACAGGAAGAGTATAGAATATCTAAGAAATTGTATTTTTAAGGTTTAAGAAATGCAGGTGAAGAAATTTCATTTAATAAATTAGACTACTATACAAAAATATATTTGTTGGATACAATAGATGTAAAATTACTTATAATGAGGAGTCTTATAATATGAAATACTATTTTGCACCGTTAGAAGGTGTTACTGGATATATATATAGAAATGCGCATCAAACTTTTTTTGGACAAATTGACAAATACTTTATCCCCTTTATTTCACCAACTAGTAACAAGGGTTTTACTTCGAGAGAATTAAATGATATATTACCTGAGCACAATCAAGGACTGCCAGTGGTTCCTCAAATACTTGCGAATAATGCTGAGTATTTCATTCGTACGGTGAACGAGTTAACTAAGTTTGGTTATGATGAGATTAATTTAAACTTGGGCTGTCCATCTGGTACAGTTGTTGCAAAACATAAAGGCTCAGGATTTCTTGCACAAAGAGAACAGCTGGATGAATTTTTAGAGGATATATTTTCAAAGCTATCAACGAAGATTTCCATAAAGACAAGAATCGGAAAGGATTCTTCAGATGAATTTTATGAGCTGATTGAAATCTTTAACAAGTATCCTCTAGAGGAGATTATCATTCATCCAAGAATACAAACGGACTTTTACAAGAACAAGCCGAATATGGAGGTGTTTAAAGATGCACTAGCATTAAGTAAAAATCCTGTTTGCTATAATGGTGACATTTTTAATGCGAAGGACTATAGGGAATTGGCAGAAATGTATCCAAGTTTAGATGCAGTAATGCTAGGTCGAGGCCTTATTGCAAATCCAGCATTAATAGGAGAAATTAAGAATAATCATGTCATAGATAAGCAGGTGATTAAGGCATTTCACCATGCAGTTTATGCAGGCTATCAGGAAATCCTTTCTGGAGATAGAAATGTATTATTTAAAATGAAAGAATTTTGGTTTTATATGATACATCTGTTTGCAGAGAGTGATAAGTATGCTAAGAAAATAAGAAAGGCAGATAGATTACGTGATTATGAGGAAGTTATATCAAGGCTCTTTCAAGAACTTGATATAGAAGAAACACTTTTACGGGGATTTTAATATAATCAATATTGATACAAGAAATAACATATAATTTGCCTTAAAGCAAAACCATTGTTCGAAAATTTGAATCTATTTATCATACTATTATTAGGATTTCCGAGATTTTAGAAGTCCTTTTTTGTATGTAAATAATTAATATATTATATATTTTATGAAAAATATTATTAGAATAATATGTAATATTATAATGAACGATGATATAATTTATTAGAGTAATAAATTATATTCTACAAGTATATTTTGTCTAAAAATAATTATGTCTGTAATTATAAGTTAGATGATAACTAGAATTGTTGACAAGATTTAAGTTTATATGCCATATTTATTTCTTTAAAGTATTACAAATATAAACTTTTATTTTACAGAACTAAAATTATAAATCGAGAAAAATTTTTTTAGTTAATAAAAGATACATATAATAATTATCTTTAGAAAAGGTTGTAACAAAAAACTACTAAAAACTAGTTTTAAAGACGAGGAGAAGATGCTATGAAAATTATAAATAGGTGTAATAAAATTACTGCAGGAATAATAGTTTGTCTCTGTACTTTATTTACTGTATATTTTATGTTTTCAATATATTTTATGAATCATCTATATTTTGGTTCTAAAATTAACGGTACTGATGTATCAGGTAAAACAGTGGAAGAAATTAAAGCACAAATGACATCTGAGTTGAATACATATTCTTTGAATATAAAAGAGCGAGGTGGCAAGAAAGAACAAATTAATGCAGGTGATATTAATTTAAAGTATAAATCTGACGAACAATTTAAGAGTATCAAAGATGAACAGAATCCTTTGAAGTGGCCTTCAATGTTTTTTAGTAAAAAACATTCCAACATGATAGCCGAAATTTCATATGATAAAGGATTACTAACAAAACAAGTAGATAATCTATCGGGCCTTGCTGATAGCAATATAATTGAACCTAAAGAACCCAGCTTCAAATATGTAGATAATGCTTTTATGATTGTAGACGAAATTAAAGGTAACAGGATAGACAAGAATATTTTACTTAAACGTGTGGTAGATGCAATATCTAAGCAGGAATCAACAATAGATTTGGAGTCTTCTAATTGTTATATAACGCCAAAGTATACTTCAAAGTCTCAAAAGGTTATCAAAGCTAAGGACATGCTCAATAAATATGTATCTTCAAAAGTTACCTATGATTTTGGAGACAGTAAAGAAATTTTAAATGGTTCAATAATAAATAAGTGGCTTAAAGTTGATGATAATTTTAATGTTATACTTGATGGGGGAAAAGTAAAAGAATATGTAGAGTCACTTGCCAATACTTATAATACTGCTGGTAAGGCGAGAAGTTTTCATACATCATCAGGAAACACTATAAATATTAGCGGTGGTGACTATGGTTGGCAAATCAATGTTGACAAAGAAGTAAAAGATTTAAGTGAAGCGATAAAAGAAGGACAAACAGTAACAAAAAAACCGGCATACAGTAAAACAGCGCTCTCTCAAGGCAGCAGTGATATTGGAAATACGTATGTGGAAATAGATATGACAAAGCAACATCTATGGTTTTATAAAAATGGCTCGTTGGTAGTGGAAGGTGATGTTGTTACAGGTAACGTAAGCCTAAATGATGCAACACCCGTAGGAATTTACAGATTAAAATATAAAGAAAAAAATGCTACTCTAAAAGGTGAGGGCTATAGTTCTCCAGTTAGTTATTGGATGCCCTTTAATGGAGGGATTGGAATACATGATGCAAACTGGAGAAGTGTTTTTGGAGGAGATATATACAAGACAAATGGTTCTCACGGTTGTATAAATTCACCATACAATTTAGCACAGACAATATTTGATAATATTAATGCTGGTACTCCTGTTGTGTGTTATTATTAGGGAGCTGATTAAAAATCAGAAGTAATTAAAACTAGTAATATCAACATTTATAGGAGAGTGCAGAAAAATATACAAAAACAAATTACGGGTTTGATTGTCGTTGTGGCTACCAAAGCTTAAAATAAGCAAGTTTACAGAGTTTGTAGACTTGCTTATTTTTTTATTTTAACACACCTTTCCAACACTAGGAAAATAAAAAAATTTCCCAAATATTATTTGAATAAAGAGTTTAATTTTTCTACAATATTGTAAAGGTCAAAGAAAAAACGGTTATTTTTATAAATCTACCATTCAGTAAATTAACAATATTTAACATTATCTTTGCAGTAGCTTAACAAATTGGGAGTAGCTTATTAAGTGTGAAAGGGAATGGAGATGATAAAACGTGTCAAAAAAATCAAGTAAAAAGAAAAAACTTATAGCTGGATTAACATTAAGTACTCTTCTTCTTAGCTCTGCTGGAGTTTATGCTGCACAAAGTGGTCTGCTTGGATACAATCTTGTAGGAGAACAGCCGAATGGCTCTGTTCAAACTCCTGTTAACCAGTTGATTACACCAGCTGGTACGCAAATTAAATTTGGAGGAAACCCAATTTCCGTCGCCGTCAATCCAAATGGAAAAACGGCTACAACAATTGTTGGTAGAAGTGATTATGGGGGTAAAGGAATTAACGTAGTTGATCTGGCGTCTGGAAAAATGATTAAACAAGATGTAAATTTAGGTCTTTCGCATATGTGGGGATTAGCTTATTCATCAGATGGGAGTCAACTTTATGCGACTGGCTCATCCGGAACCACAGGGAAAGTAGTTGTGATGTCCATCGGTACAGATGGAACTCCAACAATTCAAAAAAGTATTTCCTTACCAAACGCAACTGTTGGCGGAAATATCAACCCACTTGACATAAGAGTTACTCCACAAGGCAAGCTGCTAATTGCCCTAAACCGTGACAACAGCCTTGGCATTCTTGACCCCAAAACAGGTGCATTGACTAAAGTTACAGTAGGTAATGCGCCAACAAGTATTTTAGTTAATGAGAATATCGCTTATGTAACCAACCAAGGCGGCCGAGAAGCACAATCAGGCGATACAACGGTTAATTCTTCAGGAACGAAAGTGGTTGTGGATCCTAAGACAGGTGCTACTTCAACAGGAAGTGTTTCTGTTGTTGATCTTACTACTAACACGGTCATTAAGACAATTCATATTGGCGTACAGCCAGAACGTATGACTCAGTCAGGTCAATATGTTTTCGTTGCAAACACAAATAGTGATACTGTTTCTGTTATTGATACGAAAACAAATAATGTGATACAAACCATTGACGTTAAGCCATATCCAAATTCTCCAAAGGGTTCTGCACCAAACGCTGTAACAGTGATAGATGGTAAGTTAATGGTCAGCCTTGGTCGTGACAATGCCATTGCCGTATATGATTGGAAAGCTCCTGACGCAACCAATAATAAAGATGAACATAATAATAACCAGCCTGAACTATTAGGATTGTTACCAACCGCATGGTTTCCAGTGGATATCGCTGTGGATTCTACTAATAAAAAATTAGTAGTAGCCAATGCAGATGGAATTGGTTCTGGCGGACCGGCACGTAATCTAACCATTCAAGGAATTACGGTAACAGGTCACTCTTCTTATGCGCAAGAAGGATCTCTTTCATTGATTCCATTTCCTGATCCTCAAGATATAGCTAAAAGTACAACACAAGTATACGCTAACAATAACTGGTATGGCTTAAAAGATTTAAACGCGAAGCCGCGGAAAAATATAAAACCTGTGGCTATGCCTGAACGAGTGGGCGAGCCTTCAACCATTAAGCACGTATTCTATATTATAAAAGAAAACAGAACGTATGACCAAGTACTAGGTGACCTTGGGAAAGGAAATAGTGAACCAGCTTTAACGCAGTTCCCTCAAAAAGTATCTCCTAACTTGCATAAATTAGCAAATACTTTCCCACTTCTAGATAATATGTATACTTCGGGTATCCAATCAGCAAGTGGACATCAATGGGTTATGCAAGGAACGAATACAGACTATGAAGATAAAGAAACAGATACTGGAAATGTAAAAAGTTATCCTGGTGGAGCAGGAGATGCCATGGCATATGCCCCTACAGGTCATCTTTGGGATCAAGCGGAAAAATATCATAAATCTGTTGAGAATTTCGGGGAAGATACAACAAGCTTTACAGGTTCAGCACCATATGGAAATTGGACAGATTGGTATAAAGATTACCAAATTCTTGATGGACAACAAAACGGTAACCTTCATGTACCAGTAGGAAACTATTCGGCTACATCTGATATTCCGTCACTTGGACCAATTACCTATAAGCCGTTCCCAACATTTGATACGAATATTCCAGATCAGTACCGATTTGAAATTTTTAAACAAGAATTTGAAAAACACGTAAAAAATAAAGACTTGCCAGCATTGAACACCATGTGGGTAATGGCTGACCACACAGCTGGAACGTCAACAGACAATCCAACACCACAAGCAATGGTTGCTGACAATGACTTAGCCGTAGGCAAAATTGTTGACTTGATTTCACACAGTCCATATTGGAAAGATTCTGTTATTTTTATCACAGAAGATGATGCACAAAATGGATTAGACCACGTTGACGGCCATCGTCAGCCTGCTTACGTTATTAGCCCTTGGGTGAAGAGAGGAATTACGGATAGCCACTATTGGACTATAATTAACATGGTTCGCAGTATTGAACAAATTCTTGGAATTCCTGCTATGAACCAAAACGACTTCGCCGCAGAGCCGATGAGTGAGATCTTCACGAATAAACCAGATTTCACACCATATAATTTTGAACAAAACCAAATTCCACTTAACACATTGAATGGACAAGCAAATTCAAATGCGGCAGCACTGTCTAACACACAAAATGTAACATCTGAAGCAAAAGACCTTTCGAAACAGTGGACAGAATGGTCAAATAATAACAAAAATAAATTTTCTGGGAAACATGCAACACCAGATGCTGTTAACGCGAACATGCTTAACCATGCTGTATGGTATGCGACAAAGGGCTTTGATAAACCGTATCCAGGAGAGAAAAAGGCACTTACACCAGATGAAGTAATGAAACAACCTGAAAGCAGTGCCCCATCACCTGCTGATAACGACTAATCGTTTTATGTGGTTATTTCCGTAAAAAACAATTTCAAGTAGCTACCAATACAAGGGGGTAGCTACTTGTATTAAGGTGAAAAGATGAAAGTAATTTGTAAATAAGAATTAGAATTTATATCTAGTTCTTATTTTTTTACTAGCCAGGAGAACATAACGCTAAAGAAAAATACTAAAAAAGAATTTAAATTCATATCCTATACTCTTGATGATCTAGTACCTAAAAATTATTTACTCAGAAAAATTAACAATAAAATAGATTTTTCATTTATCTATGATAAGGTAAACGGTTTATATTTATCTACAGGAGACCTTCTATAGATCCTGTAATTCTAGTGAAAATAATGCTTTTAGCATCTTTATATAACATAGATTCTGAACGAAGACTACTGAATGAAATACAAGTAAATTTAGCATATTGAATTTAAACATGTTAAAACATAAGTCCTATATTTAGATATGATATAAGATATAAAAGCCAGTCTATTCAATCAATAAGCTGATTCAAATTTTCCCACACTAGTTTTAGAATAATTAATCTATTTATGTGTTATCCTATCTAAATGTATACATGTATAAATATAAATCCATACTTATTAAAACTTTTTATGTGGGAGTGATATTATTGAACGAAGGCATTGTGGTATTTGTAAGAGCAATAATTGCTTTTTTTTCATTATTAATATTTACACGGGTTCTAGGTAAAAAACAAATAAGTCAACTTGCTCTTTTTGATTATATACTTGGAATTACCATTGGATCAATAGCTGCCAGTATGACAACTGATTTATCAAGTAGAGCTTGGCCTCATTGGGTAGGATTGATTACTTGGGTAATTGCAGGATTAGCTATTGATTTACTTACAACTAAATCCAGATATGCAGCAAAATATATAGAAGGTGAACCAACCATAATAATAATGAATGGTAAAATATTGGAAAATAATATGCGCAAATTAAGATATACTGCTGCAAATTTACAACAGCAACTAAGAAATAAAGATATATTTGATCTAAATGAAGTTCACTTTGCAGTATTAGAGCCCAATGGTGATCTTTCTGTTCTAAAAAAACCTGAGTTACTGCCAGTAACTGCGAAAGATATGAATATTACTATGCCTAATACAGGGATAGGAATAGAACTAATTTATGACGGGATAGTGATAGATTTAAATTTGAAACAAATTAGTCGTAATCGCAAATGGTTACGATCTGAGCTAAAGAAATATGGAGTAAAGGATCCTTCAGAAGTATTTCTAGCTACTTATGAAGCCTCAGGTTCTTTGTACGTAGACAAATTCAAAGATAAAATACAAAAACCTATAGTTATAGGTGATTTTAAGGGCCCGTATTAATAGCTTAATTTCAATGGAAAATAACCTTGATAATCTATGAATGGAGGAATAATCATGAGAAAGTTTTTTGTTATATTCATTCCTGTAACTTTTTTAGTAATTTCAATATTAATTATGCTTAGTGGTCAATTTTTTAAAAATCCTAGAGGAGACTGGGATAATGTTCCAAAACATATGGATATGATTACAAAAGCTGTAACTTCAGATGAATGGACATTAGCAGAACAAGATACAAGCGAACTAGAAACAGCTTGGAAAGCTATTGTTAAACGAGTTCAATTTAGTAGTGAACGAGATGAAATAAATGATTTGAATATAAGTATTGCTCGATTAAAATCTTCTATTAGCTCTAAAGACAAAGTTTTATCCTTAATGGAATTGAGTGAAACTAGACAACATTGGGAGGACTTAGGTAAATAGTATTAACAGGAGTTCATGTGGTTGAAATCACATGAACTCTCCCATGCTATACACTGGTTTTAGAATTTAAAAAAATAGCCTTTTACGGTCTATTTTTTTAAATTCTACTACATGATGTTGAAGCTAAAAGTATACCTGCATCTGCAATTCCAAGAGGTACTGTTCCAAAAATTGAACCTATAAATGGAAGATATATTATGGCCCCAAGTAATACTACTGAAGATACGGTGGCATATGTCATGTATCTATTATTCATTATTTTTTTATTATTCCTGCAATCATGTACATTGACAAGCTGAGTCAAAATTAAATTACTAAAGGCCATTGTTCTCGCCTTTTGAACTCCAAACCCTAGGATATTATATCCCTCAAAAACGGCTGCACTAGTAAGTCCAATTCCAATTCCTCTTTTTATAATTTTAGAACTTAGTTCTTTACCAATAAGAGGTGAGTTTTTTTCTAAAGGAGGATAATCCATAACATTTTCTGAAGAAGGCTCAACTGCAAGCGATGCCCCAAGTATGGTTTCACAAATTACATTAGTCCAAAGTATTTGAATTGGAATTAATGGCAGCATTCCAGTAACAAGAGAACATGCTCCTATTGCTATTATTTCTCCAAGACTACCGGCCAAAAGATATTTTGTTGTGTTTTTGATGTTATTTGATACAGCTCTACCTTCCTCAATTGCCCTTACTATAGTTGAAAAATTATCATCTACTAAAGTGATATCTGCTGCATCCTTTGCAACATCACTCCCATTATTGCCCATAGCAATACCTATACTGGCTTCTTTTATAGCCGGTGCATCATTAACACCGTCCCCAGTCATAGCTACTACGTATCCAAACCTTTTAAAAGCTTTTACAATTCTAAGCTTTTGTTCTGGTGATGTTCTTGCAAATACTTCTATATTACTTATTTTGGAGTCCAGTTCTTCATCGTTCATATCTTCGAGCTCAGCCCCTGAAACTATTAAGCCTCCATTTAACAATCCAAGTTGTTTTCCTATTGTAGAGGCGGTGCCCTTATTGTCACCAGTTATCATAACCACCTTTATGCCTGCATTATGACATTTTTTTATTGAATTTTTTACTTCAAGTCTTGGTGAATCTTCCATGGCAGCTAGGCCTAAAAATGTAAAATTATTATTAATATCGTCCTTTTCACACTTCAAGTTTTTATATGCAAAAGTTAATACTCTTAAAGCTTCACCTGTCATATCATCACGAATTGATATTATTCTTTCTTTGTCTGCTTTTGTAAGTAATCTTTCCTCTCCATCTTCATAAATCATACTGCATTTACCAATAACTGCACCAAAAGCTCCTTTACAATATGCTCTTATGCAATTGTCACTTTTTACTACCACTGTCATGTATCGTCTGCAGCTATCAAAGGGAATTTCTCTTATTCTTTCAAATGCTTTTTTTACATCTTCTTCATCTATGTGACATTTTCCAGCTGCAGTTAAAAGCGCTCCTTCTGTTGGATCTCCCTGTACTTGCCATTTATTTTCCTGTTTCACAAGCTTCGCATCGCTGCATAAAATTCCTGCCTTTAAAAGTTCTTCTGTGCAATGTGTTTTATTAGGCTCTCCCTCTAAAAGCATCATTTTTCCCTTGGGTTCATAACCTAGTCCAGTGATTTTATACAATGATTTATCACAGTATATCTTTTTTACTGTCATTTCATTTAATGTAAGTGTTCCAGTCTTATCACAACAAATGACATTAGCATATCCTAATGTTTCTACGGCATTCATTTTTCTAACTATAGCATTTCTATTTGCAAGCCTTTGAACACTTAATCCCATGGCGATAGTTACTACTGCTGGTAAACTTTCAGGTAATGCACCGACAGAAAAACTTACTGATAGAGTTAAAATTTCAGCTAGGCTCCTTCCAAAAAGAATTCCAACTGTACTTACTCCAATGCAGAATATAATACAAATTTTTGTTAATTTTTGAGTAAAGTTTTTCATTCTTTTTTGAAGTGGAGTTTGATCCAATTTTATATTCTGAAGCATTGTAGCAATATTGCCTAGCTCAGTATTCATACCTGTTTCTACAACTACAGCTGTAGCATTACCTGAAACTATATCAGTTCCCATATATAACATGTTGTCTCTATTTGCGAGTTCAATTTGTCTATTACAAATTCCTGTATTTTTTGTTATTGCTATTGATTCACCTGTAAGTGAGGATTCATTAACTCTAAGGTAGTTACATTGGATTATTCTTGCATCTGTGGGGACCCTTTCTCCAGCATCAAGTAATATAATGTCTCCAGGTACTAAGTTCTTTGATTCTATTTCTACTTCTTTACCACTTCTTAATACTGTTGCTTTATGAACAATCATATTTTTAAGTGAGTATATAGATTGTTCTGCTTTATTCTGATGAATTACACCCAATGAGGTTTCAACAAAAACTATACCAAGTACAGCTATTGCATCTGCAATTTGTCCTAAGAAAAATGAAGCTATACCCACTCCAACTAAAAGTTTAGCGGATGTATCATTTAAATTGCTAAAAAACTTTTGAAGTATAGATTTTTTCTTGTTTTCAGAAATAACATTCAATCCAAAATCCATTAATCTATCATTTGCAGATTTATTTGATATACCTTTTTCATAATTTGTCTTCAAAATATTCCTTATATTTTTAATATCCATAGAATGCCACATATTGCCGTTGCTCTCAGTTTCCGATAAATTCGGTGCTATAGCAAGTGCAATTTCTTCATTATAATTCTTACTAACATTTTTTATAGCATTTTTGTTTTGTATTTTTAGCTCCTTAACAAGTATTTCCAAAAGTCTTACTATAGTTTCTTTGTTAATTATGTATTCATCATATAGAATAAGTACCTTTGAAGTTATTGGATTTGCTTTTACAAATTTGATTCCATGCTTTTTATATAATAGTATTTCGATATGTTGTGCATTTTGTTTACTCCTGTAAGTATACCTTACTGGTATTCTTATTCTTCTGTAAAGTACAACTTCTTTTCTACGTGTACTCTTACAATCAACACTGATAGAAGAATTCTGGTTCATATTCATCATCCTTTTTTTTCAATATTAAAATATAATCCTCCTTGATTAGTTGTTTTAGTTTTCCGAACTTTATAAAAAGTATTCATATTTAAAATTGTTTTTTAGTGTTGCTACTAGTAGGTTTACTTTAATACATAAAATATTATTTAATGTTTTATGTATTAAACTTGTATTTATAGGAGAGGATATAAGCATTATAATTAATGATTTAAGTATAATTTTAATGGAGGTATATATACCATGGATGAATATATGGAAAATAACAATGATAAAATTAACACTACTGAAAGTGATGCCACAATTGAAAATCGTTTAAAATCTCTTCAAGAAAAATATGATAACTTAAGCAAAGAAGTTCAATCTCTGAAAACCATTTGTTCAAGTTTTGAGGATATCAATAAAAACATTGCAGATATACGTGAAAGGCTTGATAGACTTGTGCTTGGCTCAGATACTGATACACGTACTAATTTTAATAGAATTAGAATGAATTCCTCACTGAAAAATTTAATAGGCAATCCTCTAAGAAGGTTAGCAGTAGGTACATTAAGTGGAATGTATACTGTAGCTGATAAGGCTTTAGAAAGTGTGTATAGTATAAAAGAAAATGCTGAAGATATTTTTGCAGAAGCACAATATGAAAGCAAAAAAAAGAGAATGCATACTGCAGAAGAAAGTTAACTTTAATACTGATATAATCTGTTGAAAATAAATTTATTTATTTTTGTATGTAAAAAATGAAAAGGAGTTTATTTATGAAGTTTAGTGTTCTAGATGAAGAAGTTTCTCCTAAAATACAAAGTTTAAAAAATGTGGAGGAGAAATTATATAATACTCAGTCAATAATAAAGGATTGTATAAAACTTACCATGGAAGATGTTAAATCAAATCCAACCTGTGAAAGAGAATATGTTGTATCTTGGGCAAATTATCTTAAAAGTTTAAGTAATTATTTTTTTGAAGCTAGTGAAAGCAGTGGAAATAAAGAAATTTATAAAAAAGTCTTTAAGCAGATAATGTTTAAATAATTTTACAACAAATATTAAAATTTGTTCTCCATATTATTAAAATATTAAAACTAGTCAATAATTAAAATAGGACTACTGTTCAATTACTTTTTAATATGGAGGCATATATATGAATAATAAAAAATTATTTTTTGGAATAGCAGCAGGAATAGTTGTAATCAAAGCTTTACCAAAAACAAAATGTTATCTAAAACCTGCAACAATAAAACTTTTAAGTAAAGCTATAACTATGAAAGATGAGGCAGTAGATTTTTTCAGCAGCATCAATGAAGAAGCTCTTAAAAATCGTAATGAAAAATACAATAAGATTATTAATGAAAATCAAAATCAAAATGGAAAAGACTTAAAAATTTAGGCAGTTGATTTTAAATTTACAGGTGGTGATAAGTTTGTATGAGCTACATGTTTTGCCTGGGCGTGTGAGATTTAAAGATAATAATATTTATAGAGATAGGGCATTGGCTAAATATATAAGTGTTTATATCGACAATTTGTACGGAGTACAATACAGTAGAATAAATACAAATACTTCTACAATACTTGTCGTTTATGATGAAAAAAAATCAGATTATAGGCTTATAAGAAGTAATATTCAAAAAGCTATTTTCTCGGTATTAAAAAATGAAAGAAGAGACTTAAAAAATTATGATAAATATTTTAAAATAATTGAGAAGAGAGATAAAGCAAAACTAAAACTCATTTCCTTTGGATTTGCTTATATTTCTTTTAAAATTAAAGAAAACTTTCATGGTAAATTTTCATTTAGTACTAATATTAGAGTATTGGAAGTAGCTTCAGTTGTTACTGTTATAGGAGGGTATCCTCTTCTAAAAGCATTCTATAAAAAATTTACAAAGCACGTTCCAACAGATACAGATATATTATTGAAAGTAACTGCTCTTGCACTTATCATTATGCGTGAAAATTCAAAAGGTGTGTTTGTATTATTTCTAAAATCCTTAAGTGAGTACATAAAATTATCAGCCGAAGTAAATTGTATAAGACAGCTAGGTCAAAGTACAAGGAAAAATGCTGGTATGACTTGGTTAATGGATCATGGCAACAAAGAATTTTTAGTACCGGTAGAAACATTAAATATTGGTGACACCATACATATTCATACCGGAGAAATGATTCCATCAACAACTATTATTGAGGATGGCAGCTGCATTATTAATACACTATACTACAATGGTCAACCAGTAGTCAGTGAATTGAAAAAGGGAAGCACCGCCCATGAAGGAATGACCTTGCTTTCTGGAAATATAAAAGCTAAAGTTTTAGAAATTCCAAAACCATCTATGAAGCCTGAAGCTGTACTTGAAAATATGATTATAAGCAAAAGTATTACACGCTATCAAAACAATGCTGCTCCTTTTTCTATAGGTGTAGCTGCACTGAACTACATATTAACAGGAAATATGTTAAACGCTCTTTCAATATTATTGGTTCTATGCCCAGCAGCTTCAACTACTGCATTAAATAGTGGAATGAGTAATTACTTTTCACTGCTGCATAAACATAAAATTTACTATAAGAATCCAAATTCATTGGAAAAAGTTATAAATATAGACAGTATAGTTTTTGATAAAACCGGTACTTTGACTGAAGGAATTATGAGAATAAAAGAAATAAAACTTTACACTGATTTTTATTCAAAAGATGAACTTCTAAACATGTGTGCTGCCAGCGAGTTAGACAATTATCACCCTATTTCTATAACTCTTAAAAAAGAAGCTAAAAATTATGACATTAGTAAAGTAAGCAATTTTACGCTCATACCTTCTAGTGGAATTGAAGCAAATTTTGGCAACCACAATATATTAATTGGAAATGTAAATCTTATAAAGGCTAAAAATATAAATACTAAAATAGCCGAAAGGGATTATTACAACTTTGAAAAAAATCTTTATACTCCAATATTAGTAAGTGTTGATGGAAATCTTTGTGCTATATTAGTTTTAGAAGATATTATAAGAGATGGGTCAAAAAATTTAATTAAAAAGTTAAAGACTTTAGGTATTGAGAATATGTATCTTCTAACAGGAGATGAAGATGCAAAGGCAAACAATACAGCTAAATTACTTGAAATAAATAATGTTTATAGTGAATGTACTGCTTCAGACAAAGAGACGGTTATAAATAATATAAAGAGAAGAAAAACCGTAATGATGGTAGGAGACGGTATAAACGACTGGCAAGCGATGAAAGCTGCTGATATAAGTATATCATTTTGTAATTCTGCTTGTGACAAAGTAAAACTTCATTCAGATTGTATTCTATTTGATGATAATATGGAAAGTCTTGTAGATTTTATTTTACTATCTAAAAAATCATATAAACTTATGAAGCAAAGTATTGCCGTTTCCGAATTATATAATATATTTTTAGGAACAATGGCATTTTGGGGATATCTTGATGCCTTTACTGCAAAATCATTAAATACTATTAATTCAATAATTGTATTAATTATGAATGAAAGAATAAAGTATCAATCTGCCAGAAAAGGTAAGTTTAATGATTATTATAAGTTTCCAAAAATTAATTATAAATAGACTTTTAAATAAACAATAAAATATAAAGAAAATCATAGGTTTGATTTTCGATGAGAATACTAGATGTTAATGCAAGCGAGTTTACGGTAATGTAGATGAGCTTGTATTTTGTTTTTATTCATGTTTACTATGCTAAGTAATATAAAAAAATAAAATGTGAAAAAATATTTACTTTTAATAAAATTCAATAAATACAAATTTATTAATGACGATGTGCAAAGAATTTTAAAGGTGATGTCTCTAAATAAGTATGCTTGTAGTAAAAGTAGTATATATCAATCTATTAATTGATAATGAATAAAGAATAAGCAGATAGTCTTAGATTTATAGTAAAGATATAAAAAGATTGTCCACCTTTGCTTTAGCTGATGACTATCTGATTTAATGCTCCAAGGGCACTCCGTGAAAGCGATTCACTGAAGAAGTTCCCTATATTTAACTGGTAAAATAATAAGAATCAAATATAAAATTATCTACTTTATAAGATTTTGCCTAAAAATAATTTGTATAGATATAATTATAAGATAAATAAAGCTTAATACATTTAAAAGGGAAGTAAATATCATTACAACATTGTAGGGCATAATATTTACACCATTAAATTGTTCAAATAAGGTTGTGTGAGTATTTATATAAATTATTAAACTAAATAAAGCAGTTAAAACTAATAAATGCCTATTTTTAATATATATATAAGCTAAAATACACATAGCAGTAGCTGTAAACATATATCTTTCATGCATACCTACGGAAAAATTAAATACCCCTACAATTTGAATAAGAGCTGCAATATAAATAGCTGACTTATTAGTACTCTTTATATAGATAAATCCTGAGAGGATTGTAATAAGAACAATAAAAATCATACCCCAATTGTGATAACTTAATATAAACATAGTAGTTGTATCTTTAACATGATTAGCACCAATTAAGCTGAAAAAATTAAATGCATTATCAGAAGCATAAGGATATTCAGATATTGTATTCTTATAAAGGCTAAAGATCCAAGTAATATTGTGGTTGCTTATTGAAAATGGCAATATAATAATCAGTGAAGTTATTAATGCTGGTAAAATACATTTAATAAGACTTTCCAAATTTCTTTTTTTTATAAGTTCAAATAAAACTAAAGGTAGTAGTATTATACCTTGAGGTTTCATAAGTACTGTAAGTGTAAAGAAAACAGAAGAAAATACAAGCCTTTCTTCTGATAAGAAATATACAGCAAGTATAACTATAAAGGTAAATAAAGAATCTGCCTGTCCCCAAATAGTTGAATTTATCAAAACTGCTGGATTAAAAATATAAAATGCAGATAAAAGAATACTAAGTTCTCTAGAAATACGTTTGTTTGCTATCCTGTATATAAAGTATGCAGATAAAATATCAGCAATTATAGAAGGCAGTTTAAGTAAAAGAAAATAATACTTACTAAATATAGATATATTAGAAAGTTTTCCAACTATAGATAGAATATAAATATATACAGGTGGATAATCTATAGAGGAATTATTACCATAAACTGTAAGGAGGCTATTTGCAGCAGAGGTAGCCCACCTTTTATATATATTAATATCAAAAGGATGCCCATCTATTAATAATCCAGAGTAAATACGTAAAAGAAAACCTACTATAAGTATAGCTATTATAAGTATACAAGCTTTGCTATTATTAATTTTATTTTTTTATATACTAAAATTAAATATGCTATTATAAATAAGACGAAAAATAATATACAATAAGCTATGAATGCAGGTGAATATTTGCTGTTAGAATTACTGCTTTCTGTACCCATTCTATTCATACCTCTACCTGAAGGTTGGATATTTTGAGCGTTTGGTTGTGGAGCAGGCGATTGGTTAGATTGTGGCATACTTGGCTTTGATTGAGATCTGTTAGGCCTAGCATTGTTTGGTTTAGCACTCTTAAAATTAGTTGGAGCATTTTGTGAAATACCATTTAAAGAATTGTTGCTATAACTTGATATTTTATAAGTACATAAAGCTACTAATATTAACATTAAAAAAGTCAGACTTATTTGTAATATGTGATTTTTAAAAAATGACATTATAATCCCTCCTAATTTTTTATCTTCATATTTAATAATTATATACAAAAATTATTGTACTGGTATCAAATATTTGTGTGAAGTTTATGTGAAATATAGTATTTTAAAAGTTTAGTATGTTATTTAAATATTTCGTTTGTAAATTTATTTCATTTTTAATCACACAGATTTCACATAAACTTTTGATATTTATCCAATAAACATTAAGTATAATTTGTACATGGCAATTAAGCAAATCATAAATAAAATTATTTGAATATGTTAAGAAGAAAGGGTGAATCTAAATGAAAAAAATAAAATTTACTAAGGAGACCATTGTACTAGCTATAATTGTAATATTATCTGCAATACTAAATTTCGCTAATTTAAGTATAGAAGACTATGGAAATTCATACTATGCTGCAGCTGTAAAGAGTATGACCATGAGCTTTAAGAATTTCTTTTTCGTAGCCTTTGATCCAGCTGCTTTTGTAACTATTGATAAACCACCTGTTGGTTTTTGGTTTCAGGCAATATCTGCTAAAATCTTTGGATACAGTGGGGTAAGTATACTTATACCTTCAGCTATAGCAGGAGTAATTTCAGTTATATTAATATATCATATCGTTAAAAGAGCCTTTGGAAGTATGGCAGGTTTAATTTCAGCATTATTTCTTGCAATAACACCTGTTTTTGTAGCAGTAAGTAGGAATAATACTATAGATAACATACTTATAGTGTTTTTATTATTAGCCTGCTGGACACTCTCTATTGCTGCAGAAAAAGGAAAAATTAAATACCTTATATTGAGTATGGTATTTGTAGGAATTGGATTTAATGTAAAGATGCTTCAAGCATATTTAGTAGGACCAGCGCTATATATAACATATCTTTTATCTACAACAATTTCTATAAAGAAGAGAATTATTCATATTGTTGTTGGTACTTTTGTTCTTATTGCAGTTTCACTGTCATGGGCATTAGCAGTTGACTCAGTATCTTCAACTAATAGGCCTTACGTAGATAGTAGTACAAATAATACAGTTATGGAACTTATAGTTGGTCATAATGGAGCTGAGAGATTATCATTAAGTAGTTCTGATAAAGGTGGCGGAGGAGGTGCTCCGGGTGGTGGAAAAGCACCAAGTCAAAGCCAAGGAACATCTAAGAATAATGGAAGTAGTAATAATCAAGGTATGCCAGGTAATCCACCAAGTGATGGACAAGGTATGAGAGGAAATCCTCCAAGTAATGGAGGCCAAGGAAGTCAAGGAGGTGCTCCTACAGGAATGGGTGGAGGTCAAGGTGGTGGCTCATCACAGCTTCAAGGAACATTTGGAGGACAAACAACTTCAGGACTTACAAGATTATTCTCTAAAAACATACTTTCAGATCAGATAGTTTGGTTTATACCGTTAGCAGCAATAGGTTTTATAGCAGCGGCTATTAGAGAAAAATTAAAATTAAAACTAGATAATAAGAGAAAGCAGTCTTTAGCGCTATGGGTTATATGGTTTTTACCAGAATTTCTATATTTTAGTTTTAATACAGGAACCTTTCATTCATATTATCTAACAATGTTAGCGCCACCAATAGCTGCTTTAGCTGGAATAGGTATCACTTCTATGTGGAAACTCTATAAAGAAGGCACATGGAAAGCTTGGTTCTTACCAGGAGCACTTATAGTTAATGGGGCTGTTCACTTACTGATGCTGTCTTATTTTATTAGTTCATCTAATATTGTAAAAATATTAATAGGATTGGTGTTTATATTGAGTATTGTACCATCTATAATACTGGGAATATTAAATATAAGAAATAATAGAAAAGTAACTGTTGAAAGTAATAAAGAAAACTTAAATCAGAATAGTAATATGAGATTGAATAAGGTTTTAGTAAGCTTGGCTATAGTGGGAATTATAATAACACCACTGGTTGGATCAGGTGCAGTATTAACTACTAAACTAAATGGATCTTTCCCAGCAGCTGGATTAGAACTTTTGTCTAGCAGTTCGCAAGCAAGTGGAGGTATGGGTGGATCTACTAAAAATTCAGGAATGGGTCAAATGGGCGGAAATAGTGAAAACACAAAGCTCATAGAATTTTTACAGAAAAATAAAACAGCTAATCAAAAATATTTACTTGTTGTTTCATCGTCCAATTCAGCGGCTGACATAATAATCAGTACTGGAGAACCTGTGATGTCATTGGGGGGCTTTTTAGGGAGTGAGAAAATAGTTACTCTAGATCAATTTAAGACAATGGTTAAAAATGGAGAAATAAGATATGTAATGACAGGCGGCATGGGTGGAGGCAACTCAAGTAGCGACATAATGAACTGGGTTAAGCAAAATGGTAAGGTCGTTTCAGAAAGTGAATATAGTGATTCAGCCAAAACAAATACACAAACAGATTTACAAACATCATCTGATAATACAAATAAAGCTTCAAAAGATACAAATACAATAGGGCGTAATAGTGGAAACATGTCACAACAACTTTATGATTTAAAAGCATATACTGATAGCCTTAAAACAAAATAATAGATAGTATTCATGTATTATAAACTCTTATTCATTTCTAAAATGAGTAAGAGTTTTCTATATTAAGGCATATGGAATGTTTATGAAATTTAATTTATAAAAAAATAAGTATGCTTTTACGCATACTCAATATATAAATTAAGATATAGAATGCAATCAAAAATCATTTGAAATGATTAAGCTACCCTTTTTAACAATTTTCGCATATTATGATATTTAACTAACAACTTGTCCAATTCTTGACTATAATTAACAACTTCGTTGTCTGTAAGAGACTTGCTAAGTATAAGCTGATAAAGCTTACTCCGCAGTTTATCTATTTCTTTAGATAAAATCTGTAAATTAGAATCCATATTAACCCCTCCTTATTTCAAACTACCCCTTATTTTTGATTGCAAATTTATTTTACCAAATTATACATCGTATGTAAATTCATTTTAGAAGTCATTATAAAACATAAATCTACATATAATGGCAATTTACAGCTGTTTTCAAAGTTTTATTCTAATTTACTGTTTTTTACATATGTTCAAACGTGTTGAAAAAAGCTATCTGTTATTATATGTAAATGACGTAATGTGTCATTCGTTTTTGTGAATTTTTATAATTATTTAAAAGTTGTTTTATATAACAATTATGTTATAATATTTATGGATAAATCGGTTATTTATGTAGCATATATATGTATATTTAACGCATCATTATAAGAAGTGAATTTTTTATAATGTTATACATAGAGTAAATTATTATTTAAGAATATAGAGAATGATGAAATTTATATCTAAAATTTAGGAGGTATGTTTTATGTTGAATATTGATATAACAATGGCTCTTGTTAGAGTTACTGAAGCAGCTGCTATAAGATCAGCAAAATTCATGGGTAGAGGAGATAAAATAGGAGCAGATCAGGCGGCTGTAGACGGCATGGAAAAGGCTTTTGAATTAATGCCAGTAAGAGGAACTGTTGTGATTGGTGAAGGTGAACTTGATAAAGCGCCTATGCTTTATATAGGTCAAAAAGTTGGAATGAATGAAGACTATATGCCTGAAATGGATATAGCAGTGGATCCATTAGATGGAACAATTTTAATTGCAAAGGGATCACCTAATGCTATCGCAGTTGTTGCCATGGGACCAAAGGGAAGTCTACTTCATGCACCAGATATGTATATGAAGAAAATAGCAGTAGGTTCTGGGGCTAAAGGGGCAATAGACATAGATAAAAGTGTTGCGGAAAATGTAATAAGTGTGGCGAAAGCACTTAAAAAAGATGTAACGGAATTAACTGTAGTGGTTCAAGAAAGAGAAAGACATGATTACATAGTTCAGGAGGCTAGAGATATTGGGGCTAGAGTTAGATTGTTTGGAGAAGGAGACGTTGCTACCATACTTGCTTGTGGATTTGAAGAAACAGGAATAGATTTATTCATGGGAATTGGTGGTGCGCCGGAAGGTGTTATTGCAGCAACAGCTATAAAATGTATGGGAGGAGAAATGCAGGCACGACTTATGCCTCACAGTGAAGAAGAAAAAATAAGATGTAAATCCATGGGTATTGAAGATGTAAATAAAACATTAAATATAGATGATTTAGTGAAATCAGATGATGTTCTTTTTTCAGCTACAGGTATAACTGAATGTGATCTTTTAAAGGGTGTTGTATATCATAAAAATGAGATAGCTACTACGCATTCAATTGTTATGAGTTGTAAAACAGGTGTAATAAGATTTATTGAAGGAAGACATGACTTGAATAAAAGTAGATTAGTAATATAATAGTATTAATCATATTTATGAAAGGCGTGATGTGGGTGCCTGTTAAGGTTAAAACTCTAGTTGAAGATTTAGGATTAGAAGTAATTATTAGGGGATCAGAAGAGACAGAAGTATTCTTAAGCGATATAAATAGACCAGGTTTACAGTTTGCAGGATTTTATAGCTATTTTGCTAATGAAAGAATACAGATTGTGGGTAAAACAGAATGGAGTTTCTTGGATGCAATGAGATCAGAAATTAGGAAAAAAAGGTTAAAGAAATTTTTCCAATTTGATACTCCATGTATTATCATAGCAAGAGAACTAGAACCTCATGATGAATTCTTGGAAGAAGCTGCAAAGCGTAATACATGGCTTGTCAGATCTAGTAGTACCACTACTAGATTTATAAGTAAGGTTATGAATTATTTGGATGATAAGCTTGCACCAGAAACAAGAATGCATGGAGTTTTAGTAGATGTATATGGTTTTGGTATATTGATAACTGGTGAAAGTGGTATAGGTAAAAGTGAAACTGCTTTGGAACTAATAAAAAGAGGCCATAGGCTTATAGCAGATGATGCAGTTGATATAAAGGCTATTGAAGGTGTACTTCATGCTAAATCACCATTTATAACTTCTGGTATGCTGGAGGTTAGAGGAATGGGTATAATTGATGTACCTGCTCTTTATGGTCTTAGTTCAGTTCTAGAGACAAAAACCATTGATTTAGTTATGTATCTAGAACAGTGGAGAGAAGGAAAGGATTATGACAGACTAGGTATAGATAATGAATGTATAGAAATTTTAAATGTACCTGTTAGAAAGATGACACTTCCTATAAGACCGGGTAGAAATTTAGCTGTTATAATTGAGGCAGCAGCAGCAAATTATAGATATGGACTTAGCTGCAAGGTGTCTCCGGTAGAGACAATTAATCATAGAATGGATGTGGGTGGAAACGAGTAAGACAAAGAGCGAATTTAGAAATTACATAACTAAAAAGAGGAATGAACTATCTTTAACAGAAAAAAGTGAAAAAGATAATGCCATCTATGAAGCTATAATTAATAGTGGATTATTTATAAAAGCTAAAATGATATTTATATATATTAGCTTTGGTAATGAGGTGGATACACATAAAATAATAGAAAAAGCACTTTCTTTAGGTAAGGAAGTTTGTGTACCAAAGGTTATAAGTAGATTAAAAGGCATGAGAGCACTTAAAATAAATAGTTTAAATAACCTTAAAGTAAGTGACTATGGTGTTTTAGAGCCAGAGGATAATTCAGAAGAAGTATTTGTAAAAGACATGAATTTAGCTATAATTCCTGGATTAGTATTTGATTTAAAGGGTGGAAGAATAGGTTATGGCGGTGGATTTTATGACAGGTTTTTTTCAAATACAAATATAGATATAACGAAAATAGCTTTAGCTTATCAGTTTCAAATATTAGAAGAACTTCCTTTAGAAGATCATGATGTATCTATTAACAATATAATAACCGAAAATGGTTTTAATAAAGTTAAATAAGGCATGTGAAAATAAATAACAAGTCAAAGATGCGACGTCTATTTTGAATTATACAAGGAAACAGGTCCTGATAATAGTGGTGCTATCAGAGGGTTCTGCTGACGCAGTAGAATTCAAAATAGGCTAGCAATACTGACTAGTTATTTATTTGAATGTGCATAATACATATGATAGAGAATAGAATAGTATACTAACTATCTCAGTATGTATAAATAACTATCTTTATTTAGGAGGAAAAGCAATGACCGCTAAAAAGAATGATTTGCAAAAAAATTATGAATATGCATGGAAAAAGTATGCTGATAAAGATTTAGATAAAGTATTTGAACTATCTGATAGATATAAAAAATTTATATCTGATTGCAAAACAGAAAGGGAATGCGTTACTGAATTTATAGAATTGGCTAAAAAACAAGGATATATAGATATAGAAGAGGTTATAAGCCAAGGTAAAAAATTAAACCCTGGAGATAAGGTGTATGCTAATAACAGAGGTAAAAATTTAGCATTATATACAATTGGTAAAGAGCCTTTTGAAAAAGGTCTTAAAATATTGGGAGCACATATAGATTCTCCAAGAATGGATTTAAAGCAAAATCCTCTTTATGAAGATACAGATTTGGCGCTTTTAGAAACTCATTATTATGGTGGAATAAAGAAATATCAATGGGTTACTATACCGCTTTCAATACACGGTGTTATTGTTAAAAAGAGTGGCGAAGTTGTAAATATAGTAATTGGTGAAGATGAATCGGATCCAGTATTTGGAGTATCAGATCTTTTAATACATCTATCTCAAGATCAACTTAAAAAATCCTTAGCTACGGGTATTGAAGGAGAAGATTTAAATATACTAGTTGGTAGTATTCCTGTAAATGATAAAGAGGTAAAGAGTAAGGTTAAATACAATATACTGAAGATTTTAAATGAAAAGTATAACATAGATGAAGAAGACTTTGTTTCAGCAGAACTTGAAGTGGTTCCTGCTGGAAAAGCTAGAGACTATGGTCTTGATAAGAGTATGATTATGGGATATGGTCAGGATGATAGAATATGTGCATACACATCTTTTGAAGCTATGATGGATATAAAAGAAACGGATAAGACTTGTGTAACAATATTAGTGGATAAAGAGGAAATAGGAAGTGTTGGTGCCACAGGAATGCACTCAAAATTCTTTGAAAACGCTACAGCAGAAGTGATGTCTTGTACTGGAGACTATAATGATATAAAGCTTAAGAGAGCTCTTGCAAATTCTAAAATGTTATCTTCAGATGTAAGTGCTGCTTTTGACCCTAATTATCCATCTGTTATGGAAAAGAAAAATACAGCATATTTAGGCAAGGGTGTAGTATTTAATAAATACACAGGAGCAAGAGGTAAGAGTGGTTGCAACGATGCACGTGCAGAATATTTAGCTGAAATAAGAAATATGATGGATAAGCACCATGTATCATGGCAAACTTCAGAGCTTGGTAAGG
>NZ_BAEV01000013.1 GCF_000246895.1 Clostridium arbusti SL206 | reverse complement strand
TATAATCATCTTGCAGAATTATTTTTTTTACCATGATAAAAATTTTGCAAAAATCCTCTAGATACAATGAGTCCCTTTATTTTAAAAGTAAATAGATTAAATATTATTTCTTCTACTATTCCTCCTACACATCCTATATTGTCAATAACCTCTAATCCTTTAATAGTATTAAATTTTAGATAATTAGATTTATTTAATTTTTTAATAATCATATATTCATTAAAAGAAACTATATCTTCTATTAAAACATTTGCTGATTTTTTTAAAATAGTAGTTGGTGAAATAACAAATCCCCTTACACTATTAGCATCCATATCTATAAGTAAATCCATTATAGCACCGATTTTCTTTCCCTTTAAATCATAAACATCCATTAATATAAAGTCTTTTCTTCTATACATATTACCACCTAAAGATATTATAACCATCCATTAAATTTTAATACAAAAACAAGTCACTTTAAAAATTATAAATCATTTTTAAAGTGACTTGTTTTAAACTATAAATAATATGCTAAAACTTCTTGCCTTTATTAATTTCCATGAACATGCTCATGTATACACTCTGAATGAGTTTTCATCTCCCATGGTTCAAGTCCAACACTCTCTCTGTAGTTGTTTATAGCTTTATGAATAGCTTCTTCAGCTAAAACAGAGCAATGCATTTTTACTGGTGGAAGACCATCAAGTGCTTCTGCCACAGCTTTATTAGTTAATTCCCAAGCGTCTTCAACTGTCTTTCCCTTTATAAGTTCTGTAGCCATACTTGATGAAGCAATAGCAGACCCACAACCAAAGGTCTTAAATTTTACATCTTCTATTTTATTATCTTCTACTTTTATATATATCTTCATTATATCTCCACACTGTGGATTTCCAACTTCACCAATACCATTAGCATTTTCTATTTCTCCAACATTTCTTGGATTTCTAAAATGTTCCATTACCTTATCACTATACATCATAATTATCTTTCCCCTTTCTCTTTTAAAAAATCTTCCCAAAGTGGTGACATTTCTCTTCTCTTTCTTACTATCTCAGGTAAAGTTTCTAAAACATAGTCTACTTCTTCTTCTGTAGTCTTTGCTCCTAATGTTAATCTAAGTGAACCATGAGCTGTTTCATGTGGCAATCCTATGGCTAAAAGCACATGTGATGGATCTAATGAAGCTGAAGCACAAGCACTACCTGTAGACGCATATATACCAGCAAAATCTAAATCCAATAATAATGTTTCTCCTTCTATACCAATGAAGCTTACATCTAAATTACCTGGTAATCTTCTGTCATCACTAGGTCCATTTAATTTTGTATGTGGTATTTTTTCCATTATTCCATTAACTAATTTTTCTCTTAAATTCTTAAGTCTTTTTGATTCTACATCCATCTCACCTATAGCTAATTCTATGGCTTTTCCTATTCCCACAATGCTAGCAATATTTTCTGTACTAGCTCTTCTTCCTCTTTCCTGAGCTCCGCCATGTATTAGATTTTCTATTTTTATACCACGTCTTATATACAAAGCGCCGATACCTTTGGGACCATAAAATTTATGACCAGCTAAAGATAATAAATCTATGTTCATATCCTTAACATCAATATCAACATGTCCAACTGCCTGAACTGCATCTGTGTGAAATAGCACCTTTTTTTCTCTGCAGACCTTACCAATTTCTTTTATAGGTTCAATTGTTCCAATTTCATTATTTGCAAACATAATGGAAACTAAAATAGTTTTTTCTGTAATAGCCTTTTTTACATCCTCTACACTTACAAACCCTTCTTCATCTACAGGAAGGTATGTAACTTCAAATCCATTTTTCTCTAGAAATTTGCCTGTATGTAAAATAGCATGATGTTCAATTTCAGTAGTAATTATGTGATTTCCCTTATTCTTACGTGAAAGAGCTATTCCCTTTAGCGCCCAGTTATCAGCTTCAGATCCACCACCGGTAAAATATATTTCATCTTTTTCAGCATTAATAGCTTTAGCAACTCTTTCTCTAGCAATATCAATTGCCTTCTTTGTATTATCTGAGAAAGAATATAATGAAGATGGATTACCAAATTCTTCAGTGAAGTATGGTAACATTTCTTCTACCACCTCAGATCTTGTGTATGTAGTAGCTGCATAATCCATATAGACTCTTTTTTTACTCATCAATATTCACTCCTTTAAGTTTCATACTTTTGTAATCATCAACCATATCTTGTAATGTTATAGATTTAGTTACATTGTCTATGCTTTCTTTAAGTTTTGCCCACAGAAGCCTTGTAGCACAACAACTACTATTACTACATATACCATCTTCAAGGCATTCTGAAATTTCTATAGGTCCTTCAAGTATATCTAAAATCTGATTAACAGTTATTTCTCTAGGGTTTTTATTTAAAACATATCCACCTTGTGCTCCTCTAATACTTTTTATTAAATTTGATTTCCTAAGAGTAGAAAATAATTGTTCTAAATAGTACTCTGAAATACTTTGTCTTTCAGAAATAGTTTTAATTGATACAGGTAACTTTCCATAATTTATAGCTAAGTCTACCATAGCTTTTACACCATATCTTCCTTTTGTTGAAAGCTTCATTAGCTCACTTCCTTTATGGTACAACTATATAATTTTTTATATCAGAGTGTTTCACTAAACTTTATGTGATTATAATATCAAATCAGGGTAAAGTTGTCAACAATAATTTCTTTAATTTTTTATATTTTTTTTAATTAAAAATTAATAATATGCAATCTATTTTATTAAATCGATAATTCGGAGCAATAGATTCACAATTAGAAGCTATAAAAACTAACTTATAATTCATATTATTTTGTTAAATTATCATAATAGAGATGGGCTGTCTCAAAATAATTAAAGAGATGTCTCACAATGTACATCTATGCATTGTGAGACATCTCTCTTTATTTTTCTTATAAATTATCCTCTTAATAAACTTTCGCCCATTAAATATTCATCTACAGCTTTTGCTGCTTGTCTTCCATCATTTATAGCCCAAACTACAAGGGATTGACCTCTTCTCATATCTCCAGCAGTAAATACTCCTTTTACACTGGTCATATGCTTTTCATCAGCAGAAATATTTCCTCTATTATCTAATTTTAAATCTAAAACATCGATAACTCCCTCATGTTGTGGATGAACAAACCCCATTGCCAATAATACTAGGTCTACTTCTTTTACAAATTTAGAACCTGGCACCTCAGTAGGAACAAATCTACCTGTTGAATCCTTTTCCCATTGAACTTTATTTCCCTCTATAGCAGTAACCTTTCCGTTTTCACCTATAAACTTCTTAGTTTCAATACACCATTCTCTAATTGCGCCTTCTTCATGTGATGTAGAAACTTTCAAGGTTTTCGGATATAACGGCCATGGCATTGTGTCATCTCTTTCTTCAGGTGGTTTTGGCATTATTTCAAATTGATATACATTCTTTGCACCTTCTCTAATGGAAGTACCTATACAGTCAGAACCAGTGTCACCACCGCCGATAACTAAAACATTTTTACCTTTAATATCTATAGCATCTTTAGACACATCATCCCCTGCAACCTTTTTATTTATATAAGTTAAAAAGTCTACAGCGAAATGTACGCCCTGAAGCTCTCTTCCTTCAATTGGTAAATCTCTTGGTACAGTAGAACCACCACAGAGTACAACTGCATCAAAATCATCTAAAAGAGCATTTCCATCATAGTCAAAGCCTATATTAGTATTAGTTTTAAATATAACCCCTTCTTCTTCCATTAGGCTTACTCTTCTGTCTATTACCTCTTTTTCAAGTTTAAAATCTGGTATACCATATCTTAGAAGACCTCCAATTTTGTCATGTCTCTCAAATACAGTAACAGTATGACCAACTGAATTTAACTCGGCTGCCACAGCAAGTCCTGATGGTCCAGAACCTACTACAGCTACCTTCTTTCCTGTTCTAACTTTCGGTGGATTAGCCTTTATTAATTTTTCTTTAAATGCTTTTTCAATAATTCCAAGTTCAAGTTCTTTTATTGATACTGCATCAGAATTAACTCCAAGTGTACAAGCGCCTTCACAAAGTGCAGGACAAACTCTACCTGTAAACTCTGGAAAATTGCTTGTTAAATACAATCTCTTAAAAGCAGCTTCAAAATCATCATTATAAACCATATCATTAAAATCAGGCATTAAGTTTCCAAGTGGACATCCCCATGAACAAAATGGTGTACCACATTCCATACATCTAGCACCCTGTTTACGTAACTCTTCCTCTTTCATTGGAAGATAAATTTGTTTGTAATCCTTTATTCTATCTTTAACTGGACGTTTTTTCGCAGTTTCTCTTTTATATTCTTTAAAACCAGTTGTTTTTCCCATATTATCATCACTCCTATGCTCTCAAAGCAGAGACTTCTTTATTTTTCTCTAGCAAAATTTTCTTATAAGCAGTTGGTATAATCTTTTTGAATTTTTTCTGTGCCTTATTCCAGTTTTTAATTAAATTAGCTGCTTTTAAACTTTGAGTGCAATTTTCATGTTCTAAAATCATGCTGTAAACTTCCTCAATGTCATTTTCATCTAATTCATCTATATCAACAGTCTCATTTATAATTTTGTCTTTCAATGAATTATCTTCATCTAGAACATAAGCTATTCCGCCACTCATTCCTGCAGCAAAATTTCTACCTATGCCGCCCATAACAAGTACTGTTCCACCAGTCATATATTCACAGCAATGGTCTCCAACGCCTTCAACTACTGCTAAAGCTCCACTATTTCTAACCGCAAATCTTTCTCCTACCAATCCATTTATGAATAATTTTCCTTCTGTTGCTCCATATAAAATAGTATTGCCTGCTATTACATTTTCATCTTGCTTATAGCTTGCATTAGCTGGAGTCTTAATTATTATCTTTGCTCCTGATAATCCCTTACCAACATAGTCATTTGCTTCTCCATCAAGATTAAGTGTTAATCCACGTGCAGCAAATGCCCCAAAACTCTGACCTGCCGATCCTTTGAAATTAAAGTGTATTGTATCTTCTGAAAGTCCCTTATTGCCATATAATTTGGCAATTTTTCCACTTATCATAGCACCTACCGCTCTGTCTGTATTCTTAATCTCAAAATTAGCAACAACTTTACTTCCATTATTTAAAGCTTCTTGAGCTATTTTTATCAATTTATAATCCATTGAATTTTCAATGCCATGTTCTTGTTTCTTAACACAATATGGTTTTATTCTGCTTGGCATATCAGGTTTATATAGTACTCTTGAAAGATCTATTCCCTTTGCCTTCCAATGACTACTTTCATCTTTTACTTCTATTTTATCAACTCTTCCAACCATTTCATTCATAGTTCTAAATCCAAGTTTTGCCATATACTCTCTAACTTCCATTGCAATGAATGTTAAGAAATTTACTATGTGCTCTGGTTTTCCCTTAAAATTCTTTCTTAATTCTGGATCCTGTGTTGCAATTCCCATTTCACAAGTATTTAAGTGACAATTTCTAAGCATTGTACATCCGAGTACTACTAAAAGCGTTGATGCAAATACAAATTCTTCTGCTCCTAAAAGAGTAGCAACAACTATATCTCTACCAGTTTTAAGCTGTCCATCAGTCTGAACCACTACTCTACTTCTTAAATCATTTAATAAAAGTACTTGTTGTGCTTCTGAAAGTCCAAGTTCCCATGGTATTCCTGCATGTTTAACAGATGATACTGGTGAAGCTCCTGTACCTCCATCGTGTCCACTTATTAATATTGCATCTGCATGAGCCTTTGCAACTCCTGCCGCTACTGTACCAACACCCACTTCTGATACTAATTTTACATTTATCCTAGCTTCAGGATTTGTAGATTTTAAATCATAAATAAGTTGTGCCAAATCTTCAATGGAATAAATATCATGATGCGGTGGTGGTGATATTAAATCTATTCCAGGTGTTGAATGTCTAACTTTAGCTATAGCTTCATCAACTTTTTTACCAGGTAATTGTCCACCTTCACCAGGTTTTGCACCTTGTGCCATTTTAATTTGTAGTTCATCTGCATTTACTAAATATTCAGCATTTACTCCAAATCTAGCTGAAGCAATTTGCTTTATTGCACTTCTTTTCCAATCTCCATTTGCACCTTTTTTATATCTTACTGGATCTTCTCCACCTTCTCCGCTGTTGCTCTTTCCACCTATTCTATTCATTGCAATGGCAATTGTTTCATGAGCTTCTTTACTTATTGAACCAAAGGACATAGCCCCTGCGCAAAATCTTTTAAGTATTTCACTTACTGGCTCTACTTCTTCTATAGGAATTGAATTATCTTCTTTAAATTTAAACATACTTCTAATAGTACATAAATTTTTATCCTGATTATTTATAAGACCAGCATAATTCTTATATAAATCATAATCATTCTTTCTTGTAGAAACTTGAAGTTTAAAGATTGATTCTGGATTAAAAAGATGGAATTCTCCATTTGCTCTCCATGCATAACTTCCACCTTCATCAAGTTCAGAAACTGGTTTTCTAATTTTGTTGAAAGCACTTTTATGTCTTATTAAAACTTCTTCTGCAACCGTTTCTATTCCTATACCTTCTATTCTTGAAGGCGTTCCTTCAAAGTACTTATCGATGAAATCACTCTTAAGACCAATAGCTTCAAATATTTGTGCTCCATGATAACTCATCAAAGTTGAAATACCCATTTTAGATAGTATCTTAAGTAGTCCATGATTTACTGCATATATATAATTGTCTACAGCTTTTTTATAGGATAAATCTTTTATTTCTCCATCGTTAACCATAGCTTTTATGGATTGATAAGCAATGTATGGATTAACTGCTGTTGCTCCATATCCTAAAAGAAGAGCTGAATGCATAGTTTCTCTTGCCTCACCAGTTTCTATTATAATTGAAACTTTAGTACGGGTTTTTTCTCTAATCAAGTGATGATGTACTGCAGATACCGCTAAAAGACTTGGTATTGCAGCTTCATAGGAATTACTGCATTTATCACTTAAAACTAAAATATTATACCCTTTATTTACCGCACTGGATGCTCTTTCACATATTTTACCTAAAGACTCCTTGAATCCATCTATACCTGTATCATATTTAAAAGTAATAGGTATAGTTATTGCTTTAAAATCGTTATTATTTAATATCTTTATTTTTGACATCTCTAAATCTGTCAAAATAGGTGAATGTATCTCTATAAACGGATTATTATAAAGCTCTTTACTTAGTATATTTCCCTGTGAACCTATATAATTTATAAGTGAAGTTACAAGTTCTTCTCTTATTGGATCTATTGGAGGATTTGTAACCTGAGCAAATAGCTGTTTAAAATATGCAAATAATATTTGTGGTCTATTTGATAAAACCGCAAGTGGTGTATCATTACCCATTGATCCAAGAGGTTCTTTAGCTGTACTTGCCATACTCTTTAAAATTATCTTTAGGTCCTCTAATGTATATCCAAAAGCCTGCTGTCTTTCTTTTAATACCTCTGGTATTATTTGTGTGTCCTCTTCAAAACCATTTAAGTCATCTAAGTCAAATTTATATTTTGATATAGCTTCTTTATATGGCTTATCACAACATATAGACTTTTTAACTTCTTCATCACTTATAATTTTTCCCTTTTTAGTATCAAGTAAAAATATTTTACCTGGCTCTAATTTTCCCTTTTTAACTATATCTTCTGTTGCAAAATCTAAAACTCCAGCCTCTGATGACAGAAGTACTGTTCCATTCTTTGTTATTACATATCTAGCAGGTCTTAATCCATTTCTATCAAGTACTGCTCCTACTTGTGTTCCATCTGTAAATGTTACAGCTGCTGGGCCATCCCAAGGTTCTATTAATGAAGCATTGTATTCATAAAAAGCTCTCTTATCCTCATTCATTTCTTTATTTGCTTCCCATGCTTCTGGTATAAGCATCATCATTGCATGAGCAGGTGTTCTTCCATCCATAACCAAAAGTTCAAATACATTATCTAGTGAAGCTGAATCACTTCCATCTGGATTTATTATTGGAAAGAGTTTATTTATATTTTTACCAAAAACTTTTGATTCTAGGACTCCTTCTCTTGCATGCATCCAATTTCTATTTCCTCTTATAGTATTTATTTCTCCATTATGAGCTAAATACCTAAATGGCTGTGCTAAATCCCAAGTAGGAAAAGTATTTGTACTAAATCTTTGATGAACCAATGCAATTGCACTTTTAAAGTTTATGTCATTTAAATCCATATAGTAACTTGTAATTTGATCTGGAAGAAGCAATCCTTTGTAAATTATTTTTTTACTAGACAAACTACAAACATAAAAATAGTTTGCACCATTCTCCAATAATCTTTTTACTTCACTCTCAGCTCTTTTACGAATCATATATAATTTTTTTTCAAATTCATTCTGAGTTTTGCAATTGTTTTCTATAAATATTTGCTTTATTATTGGCTCCGAACCCTTGGCAGTTGTTCCTATAACTCTACTATCAGTTGGTACATCTCTCCATCCAAGAAATCCCTGTCCTTCTTCTTCAATTAATCTTTCAACTATTCCTTCACATTGGTGACAAAGCGTAGTTTCTTTTGGCAAAAACAGCATACCAACTCCGTAGTTTCCTTCCTTTGGTAATGCTATTCCTACATTATCACAGGCTATCTTAAAAAACTCATGTGGTATTTGAAACATAATACCAGCACCATCACCAGTTTTAGTATCAGAACCAACTCCACCTCTATGAGTTAAATTTACTAATATTTCTATTCCCTTTTTTATAATATCGTGGGTTTTCTCTCCCTTTATATTTGCCACAAAGCCTATACCACAGTTATCTTTTTCAAATTGTGAATCATACAGGCCTTGTTTATTTGGATAACCAATCTTTGAGTTCATTATTTTGCCCCCCTGAAATTTAAAATTATACTCATATTTTATATTTTCTATTGATATAATATCAATAGAAACTTACTTCCAATTCATAAATATAACTAAAATTATATTCTAAATGAATTTTTTATATATTTTAGTTTAGTAAATCAGTTTATTATATTATAAGTGTATTTTTTGAAGCTTTTCAACTGAAAACTTGCATTTTAAACTATAATTATTATTTTCTCAAAAAAAACATTCTTAATTTTTTTAAAATATATACAGTAAAAAGCATAATTATAAATAATTTCAATTTATACCTTCATTAATGTACCTGTACTCTTTTCAATTGAGTACTATTATATTGATATTAAAGGTATATACAATATTAACCTAGTATTTATACAAATCATAGAAAAATACTAATGAAATATATTTAAATAAAATATTCACAATCTTTTATTGCTTTTCATTCCAGAAATTAAAAATAATTCTACTTGATTCATTTGTAGAATTATTCATTTTTTTTAATATTACTCCATTCGTTAGGTAATAATTTTTTATATTCACTTTGAGAATATCTTTCATCAATTAATACAACTATACCTCTATCTTTGTCTGTTCTTATAACCCTTCCCGCTGATTGTAAAACTTTATTGATACCTGGATAAACATAAGAATATAGAAAACCATCCACTTTACTTTTCACAAAGTATTCTTTAATTATATTTCTCTCTAAACATATTCTTGGAATACCCACTCCAACAATAATAGCACCAATTAGTTTTTTACCTATTAAGTCAATTCCTTCACTAAATACTCCACCCATAACTACAAATCCAATTAAAGTTTCATTTACATTTTCAGAAAATTTTTTAATAAAATCATTTTTTTCTTCTTCTGTCATAGTATTTTTTTGACAAACTATATTAATTTTTTCATTTTCCTCATTTTCATCGTTAAATATATAAAAAATACTTTTCATATATTCATAAGATGGAAAAAACACAAAATAATTTCCTGACTTTTGTGATATACAATTTTTTATTGTAGAAACAACTTTTTTATATGTAAATTGTCTATATTTATATTTTGTAGATATACTATCATTTAATAATAGACATAGATTTTCTCTTTTGAAAGGAGATGGTAAACTAATCTTATATGAATCATCATCTCCTCCCAATAAATTTATAAAATAATTCATTGGGGTTAGTGTAGCTGAAAAAAGTATTGTGGACTTTACCTTTTTTAAACATGCTCTCATTACTTCTGATGTATCAACACAAAACATTTTTATTAAAATGTCGTCTTTAACTTTTTCTGAATAGGTTACATATTTATCACTATAGCTCTCATAAATTCTTATAAAAGAATTTATTTTAAAATAAATATCTAAAATTTCTTCTTTAACATTACATTCATTATTTTCCACTAAAAATTTTTCTGCTTCATATATATAATTTTTCAATAGAGGCATTATATCCTTTGGTGAATCTTTTTGTAAATAAATTCCATCCTTATTTTCTTCACATTTTTTCCTTTCCTTTATGAAAAATTTATTTATCTTATTTAAATTTTTATATAGAACAGAAGAAATCTCCTTACATTTATTTTTTAGATTTAAAATATCCTTTTTATTTAATTCTGCTGAATACATATCCCTTGCTCTATCTATTAAATTATGGGCTTCATCTACCAGTACGCAGTAATTTCCTCTATCCTCTGAAAAAAATCTCCTTAAATAAACTTTCGGATCAAAAATATAATTATAATCGCATACAACACAATCACACCAATTAGATAAATCCAAAGAAAATTCAAAAGGACAAACATTGTATTTCTTTGCATAGCTTTCAATTACTTCTCTAGTAATTATATTTTCATTTAGAATACTTGCTATAGCATTATTTATTCTGTCAAAATGACCTCTAGCGTATTCACATATTTCCGGATCACAATTTGTTTCTTCCTTAAAACATATTTTTTCTTTTGCAGTAATCCATACAGTTTTAAATTTAAGTTTCTTTTTATCCAAGAGAATAACTGCCTTTTTCGCTTCATTTCCAGTAGTAGTTTTTGCAGTAGCATAAAATATTTTAGATATAATTCCTTCTCCCAATGCCTTCACTGCAGGAAAAATTGTAGATATTGTCTTTCCTATTCCCGTTGGGGCTTTTACAAAAAAGTTTTTATTTTCTTTTATAGAAATATACACAGCTACTAATAACTTTCTTTGTCCCATTCTATATTCTTCATAGGGAAAACTCAAATCTTTTATAGATAAATTTCTTAATTTTTCCCACCTTTGCTGAAGCTTTGCCCAATATATATATTTTTCAATAATATGGTTAAAAAACTTTTCTAATTCAATTAAAGAATAGGTCTTCACAAAATATTTTATCTTCTTAGTATTCATTTGATAATAAGTAAGTCTTGCATCAATAACTTTAAGATTGTTCTCCAAAGAATAGAAATATGCATAGCATTTAACTTGTGCCCAATGCAATATATTATAATCTTCTGTTATATTGTCTAGCTCATTAGTAGTAGTTTTAATTTCATCAATTATAACACCTTGCTTTTCTGTAATTACTCCATCTATTCTTCCGTTAATTTCCAAGGAAATATTATCTTTTATTACTGTATGTGAAATAGTTACTTCCTTATTATAATTATCTCCAGAACTTTTCTGTATCTTTTGATGTGCCTTAATTGCATCAGTATTTCTACTGCTTCCAGCAAAGCTAGATACTAAATCTCCCTGTCTTAAAACAAATTCAATTAAATCTCTTACAGAAACTTTTATTTTACTTAAATTATCCATATTTAAAAATTCTCATCATATATATAATATTTTTTATTTTCCATTTCATCAGGAAAATATTTTTGTTCTACATAATGACCTGGATAATCATGAGGATATTTATAATCAATTCCATTTCCAAAATTTTTTGCTCCTTTGTAATGCGTATCTCTCAGATGAACAGGAACTCTATATTGATATTCTTTTGCATCTTGAAAAGCTTTATCTACAGCCTCAATTACAGCATTACTTTTGGGTGCTTTTGCAATATATATTATAGCTTCAGCTATTGGTATCCTAGCTTCTGGCATACCAATAGTTTGAAGTGCATTCCAGGCAGCATGAGCCATAATCATTGCTTTTGGATCTGCCATGCCTACATCTTCAGAAGCATGCACTATTATTCTTCTCATAATAAATTTTGGATCTTCACCACCAAGAATCATTCTGCCAAACCAATATAAAGCAGCATCTGCATCAGATCCTCTTAGACTCTTTATAAAAGCAGAGGACATATCATAATGATTATCACCTGATTTGTCATAGTTTATAATTTTTTTTTGCATACATTCTTGAACTAATTCTTTAGTTATTTCTATTATTCCCTCATCATCTTTAGGTGTAGACAATACAGCTAGCTCTAATGTATTTATAGCACACCTTGCATCTCCACCAGACAATTCTGCTATATGCATTAAAGAGTTCTCTTCTAATTTTATATTTATATTTCCATAGCCTCTTTCTTTATTTTGTAAAACATTATTTAACACTTCGACTATTTCATCATTATTAAGACTTTCTAATTGAAATATTTTTGATCTACTTAAAAGCGCATTGTTTATTTCAAAATAAGGATTTTCAGTAGTGGCCCCAATTAATACAACTAGCCCTCTTTCAACTGCGTCTAAAAGTACATCCTGTTGTGAACCCTTTTTTAATGCATGGATTTCATCTATAAAAAAAATAGTTCTCTTTCCATAAAGTTTTAGTAGTTCTTCAGCCTTATTTATATAGTCTTTAATTTCTTTTACACTAATGATAGTGGCATTTAATTTTGCGAATTCACACTTTGTCTCTTTGGAAATAATAGATGCTAAGGTAGTTTTACCTACCCCTGGAGGACCGTATAATATTATGGAAGTTAATCTATCTGTTTCTATAAGTCTTCTTAAAATTTTTCCTTTTCCTATTATGTTTTTCTGACCATAAAATTCATCTAAATTTCTTGGTCTCATTTTTTCAGCTAGTGGTTTATGCGATGAGCTATTTTCCATAGCCATTGTAAATAGATCCAAATCGTTACCTCCCAATATTAGAATTATTATCATTTATCTAAACTTAGCCTTAAAGCAAACTCCCACTAAGTTTAGATCCATTGATATTATTATAAACCATGTAGATTTACTTTTTAAGAAGAATTTAATCAAATTATTATGGTAACGCCATTTAAAATATATAATTACCACAACAATAGCATAATAAAAAGAGCCTGTATAGACTCTTTTTATTATTTAGACATATCATCTTTTTCTAACCTTAATTACTGCAATTACTATTGGAACAGTTATAAAAACAGCCGCTATCATTTCTGGTATTCCATTAACTATAGCAACTCCTAATATTGCCTTACTGGCAGTAGATGAATTTATTTTCATATGTTTTGCATATTGCTGTAAGTATAGTAAATATATTATTCCAAGTACTCCAATAGTATTGGTTATTGACCCTATAGCGGCACCTACTCCAATCTTCAAAGCCTTATTATTTCCAATCATAAATTTATAAGCATAATAAGAAGTCAATGCAATTAAAATTCTTGGCAAAATTGAAACCAAAGGATTAATTAAGGCAAATGATAGTAAAGTTGGTGTCATTATATTTTGAATAATACTGGATATTCCAAATATAAGTCCTATACACATACCCACTATTGGCCCTTCAATAATTGCTCCTATTATTACTGGGACATGCATTATAGTTGCCTGAAGAATAGGTAGCTTTATATATCCCCATCCCGTTATTCCTAGCATAATAGATATGCCCGACAACATACCTACTACTGTTAGTTGTCTAACTCCAAATTTCTTATTTGTCATAATGTTTTGTTTCACAATATTGAACCCCCTTCATTCTCATTCCATAAGGATACAAGACGAAATTTTTTAATTTTTACAAGTTCAGTTTCAACGAAATATCGCCAAAAGATATTTTACCACTTTTGTTTAAAAATTAACATACTTATTATAGCAAAAATTATCCCTTTAAATAGATTTGTCAATGCACTTTTATCTTAGTCTATTTAAAGGGATTTATTTTAATTAACTTTATTTTTTATTCTTTATCTTTTCATGCATTAAAGGTTAATACCTCCACCTCTAAACGAAGCGTAGGTGGGACTTTTCAATCAGATGGGTTAGAATACCCAACTGATTTCCCCATGTTTCAGCTTGCTGAAACGAGTTCACTAATTCTACATTTATACTCTTTGAACATTTGAAGCTTGTAGTCCTTTTGATCCATCTACTACATCAAATTTTACTTCTTGACCTTGATCCAAATTTTTCCTTTTGCCTTCTTCTTTTATAGCCGAATAATGTACAAATACATCATCTTCTCCTTCTACAGAAATGAATCCAAAACCTTTTTCATCATTAAACCATTTAACTGTTCCCTGTTTCATCTAACTTACCTCCATAATAATATAATTATAATTCTAGTATTACCTAAACTCATTTTTAAAATTCCTAGTTAGGCATGTGAAAATAAATAACAAGTCAAAGATGCGAGGTCTATTTTGAATTATACAAGGAAATAGGTTCTGATGATAGTGGTGCTATCAGAAGGTTCTGTTGACGTAGTAGGATTCAAAATAGACTAGCATACTGACTAGTTATTTATTTGAATATGCCTTATGTATTAATTAGACTCTTAATTAATTTTTATCAAGATAATTTAGTCGCACTATTAATAATATAAATAGTATGTATACAATACAATATAATATATTGACTATATAATCCAAAAGATGTAATATTTATTTAATAAATATTACCATATTTATGCTTGTGAAAATTTTTCATTTTATTATTACTAAATAATAAAATTATCAGGAGGAATACTATGAATTTGACTAAAGATCGTATAAAAAATGACTTTAAAAAAAAGCTAATGAACCTTTACTCCGAAGATATTTCAGAATCTTCAAACTTACATTTATATTTAGCTCTTGGTTCTCTTGTAAGAGAATATGTATCCGAAAAATGGATGAAAACTAATGAACAATATTCAAAAAAACAAGTAAAACAGGTTTATTATTTTTCTATGGAATTTCTTATTGGAAGACTTCTCGGTAGCAATCTTTTAAACTTAGGTATAACCGATTTATGTAGAGAAGCTCTTCATGATTTAGGAATAGATCTTTTAAAGATTGAAGAAGTTGAAAATGATGCTGGTCTTGGAAATGGTGGCCTTGGAAGATTGGCCGCTTGTTTTCTTGACTCTATAGCCTCCCTTGAAATTCCAGGTCATGGTTGTGGTATAAGATACGATTATGGATTATTTGAGCAAAAAATAGTAGATGGTTATCAAGTTGAGATTCCTGATAATTGGCTAAGACAAGGTAATGTTTGGGAGGTAAGAAAAGAAAATAAAGCGGCTGTAGTAAAATTTGGCGGCACTGTTACTCCCGTATTTGAAAATGAAACACTATCCTTTAAACATGAAAATTATGAATCTGTTCTTGCAGTACCCTATGATACCCCGGTTGTTGGATATAATAACAATACAGTAAATACTTTAAGGCTGTGGAGTGCTGAAACTATAGATAAAGATTTTGATTTACAATCCTTTAGCAATGGTGAATACAGCAAAGCTGTGGAACACAAGTATTCAGTTGAATCCATTTCTCAAGTGCTCTACCCTGATGATACAAGAATTGAGGGTAAGTTACTAAGATTAAAGCAGCAGTATTTCTTTGTAAGTGCAGGTATTCAAAGTATTATTATACGATTTAAAAAAAATAAACTTCCAATTAACTTGTTTGATCAGTATATTGCAATTCACATAAATGATACTCATCCCTCTGTAGCCATTGCTGAGTTAATGAGAATACTGATAGACGAGGAAAATTTATCTTGGGAAGATGCATGGAAAATAACTACTAATACTATAGCTTATACTAATCATACTATCCTCAGTGAAGCTCTAGAAAAATGGCCTATTAATTTATTTAAGAGACTATTACCTAGAATATATATGATTATTGAAGAAATAAATAGAAGATTTTGCGATGAAATACGTGGAAAATATAATGATGATAAGAAAGTTCATGATATGGCAATTATCTGTGATGGTAATGTAAGAATGGCCTATCTAGCCATAGTAGGCAGTCATTCAGTAAATGGTGTAGCAAAGCTTCATACAGAAATACTTAAAAACAAAGAATTATCAAATTTCGCAAATTTTTACCCCTTTAAGTTCAACAATAAAACTAATGGTATAACTCATAGAAGGTGGCTAATGAAAGCTAATCCTAATCTTTCTAATCTTATTACTGAAGTCATAGGAGATAGTTGGATAAGTAAACCAGATAACCTTATTGGACTTTTAGCATTTTCTAAAAATGCAAATTTTCAAAATAAAATTAACAAAATCAAACAAGACAACAAAATAATTTTTTCAAATTATATAAAAAATACTTACGGAATTCTAGTTGATACAAATTCAATTTATGATATTCAAGTAAAAAGGCTTCATTCCTATAAAAGACAAATCCTAAATATATTTAACATATTAGATTTGTACTATAGGTTAAAAGAAAATCCAAATTTAGATATTGTTCCAAGAACTTTCTTCTTTGGTGCTAAGGCTGCCCCAGGATACTATCTTGCTAAACAAACAATAAAATTAATTAATACTGTGGCAAATAAAATAAACAATGATAATAGTATACATGAAAAAATAAAAGTACTGTTTCTTGAAAATTACTCTGTTTCTCTTGCAGAGAAAATTATACCTTGTGCCGATGTAAGTGAACAGATATCTACTACTACAAAAGAAGCCTCAGGTACAAGTAATATGAAATTCATGATGAACGGAGCTATCACTATGGCTACACTAGATGGTGCTAATGTAGAAATCCATGATGCTGTTGGCGATGATAATATGGTTATATTTGGTATGAGAAAGGATGAAGTTTTATCCTATGAAAAAAATAAGAACTATGTTTCTTATAACTTCTATAATTCTGATCCTAGACTAAAAAGAATACTAGACAACCTAATAAATGGATCTCTTGGAGTAGCTAATTCAGAATTTAGTGATATTCATAAATATCTATTAGCTAATAACGATGAATACTTTGTTCTAAAGGATTTTGACGATTATGTAAAAGCTCAAAACAAAATAGATATCTTATATAGAGATAAGTCTAAATGGCGTGAAATGTGTATATGTAATATTGCTCACTCTGGAATCTTTTCAAGTGACAACACAATACAGAAATATTCAAAAGAAATTTGGAAAACAGAAGAAGTCCATGTAAATATTTAAATTCAAAGTAAGAGAACTTAGTATAAATTTATTTTCATACTAAGTTCTCTTACTTTTAGGCATATTCAAATAAATAACTAGTCAGTATGCTAGTCTATTTTGAATCATACTACGTCAACAGAACCCTCAGATAGCTCACTATCCTCAGAACCCGTTTCCTTGTATAATTCAAAATATCCGTCGCATCTTTGACTTACTATTTATTTTCATATGCCTTAATTAAAAAATTTAGTCAAATACATTAATTATACTTCCAAATAAATCTGAATTTTCATTTATCTTATCTTTTCCACCTAAAACACAAATATAATCTTCTTTCATACATTTATCAATGAGAGGTGCAAATTTTTTTATATCCTCAGCCTTTGTTTTCAAAATTTCTTCTCTTTCTTCTTGTAAAAAGCTATCATTTATATTACTAATATACAGAGCTACCTGCCTATCACAAATCATTGAATTAGTAAGTGGTGTATCTAAAGTACTTATTGTCCCTAGAATATATTTTGTCATTTCCCTTTCATCTGCTGAAAAATTCTCTAGGTACTTATAAAAATTATCATATACATTTATAGTTTCACTTAAATTAGGATCTCTATAGGAAGCAATGCTCATATTACCATTTCTCTTAAAATTAATAAATACTCCATAGGCACCACCTTTTACTCTAACATTGTTCCAAAGATAATCATAGTTTGATATAGTTCTCAGTACTTGAAGTTTGCCGCTATATTTAAATCCAAACTTAGAGAAATTATATCCTTTAGCTACATATTGCACTTTTGATGATGTGACTAATGCTTCATTTTCTTTATTTAATTCAAATTTATATTGAATCTTCTTCCCTGAATTTATTCCTAGTTCATTTGAAATACTATGTTTTATTGATTTTTCTAATTCATTATAATTTTCTTTACTACATCCTATATTTACAATTAAATTATTAGTTGTAAATATACTTTTTGATACCTCTATTATATTTTTTATAATTTCATTTTTTTTCTCATCAAAACTTTTTTCCACTTCCACCAGGAATTTATAGAATGTAAATCCACTAATATTTTCTACATATTTACCTAATTCAGAATAATAGGAATTCACTTTAGATAAAGCAATTCTATGTCCTCCACTTACAATTATCATTTCAATTCTTGATTTAAGTTCTGATAATATTTCTTTAATTCTCTTATAATTATCAAATTTACTTGAAGTAAGTATTTCAAGAATTAATTTAAGTAAACTATCTGTTTTTTCATGAAGAGCCTTTCCTTTAACGATAAATTTAGGATAATAGTTTCCTATTTCGTCCATATTTGAATAGGCTTCAGCATCAAAATCAATGCCTCCAGTATTCTTATTGACCTCATTTGAAAGTTCTTCATAGGAGTAATTTTCTGTATCAATTCTTCCAAACAAATATGAAAGTAATGTTATATATGGTATCTGTTCTTGCTTTACATAACTAGTATCAAAATAAAAATCTATATAATCTATTCCATTAGTTATAAGTTCAGTATACAAAATTTTATAATTATCTATATCTTTTACTATAGTGTTATAAGTATCCAAATTCTTTTTAATATCATCAATTGATAGTAGAGGAATCTTTTCTAAATCTGCTTGACTGTCTGGTGAAGATTGTCTTTTAACTAATAGCTCATTTTCCTCTATAAATTTTTCTATTTCCTCTTTTGTTAAAGATTTTTTATAACTTTCAAGTTTTTCTCTTTCTTCTTTTACCTTCTCTTCAGCCAAATGTTTCTTTGGAATAACCATAAATAATAAACTATGGTTATTGTCTAATAAATTATCTTCAATTAATTTTTCAAAATATCTGTTATTTACATTACTTTTTATCTTATTAAGTACTTCATTAAATTCTAAATTTTGAAATGGGCTTCCTCCATATAGTAAGCTTCCTAATACCTTTTCGCAGTAAGCAAGTCCCTTTGGATAACTACTGTAATCACTTTCTTTCAATTCAAATTCTTTAGAATTTAGTACCGCTTGAATAAGTTCTTTATCAAAACCATTTTTTACAATATCCTTTAAAGTATTAAATACAATGGATTTAAATTCTTCTTTCTTTTCTTCATTCGAATTTTTAATAACAATACTAAGAGAAGTTTGAAGAGAACCATTGTTATACATACCGAATACATCTTTTGCTATTGCTGATTCTATTATAGCTTTCTTTAAAGGAGATGCTGAAGTTTCAAGTAACATATCTTCTAATAAGTCAAATGCTACGTATAATTCTCTATCTTTTATATCACCTATTGCAAAATTTAAGCTCAAATAAGTTTTATCAACTTCACTTTCTTCATTAGCTATAGGATAATTTATAGATTTTTCTTTCATTTTATTAAAAGGTTTTTGTTTTGCTATCTCTATATTTAAATCAACTTTGTCAAAATTATTTAGATAATTTTCATCTATGAATTTAAGCTTTTCTTCAATATCCATATCACCATAGAGATAGATATAGCTATTAGAAGGATGATAGAACTTTTTATGATAATTTATAAATTGTTCTTGAGTAAGATTTGGTATTTCATCAGGATCGCCACCTGAATCAAATCCATAAGGAGTATCTGGAAACAGATTACTATTTATACCTCTAAAAAGTAAGGATTCTGGAGAAGAATAGACACCCTGCATTTCATTGTATACTACACCCTTATATTTTAATTCCTCGTCTTTATTATTTATTTCATAATGCCAACCTTCCTGCTTCATAATTTCCGGATATTTATATATATTAGGATAAAAAACCGCATCTAAATATACATCCATAAGATTTTTAAAATCCTTATCATTTTTACTTGCTACAGGATACATAGTTTTATCTGGATAAGTAGCTGCATTTAAATACGTATTTAAAGAACCTTTTACAAGTTCTACAAAGGGTTCTTTTGATGGAAACTTTCTCGATCCACATAGAACTGAATGTTCTAATATATGAAAAACCCCGGTGCTATTATCAGGTAATGTTTTAAAACTTATAGAGAACACCTTATTATCATCCTGATTTTCTATGCTAACAAGCTTTGCCCCACTCTTTTCATGTAAAAAAAATCTTACAGTAGAACTTATATCATCAATTTTCTTTTCTTCTTTCAGTTTAAACCCATGATAATTTTTATTGATTTGAAAATTCATGTATTATTTTCCCCTCTTTCTAGGTATTTGTATTTTATTTATTTAAAGATTAATACTGGAATATTTATCATACTAGATAAATGTAATATAATTCTTATAACTAGTCAATTCAATATATTGTTTAGTATATATTATTATTCTACATTTTATATACTAATTATTTATATAAATAAATGTTTTTACTAATTATATTTTATATTTCTTTATTACTTTATAAATATAGTTTATTTGAAATTAAATTTAAACTTTGCTAAAATGTCCTTACAAGTCATTAAAAATACGATTTAGTTATTTGATGTGGAGGACTTTGAAAATGGAAAGTTTTAGAATAGAAAAAGATCTCTTAGGCGAGAGAGAAATTCCCACAAATGCCTATTATGGAATAAATACCTTAAGAGCTTCTGAAAATTTTAATATAAGTGGTAAAAAAGTTAACTTAAAATTAATAGATGCTTTAGTAATTGTTAAAAAGGCCGCTGCCCTTACAAATAAAAAGATAAAACTACTATGCTCTGAAAAAGCAGATGCTATAATAGAAGCTTGTGATAGAGTGTTAAATGGAGAATTTTATGATCAATTTATAACTGATTCATTACAAGGTGGAGCAGGTACTTCTACTAACATGAATGTAAATGAAGTTATTAGTAATATTGCAATAGAAATTCTTGGTGGTAAAAAAGGAGATTATTCCTTAGTACATCCTATACAGCACGTTAATATGTGTCAGTCCACTAACGATGTTTATCCTACTGCCCTTAGAATAGCCGCTATAAAGCTGTTAAGAAGTACTTCAAACTCTTTTTCTATACTTCAAGATGTTCTTCAAACAAAGGAAAACGATTTTTCTCACATTTTAAAATTAGGTAGAACGGAACTTATGGATGCACTTCCAGTAATGGTTGGTCAGGAATTTGGGGCCTATGCAAGAGCTATATCAAGAGATAGATGGAGATTATATAAGGTAGAAGAAAGACTAAGAGAAATAAATATAGGAGGCACTGCTATAGGTACCGGCATGAATGCGCCACAAAAATATATGTTCTTAGTTACAGATATACTTCAAGATATTACAGGTTTTGGTCTCTCTAGAAGTGATTTCCCTATAGATAATACCCAAAATATGGATATATTTTGTGAAGTATCAGGACTTTTAAAAGCGGCAGCAGTAAACCTAATAAAGATATCTAATGATATAAGACTTCTAGGTAGTGGTCCTAAAGGTGGCTTTGGCGAATTATTAATTCCACCAGTTCAAGCTGGTTCCTCAATAATGCCCGGGAAAGTTAATCCAGTAATTTTAGAAATGGTTTCTCAAGTTTCAATGAAAGTAATTGCAAATGATGCTTCTATAACCTTTGCAGCCTCCAGTGGCCAGCTAGAATTAAATGCATTTTCTCCCCTTATTGCAGATAATATACTGGAGTCTCTAGAAATTTTAAATAGTGCAGTAATTTCCCTTACAGATAATTGTATTAGAAACATAGATGTAGATATAGAAAAGTGTAAACTAAATTTAGATTCTTCAACAGCTTTAGTGACAGCTCTTGAACATTATATAGGCTATGATAAGGCCTCAGAAATAGCAAAAAAAGCTATTATGGAAAATAAATCCATAGAAGAAATAATAATTAGAGAAAACATAATTTCAAAGGATTTACTTGATAAAATATTAAATCCTTTTTCTCTCACTAGTCCAGGTATTCCTGGAAAGACAATAATCTAAAGATGTGCTACGGTTGTCTCCCGCTTAAAAATGCCCGGGTGTCACAGAGGTTAGTCATGAAATAAATATTAATGGATGGTGATACTAATGAGTAATTTAAATGAAACACCTCGTTCAAATAGACTTCATATTGCTTTATTTGGAAAAACTAATGCAGGTAAATCAAGTATTATAAATGCCCTTACAGGACAAAATATATCCCTTGTATCAGAAATAAAGGGAACTACTACTGATCCAGTTTACAAGGCCATGGAACTTCTTCCTTTAGGCCCTATAGTCTTAATAGACACCGCTGGTCTTGACGATGAAACTGAACTTGGTGACTTAAGAAAGAAAAAGACTATGGATGTTTTAAATAAAACTGATATAGCCCTTATTGTAATAAATGGTTGTGATGGTATATCTAACTTTGATCTTGAAACCATAAATCATATAAAATCAAAGAATATACCTGTAATGGCTATACTAAATAAATCAGACTTAAGTAATGTAGATATATCCTATATAAAGAACCTGGAAGAAAAAATTAAAATTAAAGTCATTTCAGCTTCTGCCACTAAAAAAATTGGAATAGATAATATAAAAAATGAACTCATCAAATTAGTTCCAGATGAAGAGGATAAATTTAGGATTGTAGGCGATTTAATTTCTCCTGGAGATTTTGTAGTACTTGTAACTCCTATAGATAAAGCCGCACCAAAGGGAAGACTTATACTTCCTCAGCAGCAAGTTATTAGAGATATTCTAGAAAGTGATGCTATCTCAATTGTTACAAAGGAATATGAACTTCGAGAAACTCTTGAAAATTTAAATAAAAAGCCGCGCCTTGTAATAACAGATTCTCAGGCATTTTTAAAAGTATCTGCCGATACCCCTAAAGATATATCACTTACTTCTTTTTCTATACTCTTTGCAAGAAATAAAGGTGACCTAATAGAACTTGTAAAAGGAGCAAAAGCAATAAATAGTCTTAAAGATGGTGATAAAATACTTGTTTCAGAGGCTTGTACCCATCACAGGCAATCAGACGATATTGGTAAAGTTAAAATACCAAGATGGCTTAGACAAACTACTGGTAAAGATTTAAGTTTTGAATTTTCAAGTGGCTTTTCCTTTCCTGAGAACATAAAGGACTATTCCCTTGTAGTTCACTGTGCTGGCTGTATGCTAAATAGAGCAGCTATGCTTCATAGAATCTCTTCTGCAGTAGATGCAGGAGTTCCTATAGTAAATTACGGTGTATTAATAGCATATGTACATGGGATATTAGAAAGAGCCTTAAAGCCATTCCCATCAGCAAAATTTGCTTTTGAAGAAGATTAAGGCATATGAAAATAAATAGTAAGTCAAAGATGCGACGGATATTTTGAAGTCTACAAGGAAACGGGTTCTGAGGATAGTAAGCTATCTGAGGGTTCTGTTGACGTAGTAGGATTCAAAATAGATTAGCATACTGACTAGTTATTTATTTGAATATGCCTAAATTAATAAAAAAACTACAACATAAGACTTATAGTATAAACAGAATTTTAACTATAATCTATGCTGTAGTTTTTTTCTAAAATAAATGAATTGTATACAATTATGCCTTATTTAGAAAGCTTTTTAATATCATCACTTTCTTCGTATTCATCAAAGGTCATCTTTTTATCTATTATTCCCTTTGGTGTAATTTCAATAATTCTATTAGCGATTGTTTCTATGAACTGATGATCATGGGAAACAAACAGTAAATCACCTTTGTAATCAATAAGTCCATTATTTAAGGCTGTAATTGATTCTAGGTCAAGGTGATTAGTAGGCTCATCTAAAATCAGCAAATTTGCACCACTAAGCATCATTTTTGACAACATACACCTAACTTTTTCTCCACCAGAAAGCACATTAGCTTTTTTAAGTGCCTCTTCACCAGAGAAAAGCATTCTACCTAAGAATCCTCTAATAAAGCTTTCAGATTTTTCTTCTGAAAATTGTCTAAGCCAATCTACTAAACTCAAATCCACATCATTAAAATACTCTGAATTGTCTTTAGGAAAATAAGAGGTACTAATAGTAATTCCAAATTTAAATGAACCACTATCTGGCTCTATCTCCCCCATTAGTATTTTAAAAAGTGTGGTCTTCGCTATTTCACTTTCACCAATAAAAGCAATTTTATCACCCTTATTCACAATAAAACTAACATCATCTAATACCTTTACACCATCCACTGTTGCACTTATGTTTTCCACAGCTAGAATATCATTTCCTGCTTCCCTATCTGCTTTAAAACCAACAAAAGGATATCTTCTTGTAGAAGGTTTTATATCATCTAAATTTATTTTATCTAAAAGTTTCTTTCTTGAAGTAGCCTGTTTTGCTTTAGATGCATTAGAACTAAATCTAGCAATAAAGGTTTGTAATTCCTTCATCTTCTCTTCTTTTTTCTTGTTTTGATCCTTTGCCATTTGTAATGCTAATTGACTGGACTCATACCAGAAATCGTAATTTCCAACATACAATTGTATTTTACCAAAATCCACATCTGCCATATGGGTACAAACACTATTTAAGAAATGTCTGTCATGTGATACCACAATAACTGTACCTTCAAAGTTTATTAAGAATTCTTCTAACCAATTCACAGACTGCATATCCAAATGGTTTGTAGGCTCATCTAAAAGTAAAATATCAGGATGACCAAATAATGCCTGTGCAAGTAATACTCTAACTTTTTCGGCACCATCCAATTCGCTCATTTTTTTAGAATGATCCTCTACAGCTATTCCAAGTCCCATTAAAAGTGTAGCTGCTTCTGACTCTGCTTCCCATCCGTTTAATTCTGCAAATTCGCCTTCAAGTTCTGAGGCCTTTATTCCATCCTCATCTGAAAAATCTGGTTTTGCATATATGGCATCTTTTTCCACCATAATGTTATATAGCTTTGAATGTCCCATAATAACAGTTTTCAAAACTTCAAATTCATCAAATTGAAAGTGATCTTGTTTTAATACTGCAAGTCTAGCATTAGGAGACATACTCACATCTCCAGTATTAGGTTCTATCTCACCTGATAATATTTTTAAAAATGTAGACTTTCCAGCCCCATTTGCTCCAATTACTCCATAACAATTACCTGGAATAAACTTTATATTTACATCTTCAAATAATTTTCTACCACCATAGCTAAGGCTTATATTATTTGCAACTATCATTAAATTACCAACCATCCTTATCACAAATTTTTTTTTATCTTTATTAAAAGCTCAAAATCACCTAAATTAATTTAAGATGTTTCTTGAGCTACCCAGTCATTATAACATAATGTTAATATTAATGGGAGTAATTTAATCTATAAAATATTCTTTTGAATCACATAATAATCAAGCATTATTTAATTATTCTAACACAATTCATCGAAATGTGTTAGAATAATTAGATATGACTAATAGTCAAAGGAGGAATTTCAATTTATGATTGATATAGGTAAATTTAATAAATTAGAAGTAGTAAGACAATCTGATTTTGGATATTTTCTAGATGCAAAAACTGACAATACAAATGATGATGTTCTACTTCCAAATGGTAATTGCGCTGATAAAGAAATTAATGTGGGTGATGAGGTAAATGCTTTTATTTATCGTGATTCTAAAAATAGACTAGTTGCTACTCTAAAAGAGCCTTATGCTACTGCCTTTCAGCTATGTTACTTAAAAGTTGTTTCTGTAACTGATATAGGTGCCTTTGCAGATTTTGGACTAGATAGAGATTTATTTGTTCCCATGAAAGAACAAAATTATTTACTAGTTCCAGAAAATAAATATCTATTCTACATATATATAGATAAAACAAATAGACTAGCAGCAACTACATTTATAGATGATTATCTTGAAAATACAGAAGATGATTTAATTGGGAAAGATGTGGAAGGAACTGTGTATGGTTTCCAAACAAATGGTAGTATTATGGTAGCTATAGACAATAAATATAGAGGCGTAATTCTTAAAAATGAATACTTTTCAAGAATAATTCCTGGTGAAGTTATAAAATTAAGAGTAAAGAAACATTTTGAAGATGGGAAAATGTCCTTAACACCAAGAAAATTCCCTAAAGATGAAAGATTATCTCTTGAAGATATAATTCTTCAATATTTAAAAGATCATGATGGTTTTATGCCTTATAACGATAAAAGTTCTCCATCAGATATAAAAGAAGTATTTAATCAGAGCAAAAATTATTTTAAAAATGCATTAGGCGGTCTTATGAAACAAGGACTTATTGTTCAAAGTAAGGAAGGAACAAAACTTAAATAGCATTTAAGTTAAGAGTTAAAAATTAAGAATCAACAAGTTAATATTTTGAATTTAGAGTATTTATTAACATTCTCGTCTTAATTCTTATCTCTTAACTATTATATCTCTTTTATTATATGATTATAAATTTATTATATTATTCATATTGAACCAATATAATATGCTATACATTAAAAGACACTTTTACAGGACAATGATCTGATCCCATAATTTCATTTAGTATTTCTGCACTATTTATATTATCAATTAAACTTTCAGTGACAAAAAAATAATCAATTCTCCATCCTGCATTTCTTTCTCTTGCTTTAAAGCGATAACTCCACCAGGAATATTTAATCTCATCTTTATGAATATATCTAAATGTATCTACATATCCATTCAAAATAAATTTGTCAATCCAAGCACGTTCTATTGGTAAAAACCCTGAATATTTTTCATTGGCTTTTGCATTTTTTATATCTATTTCATTATGAGCAGTATTATAGTCGCCACATATAATAAGTTTCTTACCTTCTATTTTTAATTTATTCAAATATTCTAGCAAAGCATCATAAAAATCTAATTTATATTTAAGTCTTTCCTCATCCTTTTGACCATTTGGAAAATATATATTGAATAGAATAAAATTATTGAATTCTGTAATCAATATTCTCCCTTCACTATCAAATCTTTCTATTCCTATGCCATACTTTACAGAAATAGGTTTTTCTTTAGTATAAGTTGCCACTCCACTATATCCCTTCTTCTTTGCACAAGAAAAGTAAGAATTATATCCTTCTATACCTTTTAATTCTTCACTTAAATTATCTAATTGAAGTTTTGTTTCTTGAATGCACAATATATCTGGATTATATTCATTTATAAATTCAAAAAAACCTTTTTTGCTTATTGCTCTAAGTCCGTTAACATTCCATGAATATATATTCATAAAACCACCTACTCTCTATATAATTCTTTAATCAAAACATTACAACTATTATATCATTTTATAATTCAATTTATAATATTTCATATATATGACATTTCTCTATAATGCTATTACCATAAAATAATGATTAAGGTTTTGTTCTTTAAAGCTTATATTATGTATATAATTTATTAAATAATTTAATTCTTAGGTAGGTGTATACATGTCAAAAGAAAATTTCTACACATTTAGTGAATACATGAAAAAAGAAGAAAATACAATTACTGCTTCAATGGAAGATTATCTTGAAATGATATACAGACTCTCTATAGAAAGCAATTTTACTAGAATTCATGATCTTGCAAAATCCTTAAATGTCCAACCACCCTCTGCTACTAAGATGGTACAAAAACTTTCTGATTATGGATTGATAAATTATGAACGTTATGGAATTATTGTATTAACTGAAAAAGGTGGAAAATTAGGTAGTTTCCTTCTTGATAGACATAATACCATAGAACAATTTTTAAAATTACTAGGAATTTCAAACAACGTATTAGAACAAACAGAAAAAATAGAACATACTATTGGTGATGATACTCTCAGATATCTTAGAAATTTTGTAGACTTTATTAAAAGTAATCCAAAACTTATGGATAACTTCAATATATTTTGCAATAAAAAAAATAATCATTAATCCACCTAGCCATCTTCAAATAAATAACTAGTCGTCAGTATACTAGTCTATTTTACCTTATATACTACATTAACAGAACCTTCTGATAGCACCACTATCATCAAGAACCTGTTTCCTTGTATAATTCAAAATATACCTGGTATATTTGACTTGATATTTATTTTCACATGTCTTATAAAAAAATTTAAGGAGTTAATACTAAAGATTCAGTATTAACTCCTTAAATTTTAATTCTATACTATATGGTAATTAGTTTGCTTTCACAAAACTACCACAGTCTGTACACTCAGGTGTTTTTGCTTCTGTTTCATGTTTTACAACTTCTATTTTTTGTAATGTACAATATTTATCTGCCTTATCATTGAACTTACATTCACTAACAGAACACCCTATACTATCATTATGACCACCGTGCATAGAAATATTATTATGATTTTCCATTTTTAAATCTCCTCCTCTTTTTTAATACATAAATAGTATTGCTAAATCAAATAAATATTATTCAAGGTTTTTTATAAATATTTAACTATAATTTTATAAATATTTATACTAAAAACCAAACTATCACATTATTAATCCCTTTTTCATACTTTAATAATATAATCAAATTTAGGAGGTCTAAATTGAAAAATATTATTAACGAAACTTCTATGAACTATAAAAGCTTAATGGAAAATAGCAACATAGAAAACAACAATTTTTATAAAACTATATCTTATTCTTTTTCTGATAATGATTATTATTTCTATCCTTTTTTTGAGGATTTTTCTTGTAAAGATATTAATCATAGTTCCCAATGTTAATTTAATTCTTAATTTATTAGGAAAAAGAATAAAACATACCTATAAAAGTTATAAGTGACTATCTCAAAAATAGTAAATACTAATTGAAGCAAGTTCTTAATTCAGGTGGGGATTCTTTTACCCCACCTGAATTTTAGAACTGCAAATGCATGGCTTACTTGGCGTCGAACTCCCACTTGAAGAAAAGCAGACAAAACAAAATTTATTTTGTATTTGGTCGCTTTCACAGAGTGCAAGTAGAGAACCCAAATTTTAATTTGGTGTGAATCACTTTCACAGAGTGCAAGCAGAGAACCAAAATCTTTTTTTTGATTTTATGTGAATCGCTTTCACAGAGTGCGTGGGAGACTTACGCCAAATTAGTCAGGTTAAACTTGAGAATGGCTAATCTAATTAATATAAATCACCTTAAATTTTATTAGTAAAATATCTAAAAAGCTGTCTCACAATGTATAGCTATATATTGTGAGACAGCTCTTCTAACTTTACCTCTAAAATTAAATCCTTAATTTATACTATCTAGTTACAGGATTCTTAACATTTTCTGCATTGTTTTTTCCAAAAGCATACGCTGATTCATTTAATTCATTAGTTTGTACTGATTGAACATCCTTATTTTCCGGATTTCTATCATCATAGATTTTAATTTTTTCTGGTGAAGTTTTGGCCATTGAACGTTTTGTCATTATAAACACCTCCCTAATCTATTTTTACTTAGTCTACAAGTTTTTATTCTTTGACAATAAATTTATTTTTGGTAAAATGTAATTATTATGTTAATATATTCATATATATATTTATATCTTTTTAACTTCTAATATATAAATATATATTAAAATATTATGTATATTTATGGAAAATAAAAATTTTATTTTTTTATAGAATTTATATTCTTAAGTAGTGCCTTTTTTCACAAAATAAGGTAATATATATATATACAAATATGTTATCAATTAAATTAACATTTAAATTTTTGCTTAATAATAGGGGGGTATATGATGCCAAAGAAAGAAATGATTGCAATGATTTTAGCAGGTGGACAGGGTAGTAGATTGGGGATTCTTACTAAAAAAACAGCAAAACCTGCAGTTCCCTTTGGAGGTAAGTATAGAATAATAGACTTTACCTTAAGTAATTGCTCAAATTCAGGTATTGATACAGTGGGGGTACTAACTCAATATAGGCCACTTATATTAAATAATCACATTGGTATAGGTAGTCCTTGGGATTTAGACAGATCCAATGGAGGTGTGTTTTTACTACCACCATACATGAGAGAAAATGGTGGCAATTGGTACAAGGGAACTGCAAATGCCATTTATCAAAATAGAAGTTTTATTGATTCATATGAACCAGAATATGTAATCATTCTCTCTGGAGATCATATTTATAAAATGGATTATTCAAATATGCTTGAGTATCATAAAGAAAAAAATGCTGATGCTACTATTGCCGTTTTTGAAGTTCCTTTAAATGAGGCTAGTAGATTTGGAATAATGAATACAAAAGAAAATAACGAGATTTTTGAATTTGAAGAAAAGCCTAAGATTCCTAAAAACAATATGGCTTCCATGGGTATTTATATTTTTAATTGGAAAACATTAAAAAGACTTCTTCATGATGATGAATTAGATACTAAATCTAGTAATGACTTTGGAAAGAATATAATTCCTAGAATGCTCCTAAGTGGCAAAAAACTTTTTGCATATCCTTTTAGCGGATATTGGAAAGATGTTGGTACAATAGATAGTTTCTGGAAATCAAACATGGATATGATTAATGATAATAATGAGTTGAACATACATGACCCGGATTGGAGAATTTATTCTGTTAATCCAACAAGGCCCCCTCAGTATATCGGTTCTGATGCAATGGTTAAAAGTTCACTTGTTGTTGAAGGCTGTGTAATACTAGGTGAAGTTAATAATTCGGTACTCTTTCCTGGTGTTCGTATAGGTAAAAATTCTAAGATATACGATTCTGTTGTAATGCCGAATACAATTATAGGTGACAATGTAACTATAAAAAAGTCTATTATTGGTAGTAATGCTATAATATCTAATGGCTGCTTGATAGGAACTGAAGAGGAAGTAACCGTAATTGGAGAAGGAAACAAGGTACGAGAAAGTGCAGCAGTATAATAAGAAAAAGAGGTGTTAATAAATGCTTTCTAATTACATGGCTATATTAAACTTAAATGAGAATGAAGATAATATTAAGAATCTTACTAAAAATAGACTAATTGCTTCAATACCTATAGCAGGCAGATATAGAATTATTGATTTTGTATTGTCTAATCTCGTAAATGCGGGTATTAGAAATGTTGGAATATTTACACAAAGTAAGGCAAGATCTTTAATTGATCACATAGGATCCGGAAAGCCTTGGGATTTGGATAGAAAAATAAATGGACTCTTTATATTTAATTTTGGAGAAAGAAATTACTATCTAAGTGATGTTGAGATGATAAAAAATAATATGGAATATATTTATAGAAGTAAGCAAGATAAAGTTATATTATGTTCTTCTTCTATGATTTGTAATATAGACTACGAGGCAGCTGCAAAATTTCATGAGGAATCTGGTAAAGACATCACTATAGTTTACAAAAAAATAAAGTCTAACAACAATTATTTTAGAAATTGTAATATATTAAATATAAAGAATGATGACTCTGTAATAAGTGTAGGAAAGAATATAAAGATTACAGAATTATATACTAGGAAAAATTTAATTTCTGATGGTACTGAAAACGTATCAATGGAAATCTTTATTTTAGATAAAGAAACCTTAATCAGTATACTTAACAATTGCATAAAAACAGGCTATTGGGCTGACTTAAAAGATTGTATTTACAACAATATAGCCGATTTAAATGTAAATGCCTATGAATTCAAAGGATATTTATCTAATATTAATTCTATTAATTCTTATTACAAAGCAAACATGGACATGTTGAATTTAGATATAAATAAGGAATTATTCTTCAATAATGGTCTAATCTATACTAAAGTAATGGATGAGTCCCCTACTAAACATTTTAGTACAGCAGATGTATCCAATTCTCTTATTGCAAATGGCTGCCTTATTAAAGGTAGTGTTACTAACAGTGTACTTTCAAGACGTGTTATGATTGACGAAGGTGCTGAAGTAAAGAACTGTATTATAATGCAAGGGTGTCATATAAAATCTAATGCTAAATTATCAAATGTAATAATTGATAAAGATAATATAATTGACAAAAATAAAGAGTTAAAAGGTGATACTGATTTTCCATTAGTTATTGAAAAAAAATCATTACTTTAGAGGAGTGAATCTTAGATGAAGGTTTTATTTACTGCTTCAGAATGTTTTCCATTTCTGAAGACTGGAGGTCTTGGTGATGTTGCCTATGCGTTGCCAAAAGCCTTAAGAAAAATTGGTATCGATGCACGTGTTATACTTCCTAAATATGGTGCTATATCTGATTATTTTAAAAACAACATGCACCATATAGAAAACTTTGATGTTCCCGTGGGTTGGAGAAATAAATTCTGTGGTTTAGATTATATAGAGCATGACTCTGTACCCTTTTATTTTATAGATAATCAATACTATTTCTATAGAGAAAATCCCTATGGATATTATGATGATGCTGAGAGATTTGGATTTTTTTCAAGAGCTGTACTTGAAGCCATTAATCATATGGGAGATTTTACTCCAGATATTATTCATTGCAATGACTGGCAAACTGGAATGATTCCAGTAATTCTAAAAGATACATTTAGCTTTAGTCCAAAACATAACAATATAAAAACTGTATACACTATACACAATTTAAAATATCAAGGTATATTTGATAAAAATATTTTAACGGAATTGCTATGCTTAAATGAAGGCTATTTTCATGAAGATGCCCTGAAATTTTATGATGGCGTATCCTTTATGAAAGCAGGACTTAAATTTGCTGATAAGATATCTACAGTAAGTAATAGCTATGCCTATGAAGTGCAAACTCCTTTTTATGGTGAAGGCTTAGATGGCCTTCTTAAAAGTAGATCTTGGGACTTTTGGGGTATACTTAACGGTATAGATTTTGATATTTATAATCCTGCCTTTGATAAGGATTTATTTGCCCACTATGATAAAAATTATTATGCTGATAAATATAATAATAAATCAGAACTTCAAAAAATGTTGAATCTACCTGTAAATTCAAATGTACCCATAATAGGTATTGTAAGTAGATTAGTTGATCAAAAGGGTTTAGATTTAATTGCATCTGTTCTTGAGGAATTACTACAAGATGGAATTCAAATAGTTGTTCTAGGTACAGGCGATACACAATATGAAGATATGTTCAAATATTTTGCATATAAATATCCTGATAAACTATCAGCTAATATTACATTTAGTAATTCTCTAGCTCAAAAGATTTATGCAGGATCAGATATGTTTCTTATGCCTTCCCTGTTTGAGCCTTGTGGCATAGGTCAGTTAATTTCTTTAAGATATGGAACTGTACCTATAGTAAGAGAAACTGGCGGTCTTAAGGATACTGTATTCTCTTATAATGATGCTACCGGAGAGGGAAATGGATTTACCTTTGCCAATTATAATGCATATGACATGCTTAACACAATAAGACGTGCAGAATATTTCTTCTACAATAGAAAAGATATATGGAATAATCTTATTTTAAGAGGAATGTGGCAAGATAACTCCTGGACAAAATCAGCTTATAAATATGAAGAATTGTATTCTTCCCTATTTTAAAAATAAAATCTTGTAACAAAAAAAGCAGGTAAATTACCTGCTTTTTTTTATAAAATTTCTTGTTATTTAAGATCACCAAATCTATTAAAAGGATATATTATAAATCTAGCTTTACCTTCTATATCAGACCAATCAATATAAGAATTTTGCCAATATCTAGAGTCCAGTGAGTTATTTCTATTATCTCCCAGAAAAAAATAATGGCCTTCTGGTACTTTAAAAGTACCACTTTTCCCACCACTATTCATAACATATGGTTGATCTATCTTTTTACCATTAACATATACTTCTCCACCATCATCAACTTTAACAGTATCATTTGGAAGACCAATAAGTCTCTTTATTAACTCCTCATTTAGTTCTTTTGATTTAAATACTACTATATCTCCACGTTTAAGACTATTCTTACTATAAATTCTTGTTACAATTATCTGATCATTATCTTTTATGGTTGGATACATAGATGCTGTGGGAACCATTATTTTAAAAAATAAAAATTGCCTTATTAATACTGCTAATATTATTGCAACAAGTATAGGAATTATGTAATCATTAAAAATTTTTTTTGCTTTCATTTTTCTCCTCCAAATTATTCTTTTAATAAATTATTATAGTATATAAAGATTCATTGATATTGGTATAAATACATTTTATATTATTTTTGCCATTTTGTATAATTAAGGCATGTGAAAATAAATAGTAAGTCAAAGATGCGACGAGTATTTTGAATTGAGCAAGGAAGCAGGTGACCAGGATAGTGGGCTATCTGAGGGTTCTGCTGACGCAGTAGGATTCAAAATAGGCTAGCATACTGACTAGTTATTTATTTAAATATGCCTAATAGTAAAAAAACTGACTGCAAATTTCAGTCAGTATATGTAGGTACTGGATCCATATATTTCTAATGATTTATATTTATATATTATCCTGCTCACTTCTAGATTCTTTATAAAATTTTGAATTATATATTCTTCGTTTCTCTAATGACCATACAGGGTCAGATACCTCACCAGGATTAGTAGAATCCACAGCCTTTTTCATATCAAACATAGTAGCATCCATATCATCTAGGTAGTGAAGCATTTCAGCTTCAGGAAACATTGGCTTCTTAGGACTGCCATATTCTGGTTCATAATGATGAGATAATATCATATGTTGCAGCATCATTGAAATCTCTTTATCTGCTCCAACCTTATCTGCAGCTTCTTTTATTTTTTCAGTTCCCATAACTATATGCCCTAAAAGTTGACCCTCTATAGTATACTCTGAAACTATTCCAAGTTCTGAAGCATCCATTTCTTCTAGTTTAGCCATATCATGAAGAATTACCCCCGCATAGAGTAAATCAGTATTAATAAAGGTATATACCTTGCTAAGAGCATCTCCGGCTTTAAGCATAGTAGTTACATGATAGAGTAGTCCAGATCTTATAGAATGATGATTTTTCTTTGCAGCTGGGAAATTCATTATCTTATCTCCAGCTTTATCTATAATATAATTTACTATATCTTTTATATCTTTATTTTTTATTTTTCCTATATAATCTAACATAGTTATATACATGTCTTCTGCTTCATAGGGTGCCGATGGTACAAAATCTTTAACATCTACCCCATCTTCATCTATTGCTAATCTTATCTTATCTATTTTAAGTTGAAGATTATTTTGCCATTCTACTACTGATGCACGCACTTTTACAAGTTTATTTTCTTTATATAATTCTTCATCTTCACTAGAGGCATCCCAAAGTTTAGCACTTATCTCTCCAGTTTTATCTCCCACATTTAAATCAAGGAATTTCTTATTATTTGATGACATTCTGCTGGAAGCAGATTTTATAACATAAAAGCTATCTATTCTAATACCAGCTTTTAATTCATTTATTTGTTTAAAATCCAAAACAATCCCTCCATTTGACTTTATAATACTATTATTAGAATATCACAAAATACTGTTATGGTCTAATATTAGAAAATTTTTTATATAAAAAATGTCACTTAAAAAGTGACATTTTCTAAAATCATCTATGTTTTCTTCCAGTAACTAAATCTACTATGAATACAATTGCAGCTATAATGAGAAGCCAGTTAATTAATACTCCACCAATTCTAAGTAAAAGGCCCAAAATCCAAAATACTACAACTATTCCACCTATCCATCTAAGTAATGTCATATTAATCCCACCTTCCACTAATTTCTATTACATATTACTTAATTTAGAATATGTAATTTATATATTTTTATTCTTTTAAAAATTAAAATAGAATTTATTATTTTCATAATTACTTAGTTCAAAATATATACCCTTTAGTGATAATTATTATCTATTAACAATATATATTATCCACTTTTATCCTAACATATATGCAAAAATAATACAACAACTTTTAACATAATAAAAGAAATGATCTATATTTTACAGATCATTTCTTTTTAATGTATAATTATAAAATTTTAAAATAATTTTAATTTACCATATAGTACAAGCCGGCAAATCTCGTATACATTTTCCTGACATAGAATCTAAAATTATATCACCATTATTCACTACTATTTTTCCATTTACAATTACATAGGGTATTCCTTCTGGTTTGGCATCAGGCTCACCTACATCTGGAAACTGTGCTTTATCCCCTATAGTATCAATATCAAAAATCACTATATCAGCATCTGCTCCAACTTTCATTCTTCCTTTATTGCTTAGTCCTAACATATTGGCAGGAAATAATGTGCACTTTTCCACGGCTTTAATTAAAGAAAGATTTTTCCCCTCTCTAACCATTTTTCTAAAAAACCTTGGAAAAGTTCCTGCATTTTGGGGATGACCTTCACTAGTTAGACCTGTTGGACTAGGGCCAATATCAGATGAAAGTACAATATATTCCTTAGATAAAGCTTCATATATTTCTTCTTTTATTCCAGTAAAGCAAATAACATTATCATCTTTATGATATTTTCTAAGCTCATCATAAGTTTCCCTGGTCAATCTTTTACCTTTATATTTACCTGTAGCCACTAACAAGTCTTCGAATTTCCAGCCAAATCTTTTCATATATTCTTCATCATAAATTGTAGATCCAATAAATGTAGAAAATGCACTGTACATTCCACTATCTGCCGAAACCTTTACTCCTCTAGCTCTTGCTTTATCTAGCATATCTAAGGCTTCAGTCATAATACCCGTTCCATACTGATAGACAAAATGAGATACTAAAACATGGGCACCAGTTTTTTCTGATATTTCTATGGCATCTTCTAAAGAGGTCAGGTCATTTGGCAGATTCACATTAGTATGAATAGCTATAACTTTTCCATATTTTTCAGCAATACTACTTAAGGTCATTATCTCATCTTTTGAAGAACCAGGTGCATATTCAATTCCAAAGGATAGTCCTATAGCTCCTGACTGAAAAGATTTTCTAAGTAAATCAGCCATTTCTTTAATCTGCTCTTTTGTTGCTGCAACATAAGGGTCAGTAATTCCTACAGTCTCTCTTAATGTAAAAGAATGACCTATTAATTGAGCTTGATTAATAATAAATCCTCTTGAATCCTGTTCATCAAAGAATTTCTTTATATCCAATGGACCTCCACCACAATTCCCACCTACAGTGGTCGTAACGCCTTGTAGTACTGCAAGCTTTCCACATGGAACGGATCCGTCAATATGGCCATGAATATCTATGAAACCTGGACTTACAATAAGTCCTGTAGCATCTATATCTATATTTCCGCATATATTTTCATTGGTGATTTTAGCTATTTTATTACCAATAATTGCAATATTACCTTTTTCAATGGATTCTTGTTCTACATCTACAATATTTCCATTTTTTATTACCAAGTCATAAATATTCATATCCTCACTTCCTATAAATTATTGCTGTTTAAATTCAGACCAAATTGAATCATATTGCTTTGTAACATTACCTACATCCTGAAGATTCTTAGCCTTTTTAAATTCATCCTGTGGAACATAAACAGCTTTGTTATTTAAATATTCCTTTGACATATATTTTTTAGCTGCTGTATTTGTACTTATATACTCTATATTATTAGTTATATCATTATTTACTTTACCGTCAAGTAAAAAGTTTATAAATTTTTCTGCATTTTCTTTGTGTGGAGCCTTTACAGGTACTACAAAATTATCCTCTTCAAACTGCATTCCCTCTTCAGGGTAAACAATTTTAAGCTTTGGATTTCCCTTTAATGCAGCAGATGCTTGTGATCCCCACATAACTCCTATGGATGTATCCCCACTTATCAAACTATTATGAGGAGTATCTGCATCAAATACCTTAACATTTGGTTTTAAATTTTTAAGTTCTGCCTTTGCCTGATCAAGCTTTGTAGGATCAGTTTCATTTATACTATAACCTAGCTTAGTTAATGCCATACCTATTACAGATCTAGGATCATCTAAAAGTACTTCTGAACCTTTTAGAGATGGATCCCATAAATCCTTAATTCCTTTAATATCCTTTTTTACTTTATCAGGATTATATACAATCATCTGGCTACCAAGACTATATGGTATAGAATACTTATTGTCTTTATCATAATATTGATTTAAATAAGTAGAGTCTACATTTTTATAATTAGGAATATTAGATTTATTTATGGGCTGTATTAACACTTCTTTCTGTTTACCCATAACCTGTACCATATAATCAGCACAAATTATTACATCATACTGAGATCCCTTTACAGCTTGAAGTTTTGCTAACATTTCTTCATTAGTAGAAAAGTTGCTGTAATTAACCTTAATTCCAGTCTGCTTTTCAAATTGATTAATTACATCATCTGGTACATAATTGGCCCAGGTAAAAAGATTTACTACTTTTTCACCACTATTCTTAGAGGTAGAAGATGTCTTATTTGAGCAGCCTGCAAAAGACAACATAGCTACTAAAAATATTAGTAAAATACTAAGAGTTTTTAATAATTTCTTTGACATGAAAATCACTCCTAAAGTTTTATTTTTGAACTTTTAGTTTTACGGTTTGAGAAACAATTAAAACTAAAAAAGTTATACCTAACATTACAGTACATATTGCATTTATTTCTCCAGAAAGTCCAAATCTCAGCATTGAAAATATCTTTATAGGTAGAGTAGTGCTTTCTGGTCCTCCAACGAAAAAGTTTATAATTACATCGTCTAAAGACAATGCAAAAGCTAACATAGCTCCTGATATTACTGCTGGAAAAATTATGGGCAAAGTTACTGTTCTAAAAACTGTAAAATCACTAGCTCCTAAATCCATAGCTGCCTCTTCAATTGAAGAATCAAATCCTGACAGCCTTGCTCTAACATTGATTAAAACGAATGGCATACAAAAAGTTGTATGTGCAAGTACCAATGTAAATATTCCAAAAGTCATTTGAAGCATAGAAAAATATACTAATAAAGAAATACCCATTATTATTTCTGGTATAACTATGGGTATATATAATAATAAGTTTACTACACCTTTGCCCTTAAACTTATATTTATGTAATCCAATGGCCCCAATTGTTCCAATAATCGCTGAAAGTATTGTACTAAAAAATGCTATTGTCAAACTATTTTTTATAGCAATTAGTACATCATCATCATTAATTAATCTTTTGTACCAATCAAAAGTAAACCCTGTCCATACAGCATTGCTTTTTGATGCATTAAATGAATATACTATTATAACTATTATAGGAATATACAAAAATGCAAATATAAATAATATATATAAACGTGATAATCTTTTTAACGCTTTTGTTCCCATCAAAAAACCTCCATATCAACCTTTTTCCCAACTATTTTTATATATAAACCTATTAATATAAGTGAAATAACAATCATTACAATTGAAAGTGCTGCTCCAAAAGGCCAATCTCTTGATTGTAAAAACTGATTTCTTATTAAATTACCAATCAACATTATTTGACTTCCACCCATCAAATCTGGTATAAAAAACAATCCTACTGATGGTATAAACACAAGTATACATCCAGCCATTATTCCTGACATAGTAAGTGGAATTGTCACAGTTGAAAAAGCTTTTAATCTACTAGCCCCAAGATCCTTGGCCCCCTCAATATAACTTCTATCTAATTTTCCAATAGAATTATATAGTGGAAGTACCATAAATGGGAACATGGTATATACCATACCCACAAGCACTGCTCCATAACTGTACAGCATTTTTAATGGTTCCTTAATTATACCTGATAGTATGAGAAAATGATTTATAATTCCTTCAGTTCTTAAAAGTATAATCCATCCATAGGTTCTTATAAGCGAATTAGTCCAAAATGGTACAATTATAATTATTAATACTAAAACACTAAACTTTCTTGGTATCTTTGAAGCAAAATATGCAAAAGGGTATCCTAATATTAAAGTTAATGCCGTAGTGATAAAAGCAATTACTAGCGAATCAAAAAACACTTTAAAATATATAGGATTTTTCATTCTTACATAGTTCTCAATAGTTGGAGTATAAACAATTCCTCCATCTACTCCTCTTTGCATAAAACTTATAAATATTATATATAAAAGTGGTATTGCTACAAAAATCAACATCCATAGTGCAATAGGAACTGTTGTTACTGCTTTTGATACATATGTTCCATTCTTCTTCATATAACCGTTCACCTATCCTTCTTTAACAATTGCCATGTCCTCTGGATTCCAAAAAAGCCATACTTTTTGTCCAATTTTAGGAATACCTGATTTTTTACCATAGTTATAAATAAGTATTTCTTGTCCATCTTCTAGTGTGGCAATTGTTTTTATTAAAGAACCCATATACGCATGTTCCTTAATATTAGCTTTAAGGCTAAAGGCCTTTTCTTCTATGGAATATTTCATATTTTCTGGTCGTATTGATATATAAACATCCTTTTCATTGGTAGATAAACTTATGCTATCAATATTCATAATTTTATTGCCAATTGCTATAGAAAATTTATCTTTATCAACTTTCTCAATAGAAACTTTAATTAAATTTGACTCTCCTATAAATCCCGCTACAAATTTTGTTTTAGGTCGTTCATATATATCTTCTGGAGTACCTATTTGTTCAATAATTCCCTTGTTCATTACTGCAATTCTATCTGACATATTAAGAGCTTCTTCTTGGTCATGAGTTACATAAATAAAAGTTATACCTAGCTTTTTTTGAAGCCTTTTTAATTCTACTTGCATTTGCTTTCTCAATTTTAAATCTAAAGCCCCTAAAGGTTCATCTAGAAGTAGTACCTTTGGTCTATTTATTAAAGCTCTTGCTATAGCCACTCTTTGCTTTTGCCCACCGCTCAGTTGACTGGGTTTTCTCTTCTCGTAACCACTAAGCTGAACTAAATTAAGCATATCATTTACTCTTTTACTAATTTCTTTTTTATTTATATTTTTAATTTTAAGACTGTAGGCAATATTATCAAATACTGTCATATGCGGGAAAAGTGCATAATTTTGAAATACAGTATTCACATTTCTCTCATGAGGCTGTTTATTTTCAACATGTTTATTTTCCAATAAAATACTACCATTACTTGGATGTTCAAAACCAGCTATCATTCTTAGTGTAGTAGTTTTTCCGCATCCACTTGGTCCTAAAAGCGTTAAAAATTCTCCTCTTTTTATCTTTAAGGATATATTATCCACTACTTTTAAATTATCAAATTTTTTACCAATTCTATCTATATCTAATATAATATCAGACAATTTTTCTTCCCCCCAACTATTAATGACTCTTACTTAGTGGAAGTTTGGAGCCACACTAAGTTTAAATTAATTATCCAACAATTAATCATCGGATAAAATATTCCTTAGCTTTCATATCTAAGTCCTAGGAATTAAATTTATTATAATCTCATAAAAGCTATATGTCAATTAATACCTATAAGCTATTATATCACTAATATATTCTATATTAAATGTATAAAATAGTAAGATAATGTTTATATACTTAATTTCAGCTTGTTTTTAGACACAATTTTACAAAAAACAAAGAAAAAACGCGATAAAATCCCGTTCTATCTAACAATATAATTATCCTATTCTTACACATCTCATGGATATGGAGGCATTCTGTATACCCTCATGAATAAAATTCACACTATCATCTTCACCTTGCATAGCTTCAACATATAAAAGTGGTAAATAGTGTTCATTTGTTGGTAATGCTAATTGTGCGACTTTCCTTATTTCCTTATAATCAATTAACTTCTTATATTCATTATTATTTATAGCTACTCTTACATATTCATCAAATTCCATTGCCCAATTGTAGGGATTGGCATCTATTTCCTGTTCCATTTCCATTAGATTATGCACTATGTTTCCACTACCTATAATAAGTATTCCTTTTTCTCTAAGCTTATATAGCTTTTTCCCCAAGTTATAATGATATTCTTCATCTCCTAGTACATTTAAACTCATCTCAATTACAGGTATATCTGCCTTTGGGTACATATGCAACAATACAGCCCAGGCTGCATGATCAAGGCCCCAACTATCAGTACTTTTTATATCTTCATCATTTAATTCCTGCAATATAATTTCACAATATTTTTTAGAACCCTTTGGTTCATATTTTATGTTATATAATTCTTCAGGAAATCCATAAAAGTCATAAATTTGACGTGGTTTATCTGCTCCCGTAATATAGGTTCCTCTAGTTTGCCAATGAGCTGAAACTACAAGTATAGCTTCAGGTCTTTCAAAGCTTTCTCCAAGCTTTCCTAGCATCCTTGTATAAGAATTATCTAATACTGCATTCATAGGACTTCCGTGTCCAATAAATAAAGCTGGTAATTTTTCTTTCATATATCATTCTCCTCTTATTTAAAAGTTTCTAGTAGTTAATCATTAGCTTTATTTTTACTAAGAAACTCTGTAAAAATATTAGCTACTTTACCTAAGCTTTCTATGCTTTCCTCTAAATTATTGTCTACTTCTAAAGAATGTTGTGCATTATCTATCAATGTCAAATCCACATTATCATAATCTTTTATAACCTGTACATTTTCTTGGGTAAATATAGGATCTTTGGTTCCTACAATAACAGAACACTTACTATTACTTATATGCTCCATAGTAGTTGGTGTAGGTGTTAAATATAAGGATCTAACATTATCGTATCCTATTATATTTGCAATATTTCCTGCTATTTCACCGCCAATACTTTTACTGGTAAAATATATATTGTCATAATTTTTACTACTACAATTTTTAATTACTTGTAAAACCTCCTTGGCTATAATTTTAATTATTTCTTTACCCATATCCTTTTTTGATAACTTAAATCCATATCTAATGCATAGTACATCATAATCCTCAATAGTTGCTGCCTTTCTTGCATAGTGCAGTAAAGGTTTTTCACAGCTATAATTAACTCCTGGAAATAATACTACTAATGAATTATCTTTATTTTCATTGCAGTAAAAATCATTAATTACATCATAACCACTGGATGAAGTAATCTTTATAGGTATAAACTTAAACACAAAATCCCCTTCTTTTGAAGCAAGTTCTTAATTCAGGTGGGGATTCTTTTACCCCATCTGAATTTTAGAACTGCGAATGCATGGCTTACTTGGCGTTGGACTCCCACTTTCACAGAGTGCGTGGGAGTCTTACACCAAGTTAGTCAGGTTAAATAATTTATTTTAATTATATCATAGCCCTTAAAGGTTATGAATACATCTAAAAATATTTTCAATGACTGAAAAGCAGGGATTTATCACTAAATTAAACTCAGTGATAAATCCCTGTTTGTATACTATTAAAATATAAAGTTCCCATTTTTAAATACTATCACATCTTCTCCATTGTCCTTAATTCCAGTTATATTTAAATCTGATGTTCCCACCATAAAATCTACATGTTCCATGGAATTGTTTGCACCAATATTTTTTAATTCTTCTTTTGTCATGTTTTCTCCATTTTCTATGCATACTGGATAAGCTTCTCCTATAGCTAAATGACAAGATGCATTTTCATCAAATAAAGTATTATAAAATAATATATTTGAATTGGAAATAGGAGAGTCATAGGGAACTAGTGCCACTTCTCCAAGATATTTGCTTCCCTCATCCGTATCTATAAGGCTCTTTAAACTATCATAACCTTTCTTTGCAGTAAAATCTATAATCTCTCCCTCTTTAAATGTAATTGAAAAATCTTCAATCAAATTGCCCCTATAATTTAGCGGCTTTGAACTTACTACAATACCATTTACTCCAGTCCTTTTAGGCAATGTAAACACTTCTTCCGTAGGTATGTTTGCTACAAATTCAATATTTTCAGGTGTATATGATGATCCCCCAAGCCATAGGTGCTTTTCAGGAAGTTCTATTTTCAAATCCGTACCTATAGAATTTTTATAATGAAGATATTTAAAATTATTCTCATTTAAGAAATCCATACTTTTTTTCAAATTATTTTTGTGCTTTTCCCATGAGGCTACAGGATCTTCTACATCTGCCCGCACTGCCTTAAATATAGCACTCCAGAGTTTTTCCACTGCCTCATCTTCAGTTGCATTTTGGAATACTTTTTTTGCCCAAGCTTTAGTAGGTACAGATACCACGCACCATACATTTTTATCGCTCATAAGTCTTTCTCTATATTCCTTTAATGCAATACTTCCCGCTTTGTTTGCCTTCATAATTCTCTCAGGTTTTACTTCTTTCATAAGCTCAGGATCTGAAGCTGAAATACTTAAAAATGCAGCCCCTTCTTTTGCATAAGATACAAAAAGCTCTTTTCTCCAACTGGGAAATTCATCAAAAATATCTTCTGGTGCATTTAAATATTTAATCTTTGAGAGCAATTCATCATTCCAGTTAACAACTACATCCTTAGCACCTTCTTTGTAAGCTATTTCTGAAACTTCTCTAGTAAATTCTGCACATTCTATTGGAGAATTAATAACAAGGACTTGATTTTTTTGAATATTGATACCTTCTTTAACTATAAGACTAGCGTATTTTTTGAAAAAATTATTATTCATAGTAAAACCCCTCTCTATTAATTTTTGCTATAAAATAAATCTTATTCTAACCCTTCTATAGTAAAATTATACCATAAGAATTTCATCGCAATTTATCCTAATTTGTTTATATGCTTTAATCTACGCTATCCAACTTTAAATTCATTTATCTTTTAAACCTAAACACCTAAAATTCTGCTGCTAAATTTTTTAGTTCTTCATCACAAGTTCTATAAATAGTCCATTCATCCATTGATTTAGCTCCCATTTGTTTATAAAATTTTATAGATGGTTCATTCCAATCAAGACAAGACCATTCAAATCTACCACATTTTCTTTCAATTGCTAATTTAGCTAAAAATGAAAGCATTACTTTGCCAAAACCTTTACCTCTCATTTCAGGCTTTATGTATAAATCCTCCAAGTATATTCCTGGTCTTCCCAAAAATGTAGAGAAGTTATGAAAAAACAATGCAAAACCTATAGGTTCACCATTGAATTCTTCAATTATAACTTCTGCCATTTTCTTTTCAAATAAGAATTCTTTAAGTATATCTTCCGTAGCCATAACTTGGTCAGATAAATTTTCATATTTAGCAAGTCCCTTAATAAAGTCAAAAATTACTCCTGTATCTTTTTTATCAGCGAACCTTAAAGTAAAACCTTTAATTTTTGTTTCTATTACTGTATTCATAAACCCTTCACCTTCTAATTCTTATATTTTTCATGTTTTATTTTAAATTAAAAAACATCCCATACAATAGAATGAGATGTTTTTTATATTAAAAACTTTCTACAAAGACCTCAAAATGAGCTGTTGGATGTGCACAGGCAGGACAAGATTTTGGTGCACTTTCTCCTGTATATATATAACCACAATTATTACATTTCCACTTTATAACTTTATCTTTTTTAAATACTGTTCCATTTTCTACATTGTTAAGAAGCTCTCTATATCTTGCCTCATGATGTTGTTCAACTTCAGAAATTCGTTTAAATACTATAGAAATTTCATCAAAACCTTCTTCCGCAGCAGCCCTTGCAAATTCTGGATAAAGTTCAGACCATTCTTCATTTTCTCCATTTGCAGCTGAAAGTAAATTTAACTTAGTATCTCCTAAAGCCACTGGATAAGCAGCCTCAGTAATGTTTACAGGTTCATTACTAAAACTTTCAGCTAAAAATTTAAAAAATCGTTTAGCATGCTCCTTTTCATTATCAGCAGTTTCTAAAAATATATTAGAGATTTGTACATATCCTTCCTTTTTAGCCACAGACGCATAATACGTATATCTATTTCTAGCCTGTGATTCACCGGCAAAGGCCTTAAGTAAGTTTTCAGCAGTCTTTGTCCCCTTTAAAGATTCCATATAAATCTCTCCTTTTCATTAAATTTATAATAATATAATACATTTTTTATAGCTTGTACAAAATGTATTATATTATATAGTATAATACATTTTTCACCAAAATTCAAAGAGTATATGTATATAACCAGCAATATTTAACAACGTTTTCATTAATATAATTTGTAAAATTATATTAATATTTCTTTTAATTCATCAATATTTTTTACTATATAATTAGGGTTTTCCCCTTTTAATTCTATAATTGACCCATATCCATACAGCACTCCTACCGAATCAATTTCTGCTTCTTTTGCTCCAATGATGTCGTATTTTCTATCTCCAACCATAATTATTTTATTTTTAGCTTCACATTTATATTGTTTTAATGCATAAGAAATCACTTCCCCTTTTCTGCTTTGTGTCCCATCCAAATTACTTCCAGCTACAAAGTCAAAATACTTATCTATTTTAAAGTGTTTTAATATTCTTTCTGCAAAAATACTAGGCTTTGATGTAGCTACAATTAATTTTTTCTTCTTACTGTAAAGTTCTTCAAGCAATTCAATTATACCTTTATATACATAGTTTTCAAATATACCTTTATCAGAAAAATATTCTCTATATTTTTCTATTGCAATAGCTGCGTCAGCATCCTTAAAATTGTAATATTCTTTAAAAGAATCTTTAAGTGGTGGACCAATGAATTTTTCTAGATTATCAAGATTATTTTCAAATATGCCAAAGCGCTTTAATGAATATTGTATAGATTTTGTAATACCTAATTTGGGATCAGTTAAGGTACCATCTAAATCAAACAAAATAGTATTGTAAATTTCTTTCATGTTAACCTCCTCAATGACTTCATTCCTCGTATATTCCAATATCAGATTAGCTAGGGAATATTTAATCATCATATACTGTAAAAGTTATTACTTTTTTATATTTTACCACATACTTTAAAATAATAGAGTTAGACAAATCATTATTTTGTATTTTTATCTTTAGTCATATCAGTAAAAATAATAACAATATTGTCAATTGTATTATGCTACTTATTATAATAAGTTGATACCTACACTAGTTTATTTTATAAGCATACTTCATAAAAGCAACTAATTTTTTCTTCACCTTTATAGTGTCGACCTCATAATATGTACTACCATGAAAACCTTATAGTTAAATTACTACTAATATTACTTTATACATCTTTTTCAAAGTATAAGTACTATATAAATTAAGAGGGAGTGATAATAATACAATGGGAGTAAAAAATTATAAACTTAATGATGATAAAATTTATTTTAACGGAGGATGTATACAGGTTAAGCTCTTTAATATAGTCGCCATATCTACTAAAATAGTATACAACAAAGAAGGAGATCACGATCCAAATGGATTAATGTACGTTTTGAAAGAAAATGAAAATATTTTAAGAGAAGAAGTAAAAAAAATCCATCTACACCTGTAGATATTGTACAGCCTTTAGTAATAAGAGCAAATTTAGGAGATATAGTGATTATAGATTTTGAAAACAAATTGGACAGACCTGCATCTATTCACATTCAAAACGTAGACTATAATGTTTTACATTCAGATGGTGCCTCTATAGGTTTTAATCCTGATACCACAACTAGGAGAAAAATAAGATATAGATGGGTCGCTGATAAGGAAGGTATATTTTTCTTTAATGACATGGCCGACACTAGAAGTTCTGAAAAATCCACAAATGTTCATGGACTCTTTGGTGCACTAATAGTTGAACCTGTGGGAGCAACATGGACAGACCCTATAACAGGTAAAAATATTAAAAGCGGTTTATATGCAGATATACACCATCCAGCACAACCTGACTTTAGAGAATATACTACAATCTTTCATGATGAACCAGAAATAAAAGATATTAATGGTAATCAACCTATGAATCATGAAACAGGAATGCCAGAATCAACAATGCCTATAAATTACAGAGCAGAACCTATGAGAAATCGTCATCCTCAGGGCACAGGAGGAGTTGGTGAGGAAGTAGCCTTAAGTTCATGGGCTTTTGGTGATCCTTCTACACCAGTATTACGTGCCTATAAAGGTGACCCTGCTAAAATTAGAGTAATTCATGCTGGTATAAAAGAAACTCACGTATTCCATCTTCATAATCATCAATGGAAATTGGAACCTAATGATCCTAAATCCACTATAATTGACTCCATATCCTTTAGTCCTCAACAAAGTTTTACTATTGAACCTTTATTTGGAGCAGGAAGCTTAAACGGATGTATAGGTGACGTCATATGGCATTGTCATCTTTACCCTCATTTTGCTGAAGGAATGTGGGGACTATGGAGAATACTTGACAGACTGGAAGATGGAACAAGCGTACTTCCAGATGGTACTCGTGTACCTGCTTTGATTCCACTACCAGATAGAACGCCTCCATTGCCCCAAGACGATGAGCACCCCGGATTTCCACGATTTGTAGCCGGAGAAGTTGGTAAAAAGGCCTTTAAACCACCACTTGGAATAGTTAATGGTAGAGGCCCAACAGCTTTAGAAGAAGCAAACTTTGTGCCAAATGCGAAGCCAGGAGCTTTATATTCTAATCCCTGTCCACCAGATGCAGTTACTAAAGTTTTTGAAGTAGTGGCCATACAAGTTCCTATAAAATATAATAAGGAATGCTGGCATGACCCTGAAGGAAGGATATTTGTTCTAAAAGAAGATGAAGAAGCAGTTAGAAGTGGTAAAAAAGAACCAGAACCTTTTGTTATAAGAGCAAATGTAGGAGATTGTATAGAAATTAGACTTACAAATAAGCTTCCTGAAACAATAGGTGGAAATGCCTTTCAATTGAAGACTAAAACCACTGAGGCTGGTTGGCATATACACCTAGTTAAATTTGATGGCATTGTTTCTGATGGTGGTGCTAATGGCTGGGATGACGATTCCTCTGCTAATTTTGGTGATACACTTATTGAACGATTCTATGCTGATACAGAACTGAGAACAATATTCTTCCACGATCACTTATTTCCAAGTGCTCATCAACAGCATGGATTATTTGGTGCCTTAATTATTGAACCCTCTAACTCCACTTTTCACGATCCTAAAACTGGTAAAAAAATGAAAAGTGGAACTAAGGCAATAATAAAAAGACCTGGAGAACCTGACTTTAGAGAGTTTGTTCTTGCAGTTCATGATTTTGCACTTCTTTTTGATAAAGATGGTAAACCTTTAAATCCACCACCCTTTCCAGGATCTCAGAATGATCCAGGTGTTATGGGTATAAACTATAAAAACAAGCCTTTTCAGTTTCGTAAAGGCGATCCTGCTTATGTTTTTAGCTCCTATGTACACGGTGATCCCGTTACACCTCTCCTTGAAACTTATGAAGGGGACCCAATACGAATAAGACTATTTGATGGTGCACATGAAGAACAACATTCTTTTAATCTCAATGGCTTAAGATGGCGAAAGGAACCTACTGATCCAGTATCTCCTCTTGTTCAGGCACAAACTTTAGGTATATCAGAAGCCTTCAATATAGAAATAAATGAAGATTATAAAAAGGGGGATTATTTGTATTATTTAGGAGGAATTGATGACTTATGGCTTGGTTTATGGGGAATATTAAGAGTTCATAAAGAGAAAGTTGCTCACCTGTTGCCTCTTGATGATAGACCATTACCTCCAATGAGAACAGAATCCTTACCTTGTAAAACAGGCAATCCGCCACCTAAAGCAAAATGCCCTACTCATATATGTCCTAAGTATGCTAACACAAGAAAATTTGATGTTGTTGCTATACAAAAGGATATTGTATACAATAAATTTGGAGATCATGATCCAAATGGTTTGATGTTTGTATTAGCAGAACATGAAAAAGCTATTATTAATGGAGTTATTAAACCCAAACCATTAATATTACGAGCAAATGCAGGAGATTGCATAGAAGTAACCTTAAAGAACCACATTTTTAAACCACTAATACAGGATAAACACCCTGAGGTTCCCGTAGAAGCACCTTTTCCCCCATCAAATAGAGTTTCTCTTCATGCACAATTACTAAAATACGATGTTTTAAACTCTGATGGAGCAACAGTAGGTTTCAACTATGATCAAAGCATTGCTCCAGGTGAAAGTATAACCTACAGATGGTTTGCTGACTCAGAATTGGGTACCTGTACCCTTACTGGCTTTGGAGATATACGAAACCACAGACATCACGGTCTCTTCGGTACTATTATAATCGAACCTTTAGGCTCTAAATATATCAATCCAAAAACTGGTAACGAAGTAAAAAATGGTTATCTAGAAGAAATAGTGATATCCAATCCAGGCATACCAGACTTTAGAGAATTTGTAGTGTTTATGCAAGATGGCATAAGCCTATATGATAAAAATAATAAACCAATACCAGATCCTGTTGACGTAGGACATGGTGCAGCTCATCCAGCTCCAGCTAACCAAGGACATGATGTAGCTCGTCTAGATTTTGAGGACCAAGGTCAAAAGGGAATTAACTATAGATCTGAACGTTTTGAGAACCGTTTAAAAAAAGACCCTAGAGTGCATCTTGTAATGAGTTCAAAAATTCATGGTGATCCAGCAACTCCTGTTTTTAACTCCTACCCTGGTGATCCTGTAAGAATAAGACTCCTTATGCCAGCAGACAAGCCAAGAAATCACAGTTTTGTATTGCATGGGCATTCTTGGAAAGCTCAATATTCTGACCCATTTTCTAATATTATATCCGTACAAGGAGCAATAAGTATTGGTAATGTATTTAATATTAGCCTAGAAAATGGAGCAAATGAAAATCCAGGTGATTATTCCTATAGATCTGGAATATTCCGTTGGGATGTAGAATTAGGTATGTGGGGAATATTTAGAATTTTTGATGAGATTCTTGAAAATTTAATAGTTATAAATGAAAATAATCATTTTCATAAAAAACACAGTTAGCGTTATGTGAATTTATATATTCTCAAAAATAATAAAGTATTGGTGAAAAGTCTGTTAATAATAGTCATAAAAATGGGATTTAGTACTAAAAATATCTTTATTTTTAGTACTAAATCCTTTATTGAACCTTCTTTTCACACTTTATTAGTTTAGTTGTCTTTTAGGTTTAGAAACTAAGTAATGTACAGCCACTATCAATATATATGCGTAAAAGAATATTTGAATTATAAAGACATAACTTACTTTTGCTCCACCAGCAAAACCTATTATATAAGTTAAAAAAGTAGCTCCAAGATTATTAAAAATTGTTACAATAGCCGATGCAGCTGGAACATATGATTTTTCTACACGTTGTATAATATATCCTTGAAGAGCAGGATACATTAAAGCCATAGATATACCAAGAATTGCAATTCCTATAATAGCTTGAATTTTGCTTTTTCCTGAAAGTATAATTAATATACCTATTACTGAAACTGCAGGAGCTATAGCAAGGAATCTTAGTTGTCCTACCTTTTCTAAAAATTTATCTCCTAAAGCTCTTCCCAATGTAAAGAGAATCCAAAAACTAGAAAGTATAGTTGGCACGTCTGTTTTACTAAGTCCATAGTAATTTTCAAGAAAAGTTCCAGTCCAGTTTGTTGTTGATATTTCTGCTCCTACATAAAAGAAAACTGCAAGAGATAATAATAGCACCAATGGATTTTTTAGCAATGAGAAAGTATTATTACACTTAGAATCCCTTTCACAAGAAGTATGAATATCAGCCTTCCATGAAATAATAACAAATACAGCAACGCAAACTATATGAATAATATAAGTATAATTAAAACTTATGTTATTTTTCAAAATAAGTCTATCTAT